>JBKJMH010000283.1:0-5461 GCA_046596625.1 Vicinamibacterales bacterium | reverse complement strand
CCGCAGGGGAAGAACCTGCCTTCGAGCGGCCACTTCTGGCTCGACCGGCGCACCTCGCAGGTCTACATGACCGAGATCGGCATCGACGACCTCTGGCTGCGCGCCCAGATCTTCGTGGCATACGGGACGGTTGACGGCATCAACCTGCCGGTGCCGATCGAGATGTTCGAGCGCTACGAGAACAAGTTGAACGGCACCCGCGTCGAAGGCGCTGCCACATACTCGAACTTCCGTGAATTCACGGTGGCGGTGGACGAAGCCATCGCGCCGATTGACGACAAGGGAAAGCAGGTTCGCTGACATGGCCGCGAGACCCACCTGGAAGGGCTATCTCAAGATCAGCCTCGTGAACATCCCGGTCAAGGTGTTCCCCGCCACCGACACCAGCGCGACGATCAGCTTCAACCAGCTTCACGTCGAGTGCCAGACGCGCATCCAGCAGAAGCGTTGGTGCCCCACCTGCCAGAAGGACGTGCCGAACACCGACATCGTGAAGGGGTTCGAGTTCGAGAAGGGGCGCTGGGTGGTCATGAACGACGACGACGTCGACAAGGTTCGCGTCGACTCGACCCGCGTTATCAACCTCGAGAAGTTCACCGACGACGTCGAGATCGATCCGATCTACCTCGACAAGCCGTACTACCTCGCACCTGATGGCCCCGTTGCCAAGGAGGCGTTTGCCGTCATCCGCGAAGGGATGAAGGGCAAGGCTGGCATCGGGAAGGTGGCCCTCTACGGGCGCGAGTACCTCATCAAGGTGCAACCGCGCGAGCGCGGCCTGGTGATGTACACCCTGCGCCACGCCAGCGAGATCCGCAGCATGGACACGATCGACGAGCTGGCTGACATGCCCGAGACGGTGAAGCCGGCCGAAGTCGCGCTCGCGCAGCAGGTGATCGGCACCTTCGAAGGGTCGATCGACTTCTCCGACTACCGCGACGACTACCAGGAAGGGCTGCGCGAGATTATCGACGCCAAGATCGCCGGTCGCGAGATCGTCGCCGCGGAGGTGCAGGAGCCGCCGAAGGTGGTGAACCTCATGGACGCGCTGCGCCGGAGCCTCGACTCGATCAGCGCGACGGCGAAGTCACCTGCGCAGTCGACCGAGACAACACCACGGACGAAACGTGCGCCAGCGAGTCGTACCAGCGCACAAAGCGCGTCGCCTCGGAAGCGTCGTACTGCGTGAGGTTCTGCGCCCAGCGATAGGCGATGGGCTGGAAGCGCAGTTCGGCCTCGACCTGGAACGGCCCAGCCGCGTCGGCCACGTTCACCGCGTACCGCACCCGATCGCGCCCGCCGGTGAAGCTCTCGTCCTCGGCGGCGCCGCCGACCACGGCGATGTCACTGTCAGCCGTCGCCTTGTCGAAGCCGCGCGGCAGCAGGCGGTTGTCCTTCAAGAAGCGCACGGCACTCAGCAGGCCGGTGGTCGGCCTGCCCGCGGCATCGCCCATCACCGACTCGTACACCTGCACCTGATCGGCGCTGGTGATGGTGGCGTAATGCGGCTCGAAGGCGGCGGCGTGCCGGTCGCCGTCGTTCCCCACAATCTGCCCCGTGCCGTCCACCGCCCCAGACTCGAAGGCGACGCGCCCGCCACCATCACGCACCGTGACGTGCAACCAGACGCGGCGCGACGGATAGCCCGTCGGCAGCTTGTGCCCTGACAGGTTCTGCGCGACGACGTCGAAGCCGAGCGTGCCGCCCGACAGCCCGGTTCGGTCGATCGACACCGTTGCCGACTCGGACTGCAGGTGCGCGACGGTGCGGTTCACGGCGCGATCGAGCTCGGTCGATGGCGCGATCACGCCGAGCTCCTCGCGGTAGGTGTTCAGCATCCGCAACATGAAGAAGTTACCGCCGAGGAACTGATGCCGCGCCAGCGTGCGCGGCTGACCGAGCACCGACGAGATCGCCGTGTCGTCTGACGCCGGCATATGGCAGGCCTGGCAACTCTTCGTCGTGGCGTAGTCGGAGTGCTTCCACTCCTGATACGGCATCTGCTCTGGCAGGCGGCCGATCGCCTCACCGTTCGGCCCAAGCGCCGTGGTGATCAGCGTGTGGCACGTGGCGCACAACTCGGACTGCTGGATGTGCGTCGACTGCTCCTGCCGGAAGCCCGAGGACGTGCGCATCACGGTGGTGCGTCCCTTGTCGACCTCGAACGGACCGTAGATCGCGCGCGGCGCCGTGGCCTGGGTGTCGATGACGTAGCCGCCGGTGTAGCTGTCGGGCGTGCCCAGCTTCTGGGGCGTGATCTGGTGACAGACCGTGCACGACACGCCGTCGTGCGCCAGGGCATCCATCCCCTCTGAGCCGGTGCGCGGCGGCATGTGGGAGAAGATTTCGCCGGGCTTGCCTTCGGCGCGATGGGTCGTGCGCGCCATCGGCAGGTGGCACACCGAGCACTCGTCCTGGATGGCCGCATCGGCCGTCGGATGGTCGGCGATCTCGCGGCGCACGCCGGCCATCCAGTACGGGTCGCGTCCGGCGTTGGCCATCATCGACGACCGCCAGTCGGCGCCAATCGACACGTCCTCGCCGCTCGCGTTCCGCATGCCGTTGTGGCACGCCAGGCAGGCGTCCGAGGTGACGAAGAGCTCCGCGGCATGTGCCCTGGCGTCTGTCGACACTATAGGCGTGGCGGACACGAGCACTGAGAGCAGCCAGGCCGCTGTCGCTGTGGCGAACGCCGTACGCACTACTTCCACCCCTCCAGCAGACCGCCGTCGAACCAATCCCAGATCACGTACATCAGGAACGTCGGCGTGCGGCTCGACCGCTGGTTGGCCGGGATGCGGACGCCCGCATCGATCAGGATGTGCTGCCGGCGGCTGAGCGACACCTGCATCTGCGGCACGACGTCCCACTGCGGAGCCTCGCCGCGACCGAGTTCTTTCACACCGAGCACCTCGACCATCGGCGACCAGGCGCGTCCCCAGCGATGCTGCGAGAACGTCTTCCCGAGCGCGGCGCGCCAGTAGGCCTCGTTCGGATCAGCGTTCCTCAACGGAAACTCGAGGCCGCCGTGCAGGTGAAGGAAGCCGTCGCGCGGCAACACCTGGCTGACGACGACGAACGTCTCGCCTACGGTCTTGCCGCCACCGATGCCGGTCTCGGTCTTGCCCGTCGGGAACAGCATCTCGCCGCCGGCACTGAGAATCGTCCCCGTCGAGAGGCTGTCGAACAGCACGTGCTTCAAAGCGAAGGCGACGTCGCCAAGTCCGCGGTTCCAGCTCGAGTCCTCCTGCTGGAAGGTGAACGGCACCGCCAGTTCGTACTGGCTGCGCCGACCAAGCCGGCGCTCGTAGATGAAGGTGTTCTCGACCGACGCGTCGCCGTCTCGCGACACGGTCGTGCTCATGACCGACTCGTTTTCCGGGAAGGCTTTCTCCGTCACGAGCGGACGAGGCAGGTTCAGGTCGCCCCGCGGCCAGCTCGGTTGGGTGCAGAACGAACGCAGGTGACCGATCGACAGCTCGATCTCATCGTCGGTCATCGCGTCGCCGAATGCGGGCATGCGGTGACTGAAGGCTCTCGCCGCGCCACCCACATGAATGGTCGCGGCCCAATCGGCATCGGGCTCAGGCGTCGTGAACGTGCAGTCGGTGAAGTCGGGTAGTTCGACGTCGGTAAATCCCACGCTGGATTGCGGCGCGCCCTTCCCATCGGATCCGTGACAACTGGCGCAGTTCGCGGTGTAGATCGCCTTTCCCGTGCGCGTCGGAACGGACTGCGCAGAGATCAGTGCGGTGGCCGACGCGACGATCACGATGGTGCCCAGAGCGGTCCTGAGAAGGTCGTTCATACGCGCGTCGAAGGAATCCGTGAGGCGGTCTTCTTCTTGCCGCGACGCAGCACACGCCAGATGATGACGACGAACAGGATGGCCACGACCACGAACGTCGCGCCGAACAGCGCGATGGTGCGGTACAGGATCGACTGCGTTTCCATCCGCGCATCCAGCGTCAGCGGCGCGCCGCTGAGGCGCTGGGTCAGCAACTGCTCCCACGTGAGGATGTTGCCGCGTCCCGGGTTTCCTGCGCCGGCATTGTGGTAGGCGATCTTGCTCGGGAGGTGCATGCGGAACGCGATGATCGCGTCGTCCTCCCACCCGACGTTGGCCACCGGCGCGCCAGTGGCCGCGCCGACGTTCTGCTTGTAGTAGAAGAGTTCGCCGTCACGCTTGAAGCTGTAGGTCGACCAGGAGAACGGCGCCGCCGAGCCGAGTGCTTCGATGCTGGCCACATCGAGCCGCACGTGGATGTATCGACGGTTACTGCGGCGCGAAAACGTGATGCGCGTCACCTTCGCCTGCGGAGTCTCGAAGAACGCGCGGACAGCCTCGCGGTTGGGCTGTCTGGTGGGGTCGATGTCGAAGTGCGACCCGCGCAGCGCATTGAGCGCCGGGACCGAACTGTTCACGTAGAGCGTGGCAGTGCCGTCGAGCGACAGGTACATCTCCTCTTCGTACTCGTACGCCTTGAAGAGGCCCCCACTCCCGCCGCACGCGGCGAGCATCATCACCGCAAGCAAGGCCAACGCCGACCGGATCTGCATTATTCTCAATGATATAGTCAAATCCGACCGACCCGATGTCCTCAAAACCCTCACTCTATTTGATCGACGGCAACTCGCAGATGTACCGCGCGTACCATGCGCAGATCCGGACCGGCGAGGGCACCTTGCTCCGCAACGCCGGCGGTATCCCGACGAATGCGGTCTACATCTTCGTGAACATGCTCCGGAAGTTGATCAAGGAGCAGGCACCCGCCTACATCGCCGCTTCGTTCGACCTGCCGGGCCGCACGTTCCGCGACGACCTCGCTGCCGACTACAAGGCGAATCGCGCCCCGATGCCAGACGACCTCGCGAGCCAGATCCCGCTCGTCCATCAAGCCTGCGAGGCGCTCGGCGTGCCGATCATCACCTTCGAAGGCTACGAGGCCGACGACGTGGTGGGGACCATGGCGCTGCGCGGCGTGGCCAATGGCTACGACGTGGTCATCATCACGAGCGACAAGGACTTCTACCAGTTGGTGCAGGACCACGTCCGGATCTTCAATCCACGCGACGACGGCGCGTGGTACGACCCTGCCGGCGTGAAGGAGAAGTTCGGCGTGCCGCCCGAGCAGGTGGTGGACGTGCTGGCCCTGATGGGCGACTCGATCGACAACGTGAAGGGTGTGCCGGGAATCGGGGAGAAGGGCGCGCGAGAACTCATCACGACCTGGGGTTCGCTGGACGCGCTGCTGGCACACGCCGCCGAGGTCCCGCAGAAGAAATACCGCGAGGCGCTGCTGGCGCACGCCGCCGACGCCGTTCACAGCCGCGAGATGGTGCGTATCCACACCAGCGTGCCGGTGGCGTTCGACATCGACAATTTCCGCTACCGCGGCCCCGATCGCGACGCCTGCTACACCCTCTTCACCGAACTCGGCTTCCGGTCGCTGACGATGGA
>JBKJMH010000146.1:0-7480 GCA_046596625.1 Vicinamibacterales bacterium | reverse complement strand
GATGCGCTCGCCGACGACCCGTGGTCGGCCTTCGAGGCCGCGGCCCGACGACTGCGATCGCGCATGTTGACGCCGTCGGCTCCACTATCAGTGTCGGACGGCGCAGCGGTGACTGTTCGGCACAAGCGGTAGGGTCGTGGCATGATTGCCCGAACTCCGGCCCCGGCCGGACCAAGTACGAGGAGCTGACATGTTGCGAACGATGGTGTACGCGGCGCTGGTCTGTGTCGGATCGGTCGTCTCGGCAGGCGCGCAGGAGCCACTGCCTGCCACCGACATCACCGCCGCGCAGATGCAGGCCTTTCTCGATGCCCTACCGCGCAACGAGATCAACGACCTGCCGGTGCGGACGGTCGACGTGGGTGGACATCGCATCGGTGCGTACGGCGTCTTCCGCCCGAAGGACCAGCCGGGCGACGCCATCGCGCACGAGACGCGCACGTCCGAGGTTTACTACATCCTCGAGGGTGGCGGCACGCTGGTGACCGGCGGGACTATCGTGAATCCGAAGCCGGTGCCGGCCAACCGCAACCCCGGCCCTCGTGGCGAGAAGATCGACGGTGGTGTCAGCCGTCACGTGGCCAAGGGCGACCTGATCATCATTCCAGGCCGCACGCCGCACTGGTGGAGCAGCCTCGATGGCGACATCCGTTACATGATCATCCGCTCGGACCCGGACAGCCGGATGCGTCTCAAGTAGACTCGGGGACCCGCCGCAGCACCATCAGGGAGACATCGTCGCTCTGTTCGGCGTGGCCGACGAACGCCGACAGTTCCTCGAGAATGAGGGTACCGGCCTCGGCCGCGGTCAGCCCGCCCGTCCGCATCACGATCGGATGAAGCCGCTCCTCACCGAAGAAGTCCTCCCGCTCGTTCATCGCCTCGCTCACGCCGTCCGAGTAGACGACCAGCGTGTCGCCGGGGTCCACGCTGACCGCCTGCTCCCAGAAGGGCACATCGGGCATCATGCCGATGACCATCGACCCCTGCGGCAATGTCGACGTGCCGCCATTGTGCAGGTGGATGGGCGGCATATGTCCGGCAATCAGCATCCGCACCTGCCCCGAGTTCGGCGTGAGCACGGCGTAGACGAGCGAGGCAAACCGCGTCGGCAAGCCGTCGCGATAGAGGATGCCGTTCACGCCCGACGCCAGATCGCCCAGGTTCGGGAGGTGCGGCGCGAGCGCCCGCAGCGTCGCCTGCAGTTTCACGGCGAGCAGGGCCGCTGGCAGCGCCTTGCCGGTGACGTCGCCGAGCAGCACGGCATGCTGGTCATCGGCCAGTGGCAGGTGATCGACGAGGTCGCCGCCAACATCGTTCGCGGGCTGCGTGTAGAGCCAGACGTCCCACCCTGGCACATTCGGGCGGTCGGTCGGCATCAGTGCCAGTTGCACGGCGCGGCCGGCCTCGAGTTCGTCCCGCGCCACGAGCTTGTCCTTCAGTTCCAGCACCAGTACCCCGAGCACGAGTGCGATACCCAGACCCTGCACGCGAAAGGCTATGTGCACGGTGTCGATGTCGATCCGCCACGCGCCGAGCACGATGGCGAACAGCGCCACGGCCAGCATGATCCGCCGCGCCGGCGTCAGCTTCAACAGCAGTCCGCGCAGGAAGTACCAGTTGCGGCGGAAGAAGCGCCGGACCGCGGACAACTCGTCCAGCCGCGCCCGGTCCTCGCGGGTCAGGTAGAAGGCTTCGAGCCCCGCCAGCGTCCCGCCCACTTCCCGGTGCACGCCGCGGCGCATCATCTCCTTGGTGACGATGCGCACGTCGTTGCGGAGCGTGTGCAGCAGGCGCGGTGGCGCCGGCCCCTGGCTTCTGGACGGGCGGCTCACGAGCGAGTCGACTGACTGAGGATGAACACAAGCATGGACGGACGCATGTTAATACACCGGCCGCAGCATGGGCCTCGATACCAAGCGTGGTACGCTGCTCCACGAACCGTGTGCAGGATCACCGAGGACGCGGCGGGTGCGGCGCGATGACCTATCCGGTGAGCGATCATTACGACGGCGAGCGCT
The DNA here is from genome assembly GCA_046596625.1 of Vicinamibacterales bacterium. Classification (GTDB taxonomy): domain Bacteria; phylum Acidobacteriota; class Vicinamibacteria; order Vicinamibacterales; family CAVVIG01; genus CAVVIG01. The sequence continues at coordinate 5,459 of JBKJMH010000146.1, read as the reverse complement.
TCTTCAATCCCAGCGCCAAGAATGCACGCCCACTCAGTGCGCTGCCGAAGATGATGGCGGAACCGCGCGCGCCCTGGCCGCGAACCGTGCCCGTGCGTTCTGGGCCTCCGGCGGCGCATGACCCGTTGGCCTGGGTTACTGTCACGTTCGTTGGTCACTCGACGTTCATCATCCAGACAACGACGACCACGATCATCACCGATCCTGTGTTCTCCGAACGCGCGAGTCCGCTCTCGTTCATCGGGCCGAGGCGCGTGCGCCGTCCCGGTGTAGCGCTCGAGCAACTGCCGCCAATCGATCTGGTGCTGCTCAGTCACAATCACTACGACCACTGCGACCTGGCGAGCCTGAGATCGATTGCGCGCCGCTTCGATCCGGTGCTCGTCACGCCGCTCGGCAACGCCGCCATCGGCCGACGAACCGGGTTCAGCCGCGTCGAGGAGCGCGACTGGTAGGAGCTGGCTGCGGCGCCACTGCCGGTCACCGTGACGCCGGCGCAGCACTTCTCGGCCCGCACGCCGTTCGACCGCAACCGCGCCCTGTGGGGCAGCTTCATCATCGAGATCGAGGGACGACGCCTCTTCTTTGGCGGTGACAGCGGCTACGCCCCGCACTTTCGCGCGATTCGCGAGCGGTACGGCGCCATCGACCTTGCGCTGCTGCCGATCGGTGCCTATGAGCCGCGGTGGTTCATGGGTCCCATTCACATGAACCCCGACGAAGCCGTGCGGGCGCACCTCGACCTCGGCGCTACGCGCAGCCTCGGCATGCACTTCGGCACCTTCCAGCTGACGACCGAAGCGATCGATGAGCCGCTCCATGCCCTCGACCGGGCCAGAACGGCGCACGGCGTCGCCGACTCGGCGTTCGATGTTCTCGAGGTCGGCGCCTCGCTGCACCTCCGACGCTGAGACACGGCACCGGAGCCATGGGTTCGACGAGGTGCGGCTGGCGCCAGCGTGCGTAAAGAGCGCCTGCACGGCGTCTCCACGCGGTAGGATCGGTCGCATGAGCCACCCCGTGACGGTTGTTGCCATCATCAAGGTGAAGGCCGGGCAGGAGGCACGCGCGCAGGCGGTGCTGCAGTCGGTCGTGCCGTCAACGCTGCAGGAACCGGGCTGCCTCGCCTACGATCTGCACCAGTCGGTTGCCGACCCAACCGAGTTCATGTTCTTCGAGCGGTGGGAGAGCGATGAGGCGCTGGCGGCACACGCCGCCTCGGCGGCACCGCACCGCCTCGCGCTTCGCGATCAACTGGCCGATCTTGCCGACGGCCGACCGAGCGTCACCCGCTGGAAAGAGGCGCGCTGACCGCCCGCGTGGCCTCCCGTCCGCGCCTCGCAGCCGCCGCCGAAGATTTCCGCGACCGCACCTGGTGCCGGGAAGACGCCCGGCGCATCGAGAGCGCGCACCAGGCGGAGCGCTTCATCGACCGCGTCGGCTTCGCCGCCTGCATGACCGACTCTCGTCGTCCGGGGGCGTCGCTCTACGTGGCGGTGTGCGGCCGCCGCGACGCGGTGATGCCTCGGAACGTACAGACCGATCCGGAGGCGTCGCAGACGTGGCGGTTGAAGGACGAACTCGTTCGGCGCGGGAAGGTGTACTACGCGAAGATCTCCCGCGGGAAAGCCATGTTCGTTGCCCCGCGTATGCTGCCGTACTTCCAGGCGCTGTGGGGGCTGAAGCGCAGGGACGAGGCCGGCACCCTGAGCGCGGAGGCGCGGGCCATCCTGAAGGTGCTGCGCCGCGAGTGGGAAATGGCAACCGCCGACCTTCGCACCGACTCCGGTGGCATCGATCGTCCACGGTTCACGAAGGCGCTCGACGAACTGCAGGCGGCCATGCTGGTGGTGCCGAGCGAGGTGCTCTACGCACCGAAGTTCACCTACATCTGGACGCTGGGCATCGGCCGCTTTCCCGACGAACTCCGCACGCGGGTGAAGCGTGACGTCGCCATCCGCGAGATCGCCCGCTGTTTCCTGGCAAACGCCGGCACGACGCTGCCGGGCGAACTGGCCCGCGTGATCGGGGTCCCGCGCTGGGAGGCCGGTCTGGGGAATCGAATGCTGGTGACGGAAGGGTTCGCGACGTCGCCGGAGCGCGGCGTCTACGTGCTCAGCGACATGGCCCGCGTCGAGCCCGGGCACCACGCGGCGGACGCAGGAGACGACGACGGGCTCCAGCCCGAGGAGTGAGTCCCCCCGCGAGCTGAAGCCCGAAGCCGGGAGCCCGAAGCCTGGACCCAGAAGCCCGAAGTTACGGCGCCTGGACGTTCACGCCCTTCTCGGGCATGACGGCCGGCGGATACGCAACCCCGAGCTGTTCGAGGTACGACTTGTACTTCGTCGAGTCGTAGTAGAACTTCTTCAGTTCCGGCTTGAACCGATCCATCAGGTCCTTGTTCAGCCACACCGCAGGCTTGTCATCGGGACGGAGCAGCGGCGTGTACTTGACCGGCGCCTGCTGGATGTTGGTGAAGTAGTCGCGCGACGCCGTGATGAGATCGGGGCGCGTCAGCAGGTCGATGATCGTCATCGCATAGGCTTTCGCACCCTGCGTGGCTCCCTTGTGCGCCACGGGCGTGGCCATGGCAATGCTGCTCGTCCAGTGGTGGCCGATCGTGCCGGGCACGTTCGACGGGAACGACAGCGTGATCGTCGGCACCGACCACATCACGTCGCCGATGTCGTCCGACGGCCCACCGGTCTGCTGTTCCGCCGGAATCGACTCGCGGCCGCGCAGCGGGCGCAGTTCAGTGGCCAGCCCGCGTTCATCGCTGCCCATCGCGCGCTGCAGCGCCTTCGCGAACTGCTGGTCGGCCGCGCTCCACTGCGGCAGGCCGACCGACTGGATGTTCTGGAACATCGCCTCTGCCATCGGGCGATTGCCGTGCTGGGGCCAGGCCGTGCCGAGGACACGTGAACTCCACCGTGTGCCGGTCATCTCCGCGGCCGCCTTGGCCATGGTGTCGCCAAGGTCCCACAGTTCCTTGATGTGGTCGTAGTCGGTCTCGCGGAAGTAGTACCAGACGCTGGCATCCGGCGGGACGACGTTGGGCTGCGCGCCGCCGTAGCTGATGACGTAGTGCGAGCGCTGCTGTGTGCGCAGATGTTCGCGCTTGAAGTTCCATGCGATGTTCATCAGTTCCACCGCGTCGAGTGCGCTCTTGCCGAGCCACGGCGCGGCGGCCGCATGCGAACTCGAGCCCTTGAAGGAGTACTCGACCGACACCATGCCGCTGCCGCCACCTTCGCCCCAGCTCGTGCCGATGTCGCTGCCGACGTGCACGAACAGCGCGGCGTCGACGTCCTTGAACAGACCGGCGCGGACGAAGTGCGCCTTGGTGCCGAGCGCTTCCTCGGCCACACCCGGCCAGAGGATGAGGGTGCCCGGCAGCTTGTCGCGCTCCATCACCTTCTTCACCGACAGCGCGGCGGTCATGATCAGCGCCTGTCCGGCGTTGTGCCCTTCGCCGTGACCGGGCGCACCTGGCACCATCTCCTTGCGGGTGACGACGCCAGGCATCTGGTTGGTGCTCGGCAAGCCATCGATGTCGGTGCCGAGCGCGATGATCGGATGTCCCGAACCGTAGCGTGCCACCCACGATGTCGGCACACCGGCCACCGACCGCTGCACGTCGAAGCCTTCGCGTACGAGGACGTCCGTCAGGTGGCGCTGCGTCTCGAATTCCTGGAAGCCGAGTTCGCTGTAGCTGAAGATCTGGTCCACCAGTTGCTGCGTGAAGACGCGCCGCGCTTCGACGTCGGCGGCAACTTCCTGCTTCAGCGCCTCGGTCTTCGCGGTTGGAGCGACCAGCGGCGTGGAGGGCCGCTGCGGCGGCTCGACGCCGCCACCGCGCTGGGCAACGATGGGGGTGACGGCACACGCGAGCGCCGCGACCATGAGCGGCAGGACACGTCGGAGATGCATCGGCAGGAGTCCTTTTCTGCTGGCGCGAACGTCGTGAATGAGGGCAACGTCGGCCAGCGTCAGTAGCCGTCAGTCTATCGAACGCAGACGCGGTCGGGCCTCATCAAATATCGAGCAATTATCCGCTGCAGACATCGATGTAGGGACGCGCGCAAAGCAGACAGCGGCGTCGGTTGATCGGGAGCCGGTATAATCCGCGGACACCATGAAACCGTTTCTTCATCTGCCCATGGCCCTGATCCTGTTCGCCTCGCTCTTCTTTGCCGGCGCGGCATCGCTCTCGGCCGGTGCGGCACAAGCACAGGATCCGAAGTCGATCCTCGACCGCATCTACTCCGAAGCGCAGGCGGAGCGCGGCGAGCAGCAGTTCAAGGTGTCGTGCAGTTCGTGCCACACGCCGCGCATGTTCACGGGTGGGGCCTTCGCCGAACGCTGGAACGGCCAGTCGATGGGCAGCGTGTTCGAGTGGCTGTCAGTGAACATGCCCGAGAACGATCCGGGCGGGCTGAAGCCGCAGCAGTACGCCGACGTCCTGGCGTTCGTGCTCGGGATGAACGGCTATCCAGTGGGTTCAGAGGACATGCCTGGCGACGCCGCCATCCTCACGCAGTACGCCATCGTCGAGAACCCGAAGTAGTGGCGAAGACCGCTCAGGCTGGTGGGGGCGCCTGTGGCACGGCCGGCCGACGGCCGGACATGATGCTGAGGATCAGGCCGAGCATGGCGCCGATGCCGGCGCCGATCGCCTGTCCCCACAGCAGCCGCGTCGTGGCGTAGCGGATGACCTCTGGAATCTGGACCACGGCCTGAATCGACGCGCCCTGCGGTAGCCCGCCCGGTGCCGTGTACCACGAGAGCATCGGCGGCACGATGAACGAGGCAGCGATGGCGCCAAGGACGGCACCGGTCAGCATCAGCAGCATCGCGTTCTTCATGACGGTCCAGTATATGCGCGCCCATCGACGTGGCCGCTGCGGCACAATGTCGTCGTGAGCGCCTCATCCGCACAGATTCGCCCCATCACAGTTGACGATGCGGAGGCCGCCGCGCAGCTGAGCGACGAACTCGGCTATCCGATTGCGCCTGAGGCGATGCGCGCCAGGATCGGCAGCGTGGCGACAGCGCCCGACCACGGCGTGTTCGTGGCGTGCGTCGACGGCCACGTCGTGGGGTGGATTCATGTGGCGGCCGTGCTGCACATGCAGTCGGACGCGCGCGCCGAAATCGGCGGGCTGGTGGTGTCGGCGTCGGTGCGCGGACGCCGCATCGGTGCGGCGCTTGTCGCGCGAGCTGAAGCGTGGGCGCGGGAGCACGGCTTCGGCAGCATCCTCGTGCGGTCGCAGGTCATGCGCGAGGACGCGCACCGTTTCTATCTGCGTGAGGACTACGCACGGACCAAGACCTCGGCGGTGTTTTCGAAGTCGATCGATCCCGCCTAGCGCGTGGGACAGTAAGTAGCTGCCGACCTCAGGTCGGCCTTGTCGCGCACCTAAAGGTGCGCAGCTACAACAGGTCGGCAGTACGTAGCT
>JBKJMH010000334.1:0-14094 GCA_046596625.1 Vicinamibacterales bacterium | reverse complement strand
CGGATGAACGCACCATGCGTCCGCCCCGAACCTGCGCGGCGTCGTCCTGCTTGATGTCGAGGTCACGGAGCGCGCCCTTCTTGTCGGCGTCGATCGTCTCCGGCGTACGCGGCTGCTCGTCTTTCTGTTCGCTCACTCGTTCACCTCCTGGTGTTTCGAAGCGTGGATGTTACGTCTGATGGACGCACGCTCACAGGCGAAATATCGAAAGCCGAGCTGGTCGCCCGCCGAACTCATCGTCATTGAGTTGCTGATGAAGGCGAGGCGGGAGCGACCGGTCGCACCCGAGCTGGATTTCCGCGTCCAGCGCGGAGACGTCACGCTCGACGAGGTGCTCGCGCACCTGCCAGCCATGGCCACCGACGTCGACGCCACCCTGGCCGTGCTCGACGCACTCGGCCAGGCGGCGCGGCGCCTGGGGAAGGACGGACTGACACCCGAGGACCAGACCGCCGCAGCGGCCTTCGCCCTGATCGCCACCGTCGCCGATCGACTGGCCGGCAGCGGCGTATTCCCGATCGGCCGCCCGTCATTCCTGTCAGACGAACTGCTGCGCCTTCTGTGCGAGGAGGCTCGCGAGCAGCTCGATCCTGAGCCGCCCTCGACTCGCCGAACCACGCGGCCCGCCGGCGACGTCTTGGGGCATGTGGCGGTCAGCCGTCAGCTCCGCGAGGCCTGCAGCGCCGCCACCGGCACGGCAATCGTGCCAACCTTCGACGCGCTGTACGAGTACGACGGGCCCGATTCGCATGTGCGCACTCATCTCGACGGTTCAGGCTACCCGTGGACCTGCCATGTCCTCGTCGAGCATCGAAGGCTCGGCACGAACACGCCGGCGGCGTCGGTCCTCATCGCGCACGTGCCCGGTCGGGGAACCCGCCGATACATCCTGCATGACGGGGACGCCGTGGTGCTGCGTGGCCGCGGCACGTTGCACTCGTGGGCCCCACTCGGACCGGACGAGCGGCGGGTCCTCATCGCCGTCGGCTTTCGTGACGCCGCCGACTCGCCAGCGCCGGGTGCGTCTCGCGACTAAGCCTCGGCGAGCCGCCGCGGGGCCTCGGCGCCGGTGAGTTGCTGGTTGTAGACGGTTGATCCGGGCTGCAGCTTGACGCCGTCGCGAAGCGTCCCGGCATCCACCGCCGCGAAGCCGAGATCCCTGATGAGGCCGGCCACCACACTCTTCGCCTCGGCATCGTCGCCCGCCACGAAGATGGCGCGGCGTTCGTCCTCGGGGAGACTGGTGTTGCCTTCGGTGGCGAGGTGCCGGAAGTAGATGGTGTTGAAGGCCTTCACCAGGCGCGCACCGGGCAGCCGCGTGCGGGTCTCCTCGCTGGAGCTCGAGTTGCCGAGATCGTAGGTGCCGCCCCACGCACGGTACGGGTTCATGGCGTCGATGACGATCTTGCCGGCAACAGCCGACGCCGGCGGCAACGCCTCAGGCGTGCGCCACGGCACCGCGAGCACGACGATATCGGCCCACTCGGCGGCGTCGTTCACGGTCATCGCCTGTGCCCGGGGGCCGATCTCAGCCACCATCCCCTTAAGACTGTCCGGCCCGCGGCTGTTGCTGACCGCCACGTCGTGACCAAGCGGCGCAAACATCTGCGCCAGTGTGCCGCCGATCATGCCTGCGCCGATGATTCCGATCTTCATGTGCGCATTGTGACACGGGAGGGACGCGGTCGTCAGGGCGCCGGGCCCTGAGGTCCAGCACAGCCGGCGGCTACGCGGCCGGGTCGGTGGGCGGCGCCGTCACGTCGATTGGCAGCGTCCCCTGCACCTCCGACGGGGCCTGGACCGTCGGCAGGAACAGGCGGAACGTGGAGCCGGCCCCTTCATGGCTCTGCACCTGCATCGTGCCGCCCGACTGACGCACGAACGCATGCACCATCGAGACGCCGAGGCCGGTGCCTTCGCTGCCGGCGCGAGTCGAGAAGAACGGTTCGCCGATTCGTCCCAGTACGGCTTCGCTCATGCCGCAGCCGGTGTCATGCACGCTCAACACCGCGTACTCGCCCGCGGGCAGCGACCGCTCCGCCGCCGCGTGCGCACGCAGATCAATGGTCTCGGTGCTGATGGTGAGCTGACCGCCAGCCGGCATCGCGGCTCGCGCGTTCATGGTCAGGTTGATGAGGGCGGCGTCGAGCTCGCCCGGGTCGACGCTGATGAACGCCGCGGCGCCGGCGCGCACCGTCACGTCGGTGCCGGTGCCGGCGGCGTGCTCGAGCAGCGGAACCATTCCGCGCACCGCTGCGGCCAGATCGAAGATGCTGCGCTCGATCGGTTCACGTCGCGCCAGACCCAGCAGGCGCCGCGCGAGCCGCGCGCCACGTAACGCCGCGTCGAGGGCCAGATCGGCGCTCTCACGGCCGGCGGATCCCTGGGATGTCGAGAGCGCAATGAGATCGAGGTGACCCACAACCACGCCGAGGATGTTGTTGAAGTCGTGCGCCAGGCCGCCGGCCATGTGGCCGATCGCGTCCAGCATCTCCTGCCGCCGCAAGGCCAGTTCGCTGGCCCTGCGCCTCGTCACATCCTGCGCGACGCCGATGTAGCGATGGACCGAACCGTCGGTATTCTTGACGGGGAATCCGCGGTCCCACACCCACCGGACGGTGCCGTCCGGCCTGATGATGCGGTACTCGTGATCGAACGGCAGGCCGACCCGCTGCACGAGCAGGTCGTCAGCCACACGCTGGCGGTCGTCCGGGTGGATCGCTTCGATGAACGACCGCGGATCGTCGTAGAGGCTGGCGCAGGAGCGGCCCCAGACGCGTTCGTAGCCGGGACTGATGTACATCATCCGGGTGACGTCGGCATCCGCGATCCAGAACACCTCGTTGATCGTCTCGGTGATGTCGGTGAGGCGGGCGCGGACATCCTTCACCTCCTGCCGCTGCGCCGCCGACACCTGACGCAGGTCGCGCAGCTCCTGTCGCAGGTCCTGCTCGAGGCCAACGCGATGGCTGACGTCCCGCAGCAGCACCTCGAAACCGACGCCGCCAGGCCGCGCCGGGTCGTCCGCACACCAAAGCGAACACTCCAGTGGGAAGGTGGAGCCGTCGGCACGCTCGGCGAGCAGGTCGAGGGTGTGCACCGCGCCGCGCTTCGGCTCGCGGCACAGGTGAGCCACGACGTTCTCGCAGGCGCTGCGCTGCCGCGACTCGATGACGCACGCCAGCGGCTGCCCCACCGCGTCAACAGCGGCACGCCCGAACAGGTCTCGCGCGGTATCCGGCCACAGCACGATGCGCCCGTCGGCATCGAGCCGCAGGGTCGTCGCCGTCACCTGTCCGCTGAGGGATCCGGGCAAACCGCCGCTCACACTAGGCACTGCCGGCAGACTGGACTCGTGGCGTTCCCGGTCGGGATGCGTGGGTCAGCGACGGGCGGCGGCGACTTGCGCCAGGACCTGCGCGCTGCGAGCGCGCACGAAGTTCAGGAGGCCCTGCACGGCGTTCTCGAAGTCGTCGTTGCTGTACGGCTTGGAGGTGTCGGCACGCGCCGCGTCTCGCACCTGCTGGTACTCGCGCTGAACCTCGTTCTCGAGCCAGTTGCCAGCGGTCGTCGAATTGGCAATCTGCGTCAGGGTGTCGAGATAGAGCGAGTAGAGCTCCGGGTACGAGAGGATGCGCGTGAACAGGCGATTGCGCTGCGCCTCGCCGACATCGTTCAGGTTGTGGAAGATCGACGACTCGGGTCCGGCCTTGAACGCCTCGCTCTTGTCCCACGGAATCATCTGGAACCGCTTCTGGTTGTCGAAGCGGTAGACATAGAAGTTGTTGATACCGTAGTTGCCGATGAAGCCGTCGTAGTCGCCGATGAAAACCTCGACGGCCACATGGCGGATGAACTTCTGGAAGTCGATGTACTCGCCGACCGCGCCCTGGAACGCCGCGGTGCTCGACTGGTTCACCGCCTGCACCCACTGCGCGATGACTTCCGGGCGCGGATTGGTTTCGTTCGTCTCGGGCTTGAACGGCAGCGGCACGTAGGCGGCGCCGTCCGACCCGCGATCCTCGAAGTAATAGGGGGTGCCGTCCGCCGGGTAGTCGTACTTGTAGAGATACCCGCTGTCCTCGCCGAAGTAGCGCTTCAGGAAGTCCTTGTCGACCGATTCGACGACGGTGAACAGCCCGACGTACGCGTCGTTCACGTACATCTTCGCGTGTGTCTCACGCGAGGTCTCGGCGCCCATCCTCCTGAACAGCTGCATGCTCAGGCGCTCGTGCAGGTTCGTCATGTCCTGGGTGTTGTTGCGCATGACGAACGACTTCAAGCCGAGGAAGCGCTGGCCGCTGGTGTAGCGGTCGAAGTCGACGCGCAGGCCGGGTTTGATGCCGCTGCGGCTGCCGGTGCCGCGTGAGCGGATGCCGACGTTGCGCACGGTCTGGCCGCGCCAGGTGACGTCGCAGGGGTAGTACTCGTTGGAGAGATAGTTCTCCTTGAGCGTCGCCCAGTCTTTCGAGTTGATGGTGAAGCGGACTTCCTGCAGCACCGAGTCGTCGAAGAACGCGTCTGCGCTGCTGGTGCTGCCGCCGCCACCGCCACCCGTGGTGGGCGGGGTGCCGAAGCCGAGCAGCGGCTGGATGCGCTGCTTCTCGATTACCTGCGCCGACGCCACCGACACAAGGCTCATCGCGGCGGTGAGGACGAAACCGATGATGCGTGCTGCTGTCATTGCTTGCTCAGTGTGACGGTGCCAGCGGAAACGCTGCCCGTGCAGGAGTTCGTGCCGGTGTAGCTGCCGCTCATCGACGACGCGGAGACGGTGCCGGACCCCGACGCGCTCGCCGAGCACGTGGTGAAGCTGCCGTCAGCGCCGCCCGCCGGCACGTTCATAGTGAAGGTGACGCTGGAACCGGACACCGTGCCGGACACCGTGCCGGTGCCTCTTGTCCCCGTCGCGTTGTCGGTCATGCTCAGCGTGCCTGAGAACGACGTGCCCGACTGCGTCAGCACCCAAGTCATGAGCCCGGCGCCCGACGAATCGGTGGCGGTGCCGGACCACGAACCGCCAACCGTGGCGGTGGTTGGGGTCGACGGTGAAGGGGAAGGTGTGGTGGGAGACGCGCCGCCTCCGCTGCATCCGGCCGCAAGAAGGCTGACGCCGACGACCGCACCCGCGAGCAGACGCGAGATTCGTGTGAGGATCATGTGGAAACTCGGCGGATTCTAGCACGAGGGAGTTCGCTACACTTGCACGGGCCACCCTTATGAAACCCTGCGACGGTGCCAGTAGTCACGATCCGGGACGTCGGAGTCGAGCATGAATGTCTCGGGTATGCGCGGTTGGGTGCTGTTCCTCACCGCCCTGTGTCTGGTGTTCGCCTGGCCGCCAGAGCGGGGACGCAGCCTGCTGGTGAAGACGGTGAACTGGACGGTCGACCCGATGGATACGCTGCCGGTACTGCCGCCGCAACTGGGCTTCGGCTCGAGTGACGACGTCCGGGCCGTCGAAGCCCGCGATGCCATAGTCCGGCACTACGACGACATGTACGACCGGGATGCGACAACCCGCCGCCGCATGGATCTGAAGGTGGCAACAGACCCGTTCAACCCATCGACCGAGCGTCAGTGGCTGCTGGTGGCCGGCGTCGTCATTGCGTTTGTGACACTGCGACGCAAGGCGTAGTCGCAAGCCGCTGGTCACAAGTCGCAAGTACGTAGCTGCCGACCTTCAGGTCGGCCCAAAGAAAAAAGCCCGGCTGCGTGAGCAACCGGGCCTTTTGTCTGTGCGACCGGCCTACTGGCCGATCGTCATCTTCTCGACCGTCCACGTCGAGCAGTCGCCCTTGTAGAGGACGGTGTCCGACTCGCAGTGCAGTTCGTGCACGAGGCAGCCGCTCTGGCCATGGTCCTTCGACGTCTGGGCCCAGCCGAGGAGCTTGCCGTCGAGATCGAACTTGTAGATCTTGCCGTTGCCGTCGCCGGTAAAGAGGTGCTGCGTCGGGCCGGGCGAGATGCAGGCTGACCACGGAGCGCCCATGCCCTCGATGATGCGCAGACGCTTCAGTTCGGGGTCGTAGACCTGGATACGGCGATTGCCGCGGTCGGCCACGTAGATGTTCCCCGCGGCGTCGGACGCGATGCCGTGCGGCGTGTTGAACTGGTCGGGCGCGTTGCCGCGTTCGCCGAGCGCCTTCACCCAGTTGCCCTTGGCATCGAACTTCGCGAGGCGCGAGTTGTTGTAGCCGTCGGTCACGAAGATGTTGCCGTTGTTGTCCCAGGTGACGTCGGTCGGACGGTTGAACACCCCCGGACGGGCGTTCGACGTGCCCTCGAGGTGGTCCCCTTCTTCGACGAAGCGCTCGAGCCAGTCGAGCGGCTCTTCCTTGCGGCCGAGCACCATCTCGACGCTGGCGTCGGGACGGAACTTGACGATCATGTTGGCGCCTTCATCGGTCATCCACACGTTGTCGTTCTTGTCGACACGGACCGTGTGCGCGAAACCCGAGGCGTAGTTGTTGGGGCCCCACTCCTTGACGAATTTCAGGTTCTGGTCGAATTCGAAGAGCATCGAGGCGGCGCTGCCCTTGACCGTGGCGGTCTTGCCGGTGCGACTGAACACGAACAGGTGACCCTGTGAGTTCTTCGCCACGCCGACGGTCTCACCGATGGTCTGGCCGGGCACGTTCAAGCGGAGAACTTCTTCCGTGACCTTGAGTTGCGGCGTGTTCTTCTCGAGTTCAGCCTGCTTGGCCTGCTGCTCGGCGGAGCCGGCCAGGCCACCGCCTGCGGGAGCGGCCGGTGTGGCCGGGGCGGCCTTCTGTTCGTTTGCTTCCGGCCGCTGATCAGCCTGCTGTGGGGCGCACGCAGCGATGCCAACGGACATCGCCAGTGCCAAAATAACGCGCATCTTCATGTGAAGCTCTCCTCGGATCGGACCCGGTGCATTGGGTGACGCGAGAGTATACACACGCGTCCGGTCTGTACGCGTCGATGTCAACAGGCTCTGGAGATATTTCATGACGCGAGACGATGCCGTCGGCATGCCTCACTCTGGGTGGGCGGTCGAGGTTGAATCGGCGCGAGCCACCAGCCCCGGGGAGAGGCTGGTGGTTCGGCCGGACGCGAGCGCTAGAACTTCATCCGGAGACCGCCCCAGAACTGGTAGTTGTTCGACACGTCGTCGAGCTGACGCAGGAACAGGCGGCCTTCGCCGACGAAATGCAATGGGTGCACCGGGCTGTTGTTGAGCGGCAGGCCGAAGTGGACGAGCCACGCCGGCGTGACCGTGTCGCTGTGGAGGACATCCCACATCGACAGACCCGTGCCGATGAAGGCGCCACCGCGACGCGTGAGGTACTTGTTCGCCTCGACGTCGAGCGTCATCTGATGTTCACGAACCTTGTCGTCAGCCTGCACAACGCTGATGGCAAGCCCCGCGGTGGCGGCGAGTTCCCAGTTGTTCTTCAGGGCTTTAGCCAGGCCGATGTTGACGCCGAACATCGGAGAGCACTGGGCGAAGTCGACACCGCCGGCCGGGCCGACGTTCGAGGTGACCGCATTGCCGGCCAGCGTCTGGCGGCCGTCGATCGGGCGGACGCGACGGTCCTTGCCAAAGAAGCCATCGACGAAGAAGCCGAAGCTCTGTTCGCAGGTCAGCGAACCGCCGTCCTGCGCGGTGAGGCCGCCGTCAGCGGTGGCGCGAGCCTCGGGGTTCGGCTGTGGCTGGCAGGCATTGCGCGGCGTCTTCAGCGTGCTGGTGACCGTCACGGTGACTGCCTGGCCCGCAGCGATCGAGCCGAGGTTGCAGGCCAGCGCGCCCTGGTTATTACCCGACAACTGGCAGGTGCCGGCCGTTGCGGTGGCCGCGTCCCAGGTGAGACCGCCGCGCGTCGGCAGCACATCGGCGAGCGTCACGCCCGTGGCCGGGCTGGCGCCGGCGGCCGCGACGTTCTTCACCACCATGGTGAACGAGGCCTGGCCACCCTGCTTGAAGCTGCCGCCATCGGGCGTCTTCTCGACCGCGAGCTGCGGCGGCGCGCACGAGAGCGAGGCGGTGTCCTGCGCAGAGATGCCACCATCGGCGTTAACCCGGGCGCTGTTCGGCTGGGCGACGCACGCGGCGAACGGCGCCGCCTTGCTGGTCACGGTGATCGCGACGGTCTGCTGCGCGGCGACGGTGCCGAGGTCGCACTGCAGGGCCGCGCCGGTGATGCGGCACGACGACGGCGTGGCGGTCGCCCACTCGAGGCCGCCATTGGTCGGCAGCGTGTCGGTCAGCACGACGCGCGTCGCCGCGCTGCCACCGGGGGCAGCGGCGTTCTTCACGGTCATGGTGTAGCTGGCGGGCGACCCGATCTGGAAGCTGCCGTTCTTCGGTCCCTTGGTCAGTTCGAGCACCGGCGGCACGCAGACGGAGACAGCGCGCCCCTCGGCGGGGTTCGCGTTGTCAGCCGTGGCGTTGGCAGTGTTCTGCTGCACCTGGCAGGCGGCGAACGGCGTCGGCGTTGCGCTGACAACGGTCACCGTCCTGAACTCGGTCGCAGCCAGCGAACCGAACGCGCACGACAGGGTCGAACCTGCGATCGAGCAGTTCTGGCCACCGGTGGCAACCGGCGCCCACGCCAGACCGCCGCCCGTGGGCAGCGCGTCGGTGAGGCGCACGTTCGTGGCGGTGCCCGCACCGGCCGGCGCGGCGTTCCACACCGTGATGTTGAAGGCGACCGGGCTACCCGGCGTGAACGTTGCCGCCTGCGCCACCTTCGCCACGCGAAGCTCGGGACGCGTTTCGGTGATGCTCAGGTTGCCGCAGTCCTTCGGGATGAGGATCGTGTAGGTGCGGCCGTTCGAGTAGGCGCGAAACAGGAAGGCTTCGAACGGCGCATCACCCGCCCAGCGGAAGTTCTTCAGGATGTGCGGCGTCCGGCTGCCAGCGCCGGTGCCCGGCCGGTAGGCCATCCAGGGCAGCGTATCGCCCGGCTTGAACGAACACTGGACCAGTTCGCCCTCACCTGCGGTTTCGACGCTGCAGACGCCGCCCTTGCGCTGCGTCGAGAAGCCGCCCTTCATCACACCGAGCACGTCGATCGCCACCAGGCGCGCGTCGCGCACGCCGCCCTCGGCGAGGACGCGGCGCATGTCGTTCTCCATGCCGCGGGTCTCGGCCATCGTCTTCAGGCTGGCGGCGTCGGTGAGCGGCCGCTGCAGGTAGAAGGATGTTGCGCCGCCCAGCTTCTTCGCATCGTGATAGACAACCCGCGCGCGGGAGGTCTGGGCGAAGGACGTGGCGGCGGTGACCACCAGGAGAATTGCGACGGTGGTGAGAAGACGGAATCTACGCATCAAAACGCTCCAAACACATCAAAAAAATTGCTCAGCTTAACCGCCGAGCGTAGCACGCCGCCGCCACCGGACTGGGCCGGACGCCCCGAGATGGCCGCTATAATCGCCGACGGTCCGCAGTCCCCGATGCCCGCATCCTGTCTCGCCGCAGATACCTGGCTCGCGCCGCTTTTCAAGACGTCCGCCCACACCTACACCTGGCTCGACATGGCACTGGCCGCCATGATTCGTGGCGACTGGTCTCGGTTCAACTATCGGTTGACGCGTGGTGCGGCTCTAGTGGCACGGGCCGAACGGCTGAATGCATGGCCCACCAGTGCCGACATCGACGCGGCGGCAACGGCGTTCCGCTACGAGCGCGAGCTGCTCACGATCGACGAAACAGAAGAGTGGCTGGCCCGGTCGGGGCTGACCATGGAACTGTGGACAGACATCCTTATCCGCGACCTGCTGCGGGCGGGTGACGTCGAGGTCGCAATCGACACGGTGGCGGTGGCGTCCGAGGAGGCGCTCGTCCGCGCCGAGGGGATCTGCTCGGGATTGTTCCTGCGCTTCACCGAACAACTCGCCGCGCGCGCGGCACTCGCTGACGCGCTCGACGAACCGGTCGAGCCCGACGCTGTGCAGGCGATCATCGACAGCGTGCATCAGGCGTGGCCGGCATGGCTCGACGGCATTGCCGCGGAGCGGCTCGAGGCGCGCCTGCGCCGGCTGGCGGCGGTGGACGCCGGCTTCCAGGCCGTCGCTGCACGGATGGCCGACGACGAGGCGATGGCCGCACGCGTCGATCGCTCGCGGCTCGAGTGGATGCGCATCGATCTCGAACGCCTCTCCTTCGCGACGGCGGACGCGGCCGCCGAGGCCGCCCTGTGCGTGCGCGAAGACGGCATGACCCTGAGTGACGTGGCGATTGAAGCGGGCCAGCCGATCGAGGACGTGCGGGCGGTGCTCGAGGATCTCGAAGAGCCGCTGCGCGACGTGGTGCTGAGCGGCGGCGTCGACACGCTGGTCGGTCCGGTCGACCTCGGCGGGCGCCTCACCGTGGCGATGGTCCTGTGCAAGATACCGCCGTCACTCGACGACCCGCTGATACGGAGCCGGGCCGAACGCGCGATCGTGGAGAGCCTTGGACAGAAGGCGATCTTCTCGCACGTCACGTGGCTCGAGAAACCGGCGCACTGAGCCCTTCCCATGGGCGCTCACGCCACCTGACGGCCACGGCTGCCGCCCCGCAGAACGGCCGAATGGCTGTGTTATTCTCGCCCGGCAGCGTGAGCGACGAAGGCGTACTCGGCGAACTCCCCATCCTGCGGTTTCTTCCAGAGTCCACCCGGTCCCTGGTCGTGCGTCGCTTCACGCCGTGCTCGTTCACCTTCGGCGCCGTGATCGCCGCCGAAGGCACGCCCACTGACGCGCTCTACGTGCTGGTCTCGGGCCGCGCGCGCGTCGTGAAACGCAGCGAGAGCGGCGAGGACGTGCCGCTCAACGTCCTTCGTGCCGGCGACAGCTTCGGCGAGGTCGACCTGCTCGAGAGCGCACCGCGGCCGCACTCCGTTCGCGCCAGCACCGACGTCCTGGCGCTGCGCCTCGACGCCTCGGAGTTCCGTACCCTCGTCGACAAACACCCCGACATCCGCACCTACCTCGAACTGCAACTGAAACACGCACGGCTCGCCGCCTTCTTCAAGGGGTTTCCCGCGTTCGCGCGGCTGCCGCCGGCGGCGGTCGTGGGTGTGGTGCTCGCCGAGCTCGAACCGGTCACGGTCGAGGCCGGACACACGATCTACAACGAAGGTGATCCCGCCGGCCCGCTCTTCCTCATCCAGGACGGCCGGGTGCGCAGCTGGCACAGCGACAGCGGCCGCCAGACGCGCATCATGAACCTCGGCGCCGGCGAGTACTTCGGCGAGGTATCGGCCATTCGCGGCACACCGCGCGGCGCCACGGTGGAAGCGACGACGCCGGTGCGCCTGCTGACGCTCAGCGGCGATTCCATCGCCAGGCTCAGCGCCTCGCTGCCCGAGTTCAAGGCCCGCCTCGACGAGCGCATCGCCCAGTACGACTACCTCACCACGGCGGAGGTGCCGGCCGACATCGCCGAGGAGATCCTGCCGGCGTCTGCCGCAGCGCACGAAGCGGTGAGCGCCGCACAGACCGATCGGGGCGAAGAGGATCTCGACAGTGCCGCCGACGCACCGTTCGCCGAGCACGGACACTTCGTGAAGGGACGCGAACGACGCGTGCCCATCATCCGGCAGATCGACGAGATGGACTGCGGCGCCGCGAGCCTCGCCATGGTCAGCCGCGCCTTCGGACGCCGCGTCAGCCTGGCGCGCATCCGTCAGCTGGTGAACACCGGGCTCGATGGCACGAGCCTGCGCTCGCTGTGCCGCGCGGGTGAAGAGCTCGGCCTTGCGACACGCGCGATAAAGGCATCGGCCCGCCACCTCGAGAAGATGCCGCTGCCGGCCATCGTGCACTGGGACGAGTACCACTGGATCGTCCTGACGAAAGTCCGCAAGAACCACGTCTACGTCGCCGACCCGGCAGTCGGCCATCGCCGGTTCACCCGCGCCGAGTTCCTGGAGAAGTGGTCGGGCTACGCGGCACTGTTCGACTACACGCCGGCTTTCGAGCAGGCGCCGGAATCAACGCGGCTGCTCGACTGGATGGCGCCGCTCGTCAAGCCGCACCGCGGTGTGCTGCTGCAGGCTCTCGGCCTGGCCGTGGTCGTGTCGGTGATGCAGATGGTGCTGCCGATCTTCACCCAGGTCATCGTCGACCGGGTGCTGGTGGAACAGGACACCGAGCTCCTGACGCTGCTCATTGCCGGCATGGGCGTGACGATGGTGTTCATCGTGGCGTCACTGCTGGCACAGCGCTATCTCCTCAGCTGGTCGGCGGTCCGCATCGATGCGGCGTCGCTCGACCTGCTGACACGACGCCTGCTGTCGCTGCCGATGTCGTACTTCGCGACGCGGCGGACGGGCGACCTGCAGCGACGGCTGGAGGGCGTGCGGCTGGTGCGCGACTTCCTGGTGCAGCACGGCATCGCTGGCATCACGGGCGTGGCCCAGCTCGCGGCGACGGTGGCGTTGATGGCGATCTACAGCCCGTGGCTCACGCTGGTCTTCCTCGCCACGGCGCCGCTCTACGGGGCGCTGATGGTGGCGGCCACGAAGCTGCTGCGGCCCACCTTCGTCGATCTCGAGGAGCAGTTCAGCAAGTACCATTCGTACCAGATCGACGCCATCAAGGGGATCGAGACCGTGAAGGCGCTCGGCGGCGAGTCGGCCTTCCGCCGCCTGCTGCTCGAGCAGTTCCTGCAGGTCGCCGGCAAGATCTTCAAGGCCGACTACTTTGCACTCAGCTACGAAGGCGCGATCGAAGCGGTCACCTTCCTCGGCGTTGGTCTGTTCCTCTGGGCCGGCGCGTATCAGGTGCTCGACGGCTCGCTTTCGATTGGCGGCCTCGTGGCGTTCAACTCGCTCGTCGCCCTCGCCACGGTGCCGATTCGCAACCTGCTGACGCTGTGGGACAACCTGCAGCGCTGCGAGGTGATGCTGAACCGGCTCGACGACGTGTTCCAGCACGAGCCCGAGCAGGGGAACGACCGTTCCGTCCTGCGCCCGGTGAAGTCGCTGGTCGGTCAGGTCTCGCTGCGCAACGTCGGCTTCCGCTACGGTGGACCCGAGGCGCCGCCCATCCTCTCGGGTCTCACCGTCGACATCCCCGCCGGCAAGACCGTCGCGATCATCGGCCGCAGCGGCTCTGGCAAGACGACGCTCGCCAAGTGCCTGTCGGGCCTGCTCGAACCAACCGACGGCACCATCCTCTTCGACGGTCTCGACCAGAAGTCGCTGAACTACCGCGACCTGCGCCGACAGATCGGTTTCGTGCTGCAGGACTCGTACGTGTTCACCGAGTCCATCGCCCGCAACATTGCCTTCGGCGAGTACGAGCCGGACATGGAACGGGTACTGTGGGCGGCGGAGGTGGCGAGCGCGCACGAGTTCATCGCCCGGCTGCCGTTTGGCTACGACACGAAGATCGGCGAGACCGGCCTCGCGATCTCGGGCGGCCAGCGCCAGCGCATCGCCATTGCCCGCGCCATCTACAACAAGCCGCCGATCCTGATCTTCGACGAAGCCACTAGTTCGCTCGACACGGAGTCCGAACGTGCAGTGCAGCAGAACATCGACTCGCTGCTCGAGGGACGCACCGCGTTCGTCATCGCCCATCGCCTCAGCACCGTGCGGAACGCCGACGTCATCCTCGTGCTCGAACGCGGCAAGCTCGTCGAACAGGGCAGCCACGACGACCTGATGAAGCGTCGTGGGTTGTACTACTACCTCGCGAGCCAGCAACTGGGGGTGGCGGGCTGATGGCCGACGAAGTGCCCTTCCTCGAGTCGGCGCCGCCCGCCTGGGCGGCCCGTGCGCTTGCCACGGTGCTGTTGGCGCTGTTCGCGCTCGGCATGGTCGCGCTCGTGACAGTGCGCGTGCCGGAATCAGTGAGCGCGCCGTTCGTCGTCGTGGCCCAGAGTGGCGCCGACCCGGTGCGTACGCTGCACGACGGTACAGTCACCGGCGTGCTGGTGCGTGAATCGGAGAAGGTGGTCGCCGGCGCCACGCTCTTCACCATCGGATCGGAGCAGGTCGGCGACCGCAGTGCGGAGCGCGACTCTCTCGGCACCAGCCTCTCAGGCGGCCAGGCTCGGCTCGGCAACGAACGGGGGAAGTTCGAGAACCAGCGCCGCGCCGACGAGCAGGAGCGCGCGCGGCTCGACGAGCGCCAGCG
>JBKJMH010000062.1:0-3477 GCA_046596625.1 Vicinamibacterales bacterium | reverse complement strand
ATGGGCCAGCGTGCGCTGATCGTCTCCCCGCCGCGCACCGGCAAGACGGTGATGCTGCAGAACATCGCCAAATCCATCAGCGCCAACAATCCCGAGGTCTTTCTGATTGTTCTGCTGATCGACGAGCGGCCGGAGGAAGTGACCGACATGGCGCGCACCGTGCGCGGCGAAGTGGTTGCCAGTACCTTCGACGAACCGGCGACGCGCCATGTGCAGGTCGCCGAAATGGTCATCGATAAGGCCAAGCGGCTGGTCGAGCACAAGAAGGACGTCGTGATCCTGCTCGACTCGATCACGCGCCTCGCGCGCGCCTACAACACGACCTGCCCGCCGTCGGGCAAGGTGCTGACCGGCGGCGTCGACTCCAACGCGCTCCAGAAGCCGAAGCGCTTCTTCGGCGCGGCGCGCAACGTCGAAGAAGGCGGCTCGCTCACAATCATCTCGACCGCGCTGATCGACACGGGCTCGCGCATGGACGAAGTGATCTTCGAGGAATTCAAGGGCACCGGTAACCTCGAAATTCATCTCGACCGCAAGCTGACCGATCGTCGCGTGTTCCCGTCGCTCGACATCCAGAAGAGCGGCACGCGCAAGGAGGAACTCCTCATCCCGAAGGAAGACCTCAACCGCGTGTGGGTGCTGCGCAAGGTGCTCACACCGCTGTCGCCGGTCGAGGCGATGGAACTGCTGCTCTCGAAGATGGGCAAGACGAAGACGAATCAGGACTTCCTCAGTTCGATGGCGGGCGGAAAGAGCTAGCCACTCGAGGTCGGTCCGGACCGCCTGGTCCGGCCGACTACCCCGACCCGTGGGACTTCCCATGAAGCAACTGGCGCTCGTGCTCGTTGCGTTCGCGTTCGCGCTCGCGTGGCTGGCCTCGAACATGAGGCCGGACGCCTTCTTCGTCGGCGACCCTGGCGTCAAACTGATTGCCACGCGCGCGGCCCTCCACACACCCTCCACCCCGTTCGACATTCCGCTTCCGCGCATCGGCCCTGACGCGGTTCCGCACGTGGAACCGTTCTTCTCGGTGCACGACAACACGCACGCCCACGCCGTGACCTCCGAAGTGTTTCCGCTGCTCTCGGCACCACTGCTGGCCAGTGTCGGCCTGCGCGGGCTGTACGTGCTTCCGGCACTCGGCTTCCTGGCGACGCTGACCGCCTGTGCGTGGCTTGGTGTCGTGCTCGACGAGCGGCGATCGGTCGCTCTGGTTGCCGCGGCTGCCGGACTGGGGACACCGTTCCTCTTCTACGGCCTGGAGTTCTGGGAACACACGCTGGCGCTTGCCCTGGGGATTACCGGCGCGGCGTGGATGCTGGCCGCGGCGCGCCAGACGCCAGGACGACAACCGGACGTCATGCCGGCGTTCCTCGCCGGACTCCTCTTGGGAGCTGCCGTCGTCCTGCGCACCGAGGCTGCCGGTTTCATGGTCGCCGTGATGCTCGCGTCGCGGGCGCTGGTGCATCGGCCAACCTGGCGCGCGCTGGCCATCACGCTTGCGGGCGCCGCAGTGGCGATGGTGCCGCTCGAGGCCTACACCCTGTGGCACTTTGGCTCTGTGGTTCCAGGCCACCTCGGCGCCAACGCCGGACTGGTTGCTGACTCGTGGTGGGCGGCGCGACTGCACATCGCCGCCGACTGGCTGCCGCCATCGATGTGGACGCGAAGTGGTCCCGTGCATCCCTCCAGTTTCTGGAGCGTGGCGCCGGCGGCGGTCGTGGCGATGGTTGGACTGGCGCGTTCGTCCGGGAGGCACGCGCGCACGTTCCTGTGGCTCGTGGCCCTGCTCACCACCGCGTTGGTTGTGGCGGCGGCGCCGAACGACGGCGGCGGACAGTGGGGGCCGCGCTACCTGCTGTTCGCATATGTCCCGCTGGTGCTGCTGGCGGTCGACACGCTGCAGGAGCTGCCGCGACGTCACCTGCTGTCGGGTATCGCCATCGTCGTGATTCTTGCGACGAGCCTCTGGGTGCAGCGCGCCGCATACCGCGCACTCCGCGGCACGAAGGCCACCTACGGGCAACTGGTGGACTTTGTCGCGACGAACACGGAGCCAGGCGCCAACGTGGTCACCGACCTCTGGTGGCTCGACCAGCTTGCTGCGTCAGCTCTCGGCGGCCGCAACGTGCTCTACGCCAACGACAGCGCGACCGTGAAGGACATCGTCCGCAGGCTGAGCGAGACGACCACACCGAGCGCCGTGCTGTTTCGCAGCCGCGACGAGTCGGCGGACGTGAGCAGCTGGTCCGACGACACCTGCTATTTCGAAGAGAGGCGCGACGAACTGCCCCTGCGCGGACTCGTGGCGATCCACCTGCGCCACCGCTGCGGATACAAGCCTTGATGGTCGTTGGTCGTTGGTCGCTCCACCCTCCCTCCCTGTAGAATCGAGCGATGCAGCACCGTACGTTCGGACGCACGGGATGGCCAGTCTCGGAGATCGGCTACGGCATGTGGGGCATGGGCGGGTGGACTGGCTCGAACGACGAGGAATCGCTCGCGGCGCTCGGCCGCGCCATCGTCTTGGGCTGCACGTTCTTCGACACGGCGTGGGTCTACGGCCAGGGCAAGAGCGAGCAACTGCTTGGTGAGGTGCGCCGCCGCTATCCGCACGCGCCCATTCGCATCGCCACGAAGATCCCGCCGAAGAACATGCGCTGGCCGGCCAGCGCCGACGACGCCGCTGCCGATGCCTATCCGGCCGATCACATCCGCGACTACACCGAGAAGAGTCTGCGCAATCTCGATACGGATGTGATCGACCTGCAGCAGTTTCACGTCTGGAGCGACAGCTGGGCCAACGACGAGGGCTGGCAGCGCGGCGTGAGGGCCCTGAAGGACGAAGGGCTTATCCGCGCGTTCGGCATCAGCGTCAACCGCTGGCAACCGACGAACGTGATGCGGGCGTTGCAAACGGGGTTGGTCGACTCCGTTCAGGTCGTCTACAACATCTTCGACCAGGCCGCCGAGGACGAGCTCTTCCCGTACTGCCAGGCGAACAATATCGCGGTCATTGCGCGCGTCCCCTTCGACGAGGGGAGCCTGACTGGCAACCTGACGGTCGACTCGACGTGGCCGGAGGGCGACTGGCGCAACACTTACTTCCCGCCGGCGCGCCTGGCGGAGGTCGTCGCACGCGTCGAGCGTCTCGACATGCTGATTCCCGACGGCATGGACCTCGCCGAGCTGGCGCTGCGCTTCATCCTCGATCATCCGGCGGTGTCGACCACCATCCCGGGCATGCGCCGAACGGCTCACGTCGAGGGGAACCTGGCGGTCAGCGACGGCCAGCGCCTGCCGCCCCGCAGCCACGACGCCCTGAAGTTTCACCGCTGGGACCGCGGCTGATCAAAATCTGTGATGTATACTCAGGGTTTCCCCGGAACGTCCAAGGAGCTCGCCGTGCAGGAAGGTATCCACCCGAAGTATTTTGATGTCGAGGCCCGCTGCGCGTGCGGGGCAACCTGGCAGACC
>JBKJMH010000136.1:0-13895 GCA_046596625.1 Vicinamibacterales bacterium | reverse complement strand
CGGAGATCAGCTCTGACTGCGTCGTTTCCAGGATGGCGTAGACCGAATCGCCCACGGGCAGACCGCGGATCACGTCGGCGGGGAACACCGAGCCGACTGGCGGCGCGTCTGTGTTGGTGGGAGACTGGGCGGCGGCCAACGCGGGAAGCGTCAGCGCCAGAAGCGTCGCCAGTGCGGCGCGAGGCATGAGTCGCATGCGCACAAGTCTAGTACAGGCTGCGCACGCCGGCGATCTCTTCTCGACGACGTGCGTCGGGCCAGCCCAGTGCGTCACCGACCACCCGCGCGGCCGAGTCGAGCACTAGCGCGTCCGGACATCCCAGTGACCCGAGCGTGGTGCGGCGGACCACCGCATCGGCCAGCGTATACACCATCTCGTGCGTCGCCGCGTGCCGCAGCAGGGCATCGCCGGCGAGCGTCACGTGCGGCAGCGGTGTGATGGCTGTTGCGCACGCGACGCGGGGACGCTCGAGCCAGTCGAACAGGCGGTTCACGATGCGTTCGGCCACGGCTCTCGCCGTTGTGTACTTCGTGCCGGCCACGCTGATGAGTCCCGTGACGCCGGATGCCTGATGCTCGTACACCCGTTCGCCGCCGTCCAGCATTGGCGGCTGGCCGTCTCGCAGTCTGGCAGGCACCGTTCCGCGATGCACGAGGGCCACGTCGCTGCGTGTCAGGTTCCACAAGGGGAACGCCTGATTCAGTTCGGCGATGAAGGTGTCGAGGTGCGCGGGGGAGATGGTGAGGTCGCCGGGGGCGCAGGTCGAGGGCGACTCCCAGGTGCCGAAGAGCGCGCGGCCGCGCCAGGGCACCAGGAACAAGTTGCGGCCCGACAGCCCGCGGCCCCCGATCGCCGCGGGGGGCCCTGGCCGCGTGGTGACCAGGTTGACCGCCTGCATCACCGGCAGCGCCACCGCAGCACCGAGCGGGCCGAGCAGGTGGTCGATGCCGCCGCCCGTCGCATTGACGACGGTTCGCGCGGCGATGTGGTGCTCAGTACGGGCGAACTGGTCCACCACCGTTGCGCCGACGGCACGCCCGGCCTCCACACGCAGCGAAATGGCCTCGGCGTAGTTCGTCAGTGTCGCGCCGTGCGCGGCCGCCGCCAGGGCCCAGGCCAGCGTCAGCCGGTCGGCTTCGACGGTGACGTAGTCGTGCCAGACGGCGGCGCCGGTGATGTCGAGCGGCCGCAGGTCCGGATAGGCGAGTTGTGCCTCGGCGCGCCCGAGCACGCGTCCGGCGGGCAGCGCATGCGTGGCCGGCACGCCGTCGTTGCGGTCGTGCGCGACCAGGCGGTCGAGGGCGAACCCGCAGCGCATGGCGGTCTTGCCCTTGGTGAGCGAACGGTACAGCGGCAGCACGAAGGGCAGCGGCTGCACCGCCCACGGCGCGATGCGGGCCAGTGTCCGGCGTTCGCGCACCGACTCGCGGGCACGCGACAGGTCGAGGGTCTGCAGGTAGCGCAGCCCGCCGTGGATCGTGCGCAGGTGGTTGAAGGATGTGCCGCTACCGAAGTCGGCCCGCTCGACCAGCGCCACCGTAAGTCCGCGTTGCGCGGCGTCGGCCGCGATCGTGAGGCCGTAGATGCCGCCACCGATGACCAGCAGGTCGAACGTTCGCGTTGTCAGGTCGTGAAGATTCCGGTGCAACGGGTTCGGCATGGACGAAGGCACAGCAGGCTCACGATATAGTATCCAGCGTGGCGACCGTCGACGAAGTCCGCTCCTACTGGGAACAGCACATCCACGATCTCGAGATCACCGCGCACCCGGTCGGGTCGCGGGGGTTCTTCGAGGATCTTGACCAATATCACTTCGAGAAGCTGCATCACCTGTTGCGTCTTGTCGACTTCAGCGGGTATCGCGGCAAGGCGGTGCTCGAAGTGGGCTGCGGCGCAGCGGTCGACCTGGCGCGGTTTGCGAAGGGCGGCGCGGTCTGCACGGGGGTCGATCTGGCCTCGTCGGCCATCGCCCTGGCTAAGGCAAACTTCGAGCAGCAGGGGCTGACGGGCGATCTGCGCGTCGCCAACGGCGAGCAGTTGCCGTTTCCCGACAGCTCGTTCGACTACGTCTTCGCGCACGGTGTGGTTCAGTACACAGCGAATCCGCAGGCGCTGGTGAACGAGGTGCGCCGCGTGCTCAAGCCTGGCGGCGAGGCGCTCTTCCAGGTCTACAACCGGATTTCCTGGTTGAATGCGTTGTCGAAGCTGATGAAGGTCGGCCTCGAACACGATGATGCGCCGGTGCTGCTGAAGTACTCCATCGGCGAATTCAGGCAGCTCGTGTCCGGCTTCAGCCAGGTGCGTATCGTGCCCGAGCGCTTCCCGGTGAAGTCGCGCCTGCACGGCGGCTGGAAGGGCACCATCTACAACGGCCTGTTCGTCGGCACCTTCAACCTGCTGCCGCGCGCCGTTGTCGAGCGCTTCGGCTGGCACCTCCTCGCGTTCTGCCGCAAATGATCCGCTTCGCCAAAGCTCACGCTTACGGCAACGACTTCCTCTACGTCCTCCGGTCGGATGTGGAGGGAGTGAACCACCCCGAACTGGCACGTCAGATGTGCCACCGCACCACGGGCATTGGCGCCGACGGCCTTATCGTCTATGCGCCGTCCGTGACCGGCGCCGCGATGACGCTGGTGAACTCGGACGGGAGCCGCGCCGAGGTATCGGGGAACGGGGTGCGCGCGCTTGGCGCGCTGCTCGGGCTGCAGTCGCCCGACGGCCCGCTGCAGCTCACCATCCAGACCGAGGGTGGCATCAAGCAGCTCACGCGGCTCGAACGGCACGACAACGTGCAGCTGTTTCGTGCGGCCATGGGGCTGCCGACCGGCATGCACCGGACGCAGCTCGAGGCCGGCGGCGAAACCGTGGACGGCGTCGTGCTGAACATTGGTAACCCGCAGTGCCTGCTGCTCGGTCCGCTCCCCGACGACGAGCGCTTCAATCGGCTGGGTGCGGCGCTCGAACACCACCGGTACTTTCCGGACGGGACGAACATCGAGTTCGTGCAGGTCGAGTCGCCGGGCCAGATTCGGATCCGGATCTGGGAGCGGGGCTGTGGGCCGACCTCGTCGTCGGGCACGGGTTCGTGCGCGTCGCTGATCGCCGCGGCGGCGTTCGGTGGTGCGAGCCGCGATGCGCAGGTCATCGCTCCTGGTGGCACGCAGCGTGTGGAGTGGACGCCCGAGAGTGTCTACCTCACCGGTCTGGCGGAAGTGCTGTGCCACGGCGAGTGGCTGCGGAGCCTGCCTCGCGTGTAGCCCCATCCTGACGTAGCCGCGCACCTTCATTTGCCCGAGAGCCGACCTGAAGGTCGGCAGCTACGTTCAAGGATCCCGTGGGCAGAAACTGCGCGGTCGCGTCAGCGCCGACGACGGGCCGGTGGGATGGCGGCGGCGGCGATAGCTGCCGATGTTGCTGCTAGTGAAGCAGTTGCGGCCGTAGCCCGCGCGGGCACCTCGAGGTAGTCGCCTCTCTCGAAGGTCGCGCGCACTTCTTGCAGGCTGGTCTTCACCATGTCGAGCGACGCGCGCGGCGGGGCAAGCAGCCGGGCCGGAACCTTGCCAGTCTCAGCAGCGTCCAGTGTCGCAACGACCGCGTCCAGGTTTTTCTGTGCCCGGTCCAGTGCGCGTTCGGCGGCGGAGCGGGCGAGCGCCTTGCCGTCCGCTGCTTCCCGTGCGGCGTTTTGCGCGCGCTCGCGGCTGTCCAACGCGCGGTCGAGCGCGAGGCGATAGTCCCGTTGGGTCACTGCGTCATGCGCGTGCGCCAGCGCCTGCGTCGCCGCCGTGAATTCGTCCACCGCGTACTTGTCCGCACCAGCCGCCTGCGCCGCGTCGAGTGCGCCCTGGGCCTGCTGCATTTCCTTGTCAGGCGGGTCGCCACCGCATCCGACGGTGAGGGCGAGTGCGAGGAGCAGAACAGTGAGAGCACGCGCGCGCAGCGACATCTCCCGAAGTATACGTGTACCGTTTTCGCTGTAGTACGATGAAAGACCTGTTGCCTGACGACCGTCCGAGGGAGAAATTGCTTCGGAATGGGCCGGCGGCGCTCGGCGACAACGAGCTTGTGGCGCTGGTGCTCGGCAACGGCACGAGAGGTGTCGACGTGCTGGGCGTCGCCAACGATCTGTTGCGTCGCCGCGGCGGGGTGCACGGGTTGGCTCGCTCGTCGGCCGACGACCTGTCGCAGATTGGCGGCATCGGCCGCGCCAGGGCCGCGCAGGTGGTGGCGGCGGTCGAACTCGGGCGTCGGGTGGCGGCGCGCGGGCCGTCAGCGCGGGTGCAGTTGCGCAGTCCGCACGACGCGGCGGCGTTCCTGCTGCCAACGTTCGGGGCCCGCCCAGTGGAGCAGTTTGGCATCGTGCTGCTGGACAGCAAGCACCGCGTTCTGCGCACCACCGTCGTCGCCTCGGGCACGCTCAATTCGACCATCGTGCATCCGCGGGATGTGTTCCGCGAGGCCATGCTCGGAGCGGCTGCCGCCATCGTGGTGTTTCACAACCACCCGTCTGGCGACCCGAGTCCGAGCCCGGAGGACGTCGAGCTGACGCGGCGGCTGCGGGCGGCCGGGGTGTTGATGGGTATTGAGGTTGTCGACCACATCGTGCTCGGTGACGCGCGCTACTGCAGTTTGAAGGAGATGGGGCAGCTCTAGTGTCGCGAGTGTTGTATCTGGACGGGTTCTCCGGGATCTCCGGCGACATGTTCCTCGGCGCGTGCCTCGACGCCGGGCTGTCGATCGACGCCCTGCGCGCGGCGCTCGGCAGCCTCGCCGTGTCCGGCTACACCATCAGCGCCGAGCCGGTGCTGCGGGCCGGCGTGTCGGCCACGCGCTTCGTCGTGCTCGAAGACGGCGGCGGCCTGGCTCCGCACGAACACGAACACACCCACACGCACACCGACGCCGACGGTTCCGTCCACGTCCACAGCCATACGCACGGGCACCACCCTGGCCATCAGCATCGCAGCCTGCCCGAGATTCGGGCCCTCATCGACGGATCGGCACTGTCGGCGGCGGGGAAGGCCCGGGCCGCGGCCATGTTTCAGCGGCTTGCGGAAGCCGAAGCGCGCATCCACAGCATGCCGGTGGAGCAGGTGCACCTGCACGAGGTGGGCGAACTCGACTCGATCATCGACATTGTCGGCGCCGTGTTCGCGATGGAATGGGCCGCCGTCGACCGGGTCGTCTGCTCGCCGCTGAATGTCGGCGGCGGCATGGTCCGCTCGGCGCACGGCCTCTTTCCGGTGCCGGCGCCTGCCACGCTGGCGTTGCTCGGCTCGGCGCCGGTCTATGGCGGCGCGGTGCAGAAGGAACTGGTGACGCCGACCGGGGCGCTCATCGCGACGACCTGGGCTGGTGCGTTCGGCCCGCTCCCGCCGATGACGATTGAGGCGGTGGGTTACGGCGCGGGCAGCCGCGATAACCCTGACACGCCGAACGTGCTCCGGCTCGTATTCGGCCGCAGCGACGATCGACCCGCCGCCGAGCGGGTGGTAGTCATCGAGTGCGAGATCGACGACATGAACCCGCAGCTGTATGGGCCGGCCATGGAGCGGCTGTACGCGGCCGGGGCGCTCGAGGTGTTCTACACCCCGGTGCAGATGAAGAAGAACCGGCCGGGCACGCTGCTGACCGTCATCGCCACGCCCGAGTTGCGACGCTCCTTGTCGGACATCATCTTCCGCGAGACGACGACCATTGGTGTGCGGTACCACGACGTCGAGCGCGATATCCTGACGCGTGAGATCGTCGCGGTCGACACGGCGCTCGGCCAGGTGCGGTTCAAGCTGGCGTGGCGCGATGGCCGGCTGGTCAACGCGACGCCCGAGTTCGAGGATTGCGCGGCACTGGCACGCGCGCACGGCATGTCGGTGAAGGACGTCCAGGCACTGGCCCTCCAGGCCTACGGGGCGCGGGCGACCGCACCTCCCACTGCACTCTGAGCGAGTCAACGTGAGCCGCTTCTACATCACCACGCCTATCTACTACATCAACGCCGAGCCGCATCTCGGGCACGCGTACACCACGCTGGTGGCCGACGCGGCGGCCCGGGCGCATCGCCTGATGGGCGACGACGTGTTCTTCCTGACCGGCACCGACGAGCACGGGCAGAAGGTGGAGCGTGCCGCGCAGAAGGCCGGCATCCCGACGAATGTGTTTGCCGACACGGTGGCGCAGAAGTTCAGGGACCTGCTGCCGGAGCTGCAGGCGTCGAACGACGACTTCATCCGGACAACCGAGCCGAGGCATCACGCCTCGGTGCAGGCGCTATGGCGCCGCGTGCGTGATAACGGCTTCATCTACAAGGACAAGTACGAAGGCTGGTACTGCACCGTCGACGAGGTGTTCGTCCCCGAGACGCAATTGGTCGACGGGCGCTGCAACCTGTGCGGCAACCCGGTGGAGAAGCTCGCCGAGGAGAGCTACTTCTTCAGGCTCTCGGCGTTCCAGCAGCCGCTGCTCGAGCACTACCGCAACCATCCCGAGTTCGTCACCCCGTCGATGCGCCGCAACGAGATGCTCTCGTTCCTCGAGGCGGGGCTCGACGACCTCAGCGTCAGCCGCACGTCGTTCACCTGGGGTATCCCGGTGCCCGACGACCCGGCGCACGTGATGTACGTGTGGTTCGACGCGCTCGCCAACTACATGACCGCGGCGGGCTACGGCTCGGCAGTCCCAGCCGATGCCGCGCACTTCGAACGGTTCTGGCCGGCCGACGTGCATCTCATCGGCAAGGAGATCGTGCGGCAACATGCCATCTACTGGCCGGCATTCCTGATGGCCGCCGGCCTGCCGCTGCCGCGGCAGATTGTGAGCCACGGCTGGTGGCTCATGGACGGCGCGAAGATGTCGAAGTCGAAGGGCAACGTCGTGCGTCCGCACGACTACATCGAACGCTTCGGCCTCGATGCCTTCCGCTACTTCGTCTTCCGCGAGATGGTGTTCGGTCAGGACGCAAGCTTCACCGACGAAGCGATGCTGACGCGCTACAACGCCGACCTCGCGAACGATCTCGGCAACCTCGCCAGCCGCGTGCTGACGCTGTTGCACCGCACCTGCGGCGGGCGGGTCCCGACGCCAGATGCGCGGCTGCTCGAGCGGGACGAGGAACGGAAAGTGGTGGCGGCGGCCGCCGCCCTGATTGGCCAGGTGAAGACGGCGGTCACCAGCTTCCAGTTCAGCGTCGCGCTGCGCGATATCTGGGAACTGGTCGGTGCCACCAATCGCTACATCGTGGCGCGCGAGCCGTGGCGGCTTGCGAAGGACGAAGACCGGCGTGCGGAACTCGAGACGGCGTTGTACGTCCCGGCCGACGCGTTGCGAATCATTGCGGAACTGCTGCGCCCGTTCATGCCGACCACCGCCGAGCGCCTGCTCGCGATGCTCGGCCAGGTCGGGGCACCGGCGTCGTGGTCGACGCTGGGTACCGACACGCTCCTGCCGGGCACCGCGCTCGGCGAGACCGTGTCGCTCTTCCCGCGCATGGAACTTACAGTGGAGGCTTTGCGACAGATGGCAGACGAGACTTCGAACATTCCCGAACAGCAGCCTGCGGGCCCGGTGTCCGCCGGGCCAGGTGAAGGTACCGCCCCCGCTGCGCCGGCGGCCGTCCCACCCGCACCTCCCGCCGCGTCCGCCGCGCCGGCAGCGGTGGCCGAACTGATCACCTACGACGACTTCATGAAGATCGACCTTCGTGTGGCGAAGGTGCTCGAGGCCGAGCGCGTGCCGAAGTCGAAGAAGCTGATGAAGCTGCTGGTCGACACGGGGGTGGACACGCGCACGATCGTGGCGGGGATTGCGGAGGCGTACGAAGCCGAGGCGCTGGTCGGACGCACGATCGCCATCGTCTTCAACCTGAAGCCCGCGAAGTTGATGGGCATCGAGTCGAACGGGATGGTGCTGGCCGGCAGCGCCGAGGGTGGCACGCCGTTCCTGGTCGGCTTCGACGAGCCGCTGCCGCCCGGTTCGCGCGTCCGCTAGCACGCGGGCGTGATGCAGGCGATCGCCGAACGCTACGTGCGTCTGGTGCTGGCTGTCGGCCAGCACGACGCCGCCTACGTCGACGCGTACTACGGGCCGCCGCAGTGGCGCGACGAGGCATCGGCAGCGCAGGCGCCGCTCGGCGAGTTGCTCGAAGTCGGCCAACACCTGCGGACCGACCTCGACGCGCAAACGTCCGCCGATGCGGACGGCCACGCGCGCATCGCGTTCCTGCGTGGACAGGTGCGTGCCGTCGTCGCGCGGATCGAACAGCTCGCCGGTCGCCGGTTTTCGTTCGACGAGGAATCGGCGGTGCTCTATGACGCGGTGGCCCCGACCTATCCCGAGTCGTACTTCGCCGACACGCTCGACCGGCTCGAGCCCCTGTTGCCTGGCACCGGTCCGCTCGGCGATCGGCTCGAGCAGTTCCGGCAGCAGTTCGTGGTGCCCACCCACCGGCTGCGGCCAGTGTTCGAGGCGGCCATCGCCGAGAGCCGCCGCCAGACGCGCGAGCGGATCGCGCTGCCAGCTACGGAACGCTTCGACGTCGAGTTCGTCACCGACAAGCCGTGGAGCGGCTACAACTGGTACCAGGGCGGCTATCGCAGCATCATCCAGGTGAACACCGATCTGCCCGTGCACATCGACCGCGTGGTCGACCTCGCGGCGCATGAAGGCTACCCGGGGCATCATCTCTTCAACATCCTGCTGGAACACCGCTTCGTGCAGGAGCGCGGGTGGACTGAGTTCACCATCTACCCGCTGTTCTCGCCAGAGTCGCTCATCGCGGAAGGAACCGCCAACTTCGGCATCGAGGTCGCGTTTCCAGGCGATGCCCGTGCGCGCTTCGACCGCGACGTGGTGATGCCGCTGGCTGGCGTCCCGGTCGAGAAAGCGGACGACCATGCGGCCGTGATCCGTCTACTGGCGCAACTGTCCTATGCTGGCAATGAAGCCGCTCGAGCGTATCTGAACGGCACCATCGATCGAGCCGCGGCAGTCGCGTGGCTCACCAAGTACGCGCTGATGTCGCCGGCGCGGGCGGAGCAGCGAACGCGGTTCATGGACGCGTACCGCAGCTACGTGATCAACTACAACCTCGGGCAGGACATGGTGCGTCGCCATGTCGAGGCACACGGCGGCACCGCGGATCGGCCGGACCTCCGCTGGCAGCTGTTCCTTGCCCTTCTGCAGTCGCCTCGGCTGCCGTCCGGACTGTGATGATCGATTCCCATTGCCACCTTGCCGACGAGACCTTCGCGGCTGACCTTGCCGAGGTGATCGAGCGCTCGAAGGGCGCCGGTGTCGAGCGCGTGCTCGTGATTCTCGAGGCCGCGAACCCGCAGGAAGAGGCGCAGGCGAAGACCGCGCACACGCTCTGGCCCGATCTGCGAGTCGCGGTCGGCGTCCACCCGCACCACGCGAAGCAATTCGAGGGTAATGCCCTCGGCGCAGTCGAGGCGGTGCGGATGCAGCTTGCGCGTCTGCCGTTCGCACGTGCAGTGGGCGAGATCGGGCTCGACTACCACTACGACCATTCTCCAGTGCCGGTGCAGCAGGCCGTGTTCCGCGCCCAGATTGACCTGGCGCGCGAACTGAAATTGCCGGTGGTGATCCACACCCGCGAGGCAGACGTCGATACCATCGAGGCGCTGTCGAGTGTTGGCGGCGGAGACGTGACGGGCGTGTTTCACTGTTTCACCGGCGGTGCCGACCTGGCGAAGGCGGCGCTCGACCTCGGCTTCTACCTGTCGTTCTCCGGCATCCTGACATTTCCGAAGGCCGAGGAACTGCGGAACGTCGCACGGCAGGTACCGCTCGATCGGCTGCTGATCGAGACCGATAGTCCGTTCCTGACGCCGGCCCCATATCGCGGCAAGAGGAACGAGCCGATGCGCATGACGCACACCGCCAGCACCCTTTCCGCGCTCAAGGGAATCTCCGTGGACGAGCTCGATACGGTCACGACGGCGAACTTCCACGCGCTCTTCCGCCCGTGATAGAGTTCTAAACTGAACCACGTGGAAAAAACTCTGGTACTCTCGCAGATTTTCGAGCCGATTCGCGCTGATCTCGAACTGGTCGATCGTGAGTTTGTCCGCCAGATCGAATCGCAGGTGGCCATCATTCCGACGATGGGCCGCTACATCCAGCAGGGTGGCGGCAAGCGCGTGCGTCCGGCGGTCCTGTTGATGGCGGCGCGCCTTCTGGGCTACGCAGGTGAGCGCGCGATTCTCTTCGCGGCCGCCGTAGAATTCATTCACTCCGCCACGCTGGTTCACGACGACATCATCGACGAATCCGACCTCCGACGCGGGCGTCCAGCTGTGCACGCACGCTGGGGGAACGACGTCACGGTCCTGCTCGGCGACTACCTCTACATCAAGTCGATGGCGCTGGCGCTTACGCACGACACCCTCGACATTGTGCGGGTGCTCTGCGACGCCACGCTGAAGATGATCGAGGGCGAGATCTACCAGCTCACCAAGAACGGCGACGCGGCGATCACCGAAGACGAGCACTTCGACATCATCCGTCGCAAGACCGCGTTCCTCTTCGGGGCCTCGTCGCAGATCGGCGGCATGCTGGGCGGCGGGAACAAGGAACAGGAAGCGGCGTTGCAGCAGTACGGCTTCAACCTCGGCATCGCGTTCCAGGTGGTCGACGACCTGCTCGACGTCACCGGCGACTTCGAAGCGCTCGGCAAGCCGGTCGCCGCGGATCTGGTCGAAGGCAAGATGACGCTGCCGCTCATCCACCTGCTGCAGCAGCCCGGTCATCGCGGCGGCGAGATCGTGCGCGAGATTATCGAGAAGCGCGCGGCGACCAGCGAGCAGTGGCAGGACGTGCTCAGCCTGCTGCGCGAGCACCGCTCCATCGAGTACGCCTCGCGGCGTGCGGTCGAATTCGCGGAGCGGGCGAAGAAGCAGCTGCAGCTGTTTCCGCCGAGTTCCGAGCGCGACGCACTGATCGCGCTGCCCGATTACGTGCTGTCCCGCGACCGATAGCTCCGCGTTACGGCGCCTTCTTCACGAAGGCACGAAGAGCACGAAACAATCCCGGGGTGTGACGCCGTTGTCGAGCCTCTCTCTTGAAGAACGCCTCCGCCAGCTTCGTGATCAGGTTCGCCATCACGAAGAGCGCTATTACATCCTCAACGATCCCGAGATCGCCGACGTCGAGTTCGACGTGCTGCTGAAGCAGCTCGAAGCGCTCGAAGCCGAGCATCCCGATCTGGTGACGCCCGACTCGCCGACGCAGCGCGTGGCGGGGCGCCCGGCCGCTGGATTCCAGACGGTCGAGCACCTGCAGCCGATGCTCAGCCTCGACAACACCTACTCGACCGATGAACTTCGTGCGTTCGACGAACGAGTGCGCAAAGGGGCACAGCTTGGCGACACGCCGGTGCGCTACGTCGCGGAGTTGAAAATCGATGGCCTGAGCATCGCCCTCACCTACCTGGACGGTGTCCTCGTGCGCGGCGCGACGCGCGGCGACGGCCAGCGCGGCGAGGACGTCAGCATCAACGTGCGGACGATCCGCGCCGTACCGCTGCGTTTGCGGCAGGCACCGGACGGCGCCTTCGAGGTCCGCGGCGAGATCTACCTTTCGCGGGCCGCATTCGAGCGGACGAACCGCGAGCGCGACGCCGCCGGCGATCCGCTGTTTGCCAACCCGCGAAACGCTGCGGCCGGCGCGCTGCGCAACCTCGATCCGTCGCAGGTGGCGAAGCGCGGGTTACTGGCCTTCTTCTATCAGCTGGTCATCGCCGGCGCCGACGGCAATGGCCTGGTATCGCACGCGGAGGTGCTGACGGCGCTGCGCGGGTGGGGTCTCCCGGTCGAGCCGCACTGGACCCGCTGCGAGCGGGTCGACGAAGTGATTGCCTTCTGCGACGTCTGGGCCGAGCGGCGACGCTCGCTGCCGTTCGATACCGACGGCGTCGTCATCAAGGTGGACGACCTCGCGTTGCGCCAGCAGTTGGGCACCACCGCCAAGTTCCCGCGCTGGGCCACGGCGTTCAAGTTCCCAGCCGAGCAGGCGACGACGGTGCTGAAGCAGATTGCCGTGAACGTCGGGCGCACGGGTGCCGTCACGCCGTACGCGCTGCTCGAGCCGGTGTTTCTCGCTGGCTCCACCATCTCGATGGCGACGTTGCACAACGCCGAAGATATCGCGCGCAAGGACCTGCGCGAAGGCGACCGCGTGCTGATCGAGAAGGGGGGCGACGTCATCCCGAAGGTGGTGAAAGCCATCCTGCCGCACGCGGAAGCCAGCATCGCGTGGGTCATGCCCGCAACCTGTCCGTCCTGCAGGTCCACGCTGCGCCGCGACGAAGAAGCCGTGGTCTGGCGCTGCCCGAACACCTCGTGCCCCGCGCGCCTGCGCCGCAGTCTTGAGCACTTCACGTCGCGGTCGGCGATGAATATCGAAGGGTTGGGGGAATCGCTCCTCGACCAGTTGGTGAGCCAGGGGCTCATCACCGACGTCGCCGACATCTACGGGCTCGACGCGGCGACGCTCGAGGCACTGGTGGTGGCGCCGAAGGAGCCGAGGTCCGACAAGGCGCGGCCGCGCAAGCTCGGCAAAGTCGGCCGCAACCTCGTCGAGCAGATCGAGCGCAGCCGGACGAACGATCTCTCGCGGCTCGTCTACGGAC
The DNA here is from genome assembly GCA_046596625.1 of Vicinamibacterales bacterium. Taxonomy (GTDB): domain Bacteria; phylum Acidobacteriota; class Vicinamibacteria; order Vicinamibacterales; family CAVVIG01; genus CAVVIG01. Next base: position 1,254 of record JBKJMH010000136.1, on the reverse strand, counting down.
TGGGTATCCGCCACGTCGGCGAGAAGGCGGCCGCCACGCTGGCGCGGTCATTCCGGACCATGGACCGCATCCTCGATGCACCGGTCGAAATGCTGCAGAGCGTGCCAGAAATCGGGCCGGTCGTCGCGCAGTCGGTGCGCGACTTCGCGGAGGAACCGGACAACCGGAGCCTGGTGGCGCGTCTGGCCGCTGCCGGCGTGAACATGGCGAGTCAGGCGCCTGAACTCTCCGACGAGCCGGGGCCGTTGTCTGGCAAGGTGTTCGTGCTGACTGGCACACTGGAGTCGATGACCCGGGAGGAGGCCCAGGCCAGGCTCGAGCGGCTGGGTGCGCGGGTCAGCGGGTCGGTGAGCAGGAAGACGTCATGCCTCGTTGCAGGAACCGACGCCGGCAGCAAGCTCGAGAAGGCGAGGGAACTCGGCGTCGAAACTCTGGATGAGCCGGGATTTCTCGCTCTTATAATGAAGCACCAGAGTTGATGTCCAGGCGAGTCACGTTCGTCACGGTTGCCCTCACCGCTGTCATTGCGTTCCTCGTGGGCGCGATCGTGGCGGGCGGGTTCCTGCGGCCAAGCGTCGGCGCGCAGGCCATCATCAGCGCGCCGCGACGTGCGGCCGTGGTCGCCGACAGCTCGTCGATCGGCGCGCCGCGCTCGTCCGGCGCTCCGCTCGTGAACTTCGCCGACGTGGTCGAGCGGGTCAACGCCGCGGTGGTGAACATCGACGCCACCAGTGCGAGTCCGGCGGCCGAGTCGCGGCGGCGCAATCGCCTCGGCTTGCCCGATTCGCCGGAGATGTTCGAACGGCCGCGCGAGGCGCCGCGCCGCGGGTCGGGCAGCGGCTTCATCGTCGACGCCGACGGCAGCATCCTCACCAACAACCATGTCATCGAAGGCGCCGAGCGCATCCTCGTGAAGCTGTCCGACGGCCGGTCTCTGCGCGCACGCGTCGTCGGCGCCGATCCGGATACCGACATCGCGCTGCTGAAGGTGGACGGGCAGTCGAACCTGCCGGTGGCGCCGCTCGGCGACTCGTCCACGCTGCGCATGGGCGAGTGGGTCTGCGCCATCGGCAACCCGCTCGGCTACGAGCACTCGGTCACCGTCGGCGTGATCAGTTATCTCGGACGGAAACTGTTCGACTCGAGCCTCGACGACTACATCCAGACCGACGCCGCCATCAACTTCGGCAACAGCGGCGGTCCGTTGATCAACACGCGCGGGGAGGTCATCGGCATCAATGCCGCCATCAGTTC
>JBKJMH010000358.1:0-5428 GCA_046596625.1 Vicinamibacterales bacterium | reverse complement strand
TTGCCGCCGCCCTTCGCGGCGCGGTCGGGACCGACGCCTCGGGCGCCTCCTGAGGCCGATACCTGGCTGCTCTGCTTCTCAGGCGCCACCGTCTGCTTCAACGAGCCGAGGCCGAACCCCTTCTTCTTCGGTTCTTCCTTCTTCTCGTCCTTGCTGGAGCCGGCCAGGCCCGACGCCCCATCTGCGACTACGGCGATGGCTGTGATCGGCGCCGGCTCGTACTTGACGTTCGACTTGTAGCGCGGTTGCACGGTGGCGGTGGTCTTCGCCGTCGCCAGGCTGTTGATCTTGGCGATGCGATCCGTGGTTTCCGGATGCGACGCGAACAGGCCGTTCTTCTCCGCCTGGTTCTTGTTGCGATCGTCCAGACGCTGCAGGAAGGCGCCGAGCCCCTTCCCGTCGTAGCCCGCCTTCTGCGGCAGGTCGACGCCCACCTTGTCGGCATCGAGTTCATCGCCACGGTCGTAGGCGTTCTCGAGCACGTTGTTGTACACGACACTGCCGACGCTCGCGAGGAGGTTCGACCGGCTCGAGGCGGCGCTGGCGCCGAGCGAGACGGCGCTGTTCTTCCGGAGGGCGTTAATGGTGTGCTTGCGCGTGACGTGGCCAATCTCGTGGCCGAGCACGCCGGCCAGTTCGGCCTCGTTCTGGATGAGGCCGAGGGCGCCGCGCGTGATGTGAACGAAGCCGCCCGGCGACGCGAAGGCGTTGACGCCGTCGGTGTCGAGCACGATGAATGTCCACGGCAGGTCGGGCCGCTCGGACGCCTTCGCGACCGTCGTTCCCACCAGGGTGACGTACTTGTGGATGGCCGCGTCCTGCACCACGCCGAAGCGCTGGCGGACCTTGGTGCTGACATCGGTCCCGATCGTCCGCTCCTCGTCATCGGTGAAGGTGAGGTCGTCGACCTTCTTTTTCGTATCCTGCACCTGCTGGGCACGACGGACGGCGCCGCCGAGACCGCCCAGTTGCGCGAACGCCGGCGTACTGAACGCCAGGAGAATGAGCGCGAGCACTGTCTTCTTCATACACGAGCCTCTTTGGTATCAACCGGGGTCGCGTCGGACATGGTGGCGATGGTATCAGGAGCGGATCGACCGACGACCGCGAAAATCGCCACCGGCCTGGTCTTGCCTTTGACAACGACGTCGCCGAGCGGTTTGAACACGTATTGTCCAGTCAGGCGCTGCCGAGTCTCGTCGCTGATGATGATGTGGGTCGAGTACTCCTTGTTGAGCGATTCCAGACGCGACCCCAGGTTCACCGCGTCGCCGATGACCGTATAGCTCATGATCTGGTCCGACCCGATGTTACCGGCGATCATCGGACCGCTGTTCACGCCGATCCCGATATCCATCTTCACGTCGAGTCCGTCAGCCATCCACTTCTCGTTCAGCTGCCGCAGCTCGGCCATCATGTCGAGCGCCGCCTCGACCGCGTGGTCGGCATGCTGCGGGTCGTCGAGCGGCGCGCCGAACAGGGCCATCACCATGTCGCCCACGAATTTGTCGACCGTGCCCTTGTGCCGGAACACGATCTCAACCATGCGCGTGAAGTACTCGTTCAACATGTGCACGATCTCTTCGGGCTGGCCTTTCTCCGTGATGGTGGTGAAGCCACGGATGTCCGAGAAGAGCACCGTCATGTCGCGCCGCTGGCCGCCGAGGCGGGCGAGGTCGGGATTGGCGACGAGCTGGGCGTAGACATCCTTCGACACGTACCGGCCGAACAGGCGCTTCATCTTCCGCTTCTCGCGCCCTTCGATGAAGTACTGGTAGGCCACCCCGCCGAACAGCGCCACCGACGAGGCGAACACCGGCTGCGTCACGTTCAGCCAGGTGCCGCCGGCAAACAGGCCCGTGGCGGCCCAGCCGAACAGGGCCAGCAGTCCCAGCGTCGCCGCACTGGCCCACCAGGCCGGCAGCGTCGCGGCCAGCACGCCCACCGCCAGCGCGAAGCCGAGCACCGTGGCGACGCGCGTGGCTTCAGGAGCCGGCGCGAGGAAGCGGCGCGACAGGAAGTCGTCGGCCACGGCGGCGTGCACCTGGATGCCCGGCATCTTGCCGCCAGCGAAGGGGGTTTCGAACACGTCGTACAGACCGGAGGCCGTCACGCCGACGAAGACGACCTTGTCCTTGAAGACCGACGGATCGACGTTCGGCTTCTCGCCCGCCAGGATCTGCTCTTCCGAGTAGAGCAGGTCGAAGAACGCGAAGCTTGGGTACGGCCGGCTCTTCATGTCCGCAAGCAGCGCCGGACCACGGAAGTCGACCAGCCCCCACTGGTAGGCCTGGGTACCGTCGGCCGTGCGGACGGTGCGCAGCTGCACGGGCATCGCCGTGTTGCCGAGGCGAAGCGTGTCGCGGTCGGCGCGAATGGTGGCCGGGTCGAGCTGTACCGACCTGAGCGCGGCGGCCAGCCCCAGCGACGGCAGCGCGCGTGTGCCGACCCGAACGAACGGCACGGTGTGGCGCAGCGGACCGTCGGGATCGAGCACGAAGAGGTTGTGTCCGAAGCCGGCTGCGGCATCGGCCAGCGCGGCAAAGGGCGGAAAAATCACCTTTCGTTCCGCGACGAACGGCGAGTTGAGGGTGAACCCGGCCCCTGGCAGCATCGCCGCGGCGGCAGCGGCGTCGGCCGCCTCGCCCTCGTAGGTGGCGTCGGACAGCATGATGACGTTGCCCGACTTCTTCACCGAGTCGATGAACGCCGCGTCCGACTCGGCGCCTGACACGGTATCGCCGCCGAAGGCGAACCCTTCGCGAGTGTCGGCCTCGGCAAAGCTGACGTCGTAGGCGATGACCTTGGCGGGCGCCCGCTGCAGGAAGTCGATGAGCATCGAATGCACGGCGCGCGGCCACGGCCAGCGCCCCGCATTCGGCTGCAGGTTCCTGAGCGAGTATTCGTCGATCTCGACGAGTGCGAGATCCGTGCGGGCCGTCTGCGGCCGCGCGGTGCGGGTGAGTCGCCAGTCGTAGGTGCGGAACTCGATCGACTGGAAGGGATCGACGCTGCCGGCCGACTGCCGCGCGAACACCAGCGCGAGGCCCAGCACGAGGGCTCCGGCCCCCAGTCCCAGCACCAGCCCTGCTATCGCCTTGCGCACGATGCCTGCTTGTCTGGCGCCTTCGCGCCTAGATTTCGAACGCCAGCCCTTCGCAGGCGGCGTCGGTGGACGGGAACACGCGACGTGCGGCTCCCACGATCTGCGTCAGCTCGGCATCCGATCGACCGGGCTTGTGATGAAAGAGGAACAGTCGGCCCGCGCTGCACTGCGCCGCGAACTCGGCCACCTGCCGCCAGTCGCCGTGCCCCCAGCCGCGGTGCCGAATCAGTTCGTCTGGCGTGAAGTGGGCGTCGGAAACCAGCGCCGCGCAGCCGCGACAGAACTCCAGCAGCGGCTCGTCCACCGCCGGGTTGCCGAACTCATGGTCGGTGACGTAGCACAGGTCGCCCGTGCGCCCGTGGATACGGTAGGCGAACGCCCCGCCGGGATGCGTGAGCGGCTGCACACTGACCGGGAAGCCGCCGATCTCGTGACGCGACGGCTCGAGGAAGGTGACGGTTGGACGATTAGGCAGCCCCGCGAACGGCACCGGGAAGTTCGGCGGCTGGAACAGCGACTCGATCCAGTCGGCGGGCACCTCGGCGAGCGCCGGTGCAAAGACCTCAGGCGTCCAGCCCGGGCTGTAGAGCGGGCCGAAGAACGGCAGGCCCTGGGTGTGGTCCCAGTGATAGTGCGACAGCAGCAGCGGCGTCGGGCGCGGCTCTCCGGCGAAAGTGTCGCTGAGGCCCACCAGGCCGGAGCCACCATCGAGAATGAGGTAGGCGCCGCGACGATCGTCGCGCACTTCGACACACGGCGTGTTGCAGCCGAAACCGATGGCCGCGGGGGTCGCCCACGGCACCGATCCTCGAACTCCCCAGAAACGGACCAGCATCAGATGTTCGGAGGATGATAGCGCGGGAATTTGCTCAGCGAGTCACACGAGCCTCTCGCGATTGCGCGAAATGTCGTGACGATGACGCGGTGAGTGCGAATGGCGCTAGGCGGCGCGCTTGACGTCCTGTTCGACCTGGCCGTCGCGGATGTGAATGGCGCGGTGGGCGTAGGCGGCCACTTCGGGCTCGTGCGTCACCAGGACGATGGTGTTGCCGGCGGCGTGCAGGCGCTCGAACAGCCCCATGATTTCGATGCCGGTCTTCGAGTCGAGGTTGCCCGTCGGTTCGTCAGCCAGCAGGATGGACGGGTTGTTCACCAGGGCGCGGGCGATGGCGACGCGCTGACGCTGGCCGCCCGACAGTTCGTTGGGTCGATGACTCATGCGGGTAGAGAGTTCCACCTTGTCGAGGGCAGCCTTGGCGCGCTGCTCGCGTTCCTTGGCCGGGATGCCGGCGTAGACCAGCGGCAGTTCGACGTTGCGGAGCGCCGTGGCCCTGGGCAGGAGGTTGAAGGTCTGGAAGACGAACCCGATCTCTTCGTTGCGGATGCGGGCCAGTTCGTTGTCGTCCATCTGGCTCACCTGCTTGCCGTTCAGCAGGTAGGAGCCCTTGCTGGGCGTATCGAGGCAACCGATGAGGTTCATCAACGTCGACTTGCCCGAGCCGGACGGCCCCATGATGGCGACGTATTCGCCTCGATCGATTTGAATCGAGACGCCGCGGAGGGCATGAATCTGCTCTTCGCCCATCTGGTAGGACTTCCAGAGATCGACGGTTTCAATCAACGCCATGGCTGTCCATCATAGACGACGGGCGGCGGCCGACGGTTCCACAGATGGTCGGTTGGGCGATGGGCGATGGGCGTCGGACATAGCGCGTTCGGGCCGTAGCCGCGGGCCTTCAGGCCCGCCTGGGCGGTTCTTCGACCGCGGAGAGGGTGGTCTCTTGATCGACGACGAGAACACCGCGCCAATGCCGCGCGCACCGCGTTCCTCGCGCGACATGGACTGCGCGTCCAATCCGAGCACTGACCGAACGACGGGGTTGTCACGGGAGCAGTCCAGAGCGGCCAGCAGAAGCGACCGTCTTTCCATCCGCAATGCAGCCGGTCGTCACGACGCGCGTGCCCCGCGGCACCACGGGAAAGAGCGTGAGTCCACGAAGCGCCAGCCAGTCGGCGCCTGGCACTCTGAGTTTCTTCTGCGTAGATGGGTTCGAGGCCCTGATGGCATAGTCGCGTGAAGCCGTGGCATCCCAGCCAAGCACCGGCAGCGGTCGGTTGTAGGTCCACGGGCGCAGCAGCGCCGCTCGGAAGTACGAGACTGGTCGCACACGCCCGTAACCGTTGGGCGTCACATCGGCAACGCGATCGGGCGCCCGCCCGTGACATATCATCGCGTGAGCGATTCCCTATGACCGTTGCCCACGCGCTGGAACCCGCCACCGACCCCACGATTCGCAAACGCGGCGGCGAGTACTTCGTCAG
>JBKJMH010000386.1:0-5397 GCA_046596625.1 Vicinamibacterales bacterium | reverse complement strand
CCGGTCCTGAAGCACCTGGTGCCGGTGCAGTCGCTTGCGCGCATCATGCATCGGCCGAGCACGGCGAACTCGCGCGACGCCGTGCACGAGGAACGCATCGTCACCTTTGCGCGTTGGGGCGCGCGGCTCATTCGCTGGAACAGCGGCGGCAACTGCCTCGAACGCGGGCTCATCGCCTACCGCTACCTCGGCGAAGCCGGGGCCAGCCCCACCCTTGTCGTCGGGCTCGGGCACGGTGACACGGGGAGCCTGATCGGCCACGCCTGGGTGTTGCTCGATGGCCGCCCGACCGGCGAGAGCGCGGCGGCGGTGTCGGTCTACACACCGGTCTTCGCGTTCGCACCGGACGGCTCGCTGCTGCCCTCCATCCCGCCGGCCATCAGCGAGCAGGCACATGCCTGAGTCCGCAGAACGTTCGACGCTCCGCGCCCTGCGCGACCTCGTGCAGACCATGGTGGTGATGGCGCCCCGTCGTGTGGCCGCCACCATCGCGCTCACCTTCCTCGCTGGGCTGCTCGAAGGCATCGGGCTTCTCGCGCTGATCCCCTTGCTGCAACTGGTGGGGCTCGATGCCCAGCAAGGCGCACTGGCGCCTGTCATTGCTTTCTTCCGCCACGCCTTCGGGCTCGTCGGCCTGGTGCCGACGCTGCCGGTGGTGTTAGCCGCCTACGTCGCCATCGTCACCATTCAGAGCGTCGTGCAGCGGCAGCAGGCCGTGGTGCAGGCGGCGCTGCGCACGGACGTGGTGCACAGGCTTCGCACCCGCGTCTACCGCGCGATTGCCGGCACCACCTGGTCGTACTTCGTGCGACACCGCGCGTCCACCTTCGGCCAGATGCTGACCAACCAGGTGGGGCGCGTCGCGAACGCGGCGTTCTATACCATCGACCTGTTTGTCGCCAGCGTCCTCGCCCTCGTCTATGTGGGCGTTGCGCTGCGCGTCTCGCCCGGCATGACGCTGCTGGTCGTGGCCTGCGGCGGGCTGCTGGCGCTGGTGCTGCGCGCGCAACTGGCTCGCGCCAGGGAAGCGGGCCAGGCGCACACCGGAGCGTGGAACCGCCTCTACGCCGCCACCTCCGATCATCTCGACAGCATGAAGATGGCGAAGGGCTACGGCGCCGAACAGCGCCATGCCGACAGGTTCGCCGAGCTGTCGCTCGAACTGGGCGCCGCGGACATCCTGGCCAACGCGGCGGCGGTCACCACGCGGCAGTGGGTGGCCGTTGGCTCGGCGGCGCTGCTGGCGCTTATCGTTTACGTGGCGCAGGGCATCTTCCAGATGCCGCCGGCGTCGCTCTTCCTGCTCATCTTCCTGTTCGCGCGTCTCGTGCCTCGGGTCACTGCCATCTACGAACGGGTGCAAATGCTGGCGCTCGAACTCCCCGCCTTCGAGGCCGTGCTGACGTCCGAGGCAGAGTGCCTGGCTGCAGCCGAGCCCGAGGCCGCGTCGCACGACGCGCTCCACTTCACCCGCACCATCGACTGTCGCGGCATCACGTTCGGCTACCGCGATCAGGACGACACGCCGGCCCTGCGCGACGTCACCCTCACCATTCGCGCCCACGCCACCACGGCCATCGTCGGGCCGTCAGGCGCCGGCAAGAGCACCTTTGCCGACCTGCTCATGGGTCTGCTGTCGCCCTCGTCGGGCGAATTGCTGGTGGACGATGTGCCGCTGTCGCCGGAACGGTTGCAGGCGTGGCGCCACCAGATCGGCTACGTGGCGCAGGAGACGTTCCTCTTCCACGACACCGTGCGGGCCAACCTCGTGTGGGCATCGCCTGGTGCCGACGATGCCGCGGTGTGGAAGGCGTTGGAGCAGGCAGCAGCCGCCGACTTCGTGCGCGCCTTGTCCGCCGGGCTCGATACGCTCGTCGGCGATCGCGGCGTGCTGCTCTCAGGCGGCGAGCGGCAGCGGCTGTCGCTGGCGCGGGCGCTGCTGCGCCAGCCGCAGTTGCTGATTCTGGACGAAGCCACCAGCTCGCTTGACTCCGAGAACGAACGCCGCATCCAGGCCGCCATCGAGCGGTTGCACGAGCAGATCACCATCGTGGTGATCACGCACCGGCTCTCGACCATCAGGAACGCCGACCTGATCTATGTCGTCGAGCGCGGACAGGTTGTCGAGTCGGGTACGTGGCCGGCGCTGCTCGTCGGTCCGGTCGGACGATTCCGCGCGCTGTGCGATGCGCAGGGAGTCTAGGATGCCGGTGCCGTCCTCCACCGCTCTCGATCTGTTGCTCGCCGAGCTGCTGCGCGGTGAACCGCTCGATGTCCGCGCCATCAAGGCGTTCGGTTCGCTCGCCATTCACCACGCTGCCCGGGAACACGACGTCGTGCCGCTCATTGCGGATCGGCTGGCGTTCGCGCATCAGTTACCGGCCGACCTGCGCGAGTACTTCCTCGAAGAAGCGCACCGTGCCGCCGCACTCGACCTCGCCGTCGAATCCGAGCTGCGTCGCATCCACAGTGCGTTCGAGGCGCGCCAGTTGCCGCTGCTGCTGGTGAAGGGGAGCCACCTCGCATTCACGCTCTACTCCAGGCCAGACCTGCGCGCGCGGATCGACTCCGACATCCTCATTGCACGCGCGGCGCGCGACGCCGCCAACGAGATCTTCGTAACCGAGCTCGGCTACCAAGCGCCGACGAAGCTGTCGGGCGACTTCACCGCCACGCAGACGCAGTACGCGCGGTGGGAGAACGAGGGGCTGGTGCATGTGGTCGACCTGCACTGGCGTCTGGCCAGCACGCAGTTGTTCGCGCACGTCCTCTCGTTCGAAGAACTGCTGGCCGCGTCGGAGCCGGTGCCGGCGCTTGGCGTGTGGGCACGCGGACCGTCGCGCGTGCATGCGCTGGTCATCGCCTGCCTGCACCGTGTCGCGCATCATCACGATGAGGCCGACGTGTTCAAGTGGTTGTTCGACATCCACTTGCTGGCGTCGGAGCTGACCGGCGCCGAGTGGGACGCGTTCGCCGCCTTCGTGCTCGAGCGCGAAGTGTCGACCGTGTCACTCGAGTGCCTGCTGCGATCGGCCGAGTGGTTTCGCACGCGCATCCCGGCCCGTATCCGCACTGATGCCCGCTTCACCGAGGCTGCACCGCGGGAAGCCACCGCTGCCTACCTGCGTGTGCGGCCGAAGGCGCACGAGGTGCTCGACGATCTGCGAGCGCTGGCCACCTGGCGCGAGCGGCTGTCGCTGCTGCGCGAGCATCTTGTTCCGCCGGCCGACTACATGAAGAGCGTGTATGCGCCGCAGAGCCGCGTGCCACTGCCGCTGCTCTACGCCGCGCGTCTCTTGCGGGGAGCGGGCGGATGGTTTCGTCACCGGGGGTGAGGTAGCCATGGAGACTGGAGCACGCATCTTCATCGCGGGCCACGGCGGGCTCGTCGGCTCGGCGATCATGCGCCGGCTCGAGGGCGCCGGATGCACGTCCATGCTGACCGCCACCAGGGAGCAGCTCGATCTTCGCGATCAGGCGGCCGTGAACTACTGGTTCCGTGCCAACCGGCCGGAGTTCGTTTTTCTCGTGGCGGGCACGGTCGGCGGCATCCTCGCGAACTCGACGCGGCCGGCCGAGTTTCTCTACGACAACATGATGATTCACGCCACGGTGGTGCATGCGGCCCACTTGTTCGGCGTGAAGAAGCTGCTGTATCTGGGCAGTTCGTGTATTTATCCGCGTGAGGCGCCGCAGCCCATGAAGGAGGAACACCTGCTGACTGGGCTGCTCGAGCAGACCAACGAGCCATATGCGATTGCGAAGATCGCCGGCATCAAGCTGTGCGACTCGTATCGACGGCAATACGGGTGCGACTTCATCTCGGCGATGCCGACTAACCTCTATGGGCCGAACGACAATTTCGACCTGCAGAGTTCCCACGTCCTGCCTGCGATGATCCGCAAGTTCCACGACGCGCGCGTGTCCGGCTCAGACGTCGTGACCTTATGGGGCACCGGCGCACCGCGGCGCGAGTTCCTGCACGTGGACGATTTAGCCGACGCCTGCGTCTTCCTGATGCATCGGTACCATCAGCCGGGTCACATCAACGTCGGCACCGGCAAGGATCTGTCGATTCTCGAACTGGCGCACATCATCCGCGACGTCGTCCACCCGCCGGCGCGGATTGTGTTCGACAGTACGAAACCGGACGGCACACCGCGTAAGCTCCTGGACGTGTCGCGCCTGCACGCCCTCGGCTGGCGACACCGGACGACGTTGGCAGAGGGGATTGTCGCAACGTACCAGTGGTATCTCGAGTACGAACACGCTGCGTCATTCAGGCAATAAGTGGCGGCGCAGGCCACGTGTCCAGTGGACACGGCCCGCGCTCGCCCTGCTCCTGTTGGGTCTGGCGCCAGCGTACGCGGCACCGCAGGAGAGCCCGGTCAACGTGCGCAGCTACGGCGCGGTGGCCAACGTGAACCACGGACAGCACGGCCGCGCTGCAGGCCGCCATCGACGCCGTGTCGGCCGGCCGACGCGCGGGCGCATCCTGCTGCCGCATCACCTGCCGCTGGGCATTCGCGTCGCCGGCCTACATCTCGAAGGCGAGAACTTCGCGCTCAACGGCTCGGGCACCTGTGTCACCGCGTCGGGCTTTGTCCGCCCGAAGGCCGGCGACCTGCCGTTCACGAGCAGCCTGGTGCGTGGGCCCGGCAGCGAGCAGCTGCCGGAAAATGTCGCCCGCCGCCCGGAACCGCGACATCTCCGGAAATTTCACCAGCAGGTAGTTGCCGTGGTTCAGCGTGTACTTCTCGGGGTGCGCCAGCGCATCCTCGAAGTTGCTGGCATGCAGGTGGAAATCGCAGCCGGGATGAATGCGCATGGAGGTGCGCGGCTGCAGTTCGGCCATGCGCGCCGCAATCGGCGCCGGCACGAACGCATACTCGCTGTTGGCGTGCGGCGTGGCGACGATGTCGGTGGTGCCCGCTTGCTCGGCAATCGCCAGCATCGCCACGCTCTCCTCGATGGTCGCCGCCCCATCGTCGATCCCGTAGAGCACGTGGCTGTGAATGTCGACGAAGCCCGGTCCCGGAGTCACGCCCTCATGCTAGAGCATGTGCGAGGCTTTTGCCCCGGAGCCGACCTAATGGTCGGCAGCTACGGCTTGTCCGCCGACCTGAAGGTCGGCAGCTACATCTGTCTCGGGCACCGGAGTCATTGTTGCTTCGACGACGATGGTAGGATCGCGGGGCGCCTGGCGGAATCGGCGAATCCCGCGCCAATGCTGAAGGAGCGGTGGACATGGTGCAGCGAGCACAGGAGCATCACGTGCAGGATCTCGAACGCAGGGTCTCGACCGTCGAGCAGATTCTGCCAACCCTGGCGACGAAGACGGACCTCGCCGAGCTGCAGGCCACGACGAAAGCGGACATTCAACGGGCGGCCGACGAG
>JBKJMH010000290.1:0-3591 GCA_046596625.1 Vicinamibacterales bacterium | reverse complement strand
TCTCGCGGTGCGTGGCGGTCACGGCCGCTGGCGATTGCCCCTTCTCCACCCAGTTCTCGAGCGTCGTCAGCATGTCGAACTCGTTCGGGCCCGGGCCGCCGCTGCAGTGATGCATGCCGGGCACGAGATAGAGCTTCGCGAAGGCGTCCATCTCCGACTGACCGCCGACGACTTTCGACACCTTGTCGTAATAGCCGACCGTGCCATAGGCGCTGATCGCCGGGTCCGACCAGCCGTGATACATCAGCAGCTTGCCGCCGCGGTTCTTGAAGGGACGCAGGTCGGCGTCGAGCGGGCTCAGGATCTCGCTCATCGTCTTCATGCGTTCGAGATCCTGCGGGAACTTGAAGACACGCCAGGTGAAGGCCGGGTCGTCGGTCTCGAGCGCCAGGAAGCGCATGTTCGAGTCGGCGAGGCCGTAGCCGCTCGGCAGGCGACGCCCGGTGTAGGCGAGCGTGCCGTCAGGCTGCTTCGTCGGATCTTCCTGCCCGGAGATCCACGCGCGCCAGCCGCTGTTGCTACCCTCGTGTCCGACCGGGAACCCCCACGCATAAGGCTCACCGTTGACCTTTGCGCCGTCGTAGATCTGCTTCACGACGGCCAGCTGCCCGTCGTTGAGGCAATTCGGGCCGTCGGGGCCGGCACACTTCAATGTCTCGGGCGCGAAGCTGCAGGTGCGCGGGTCGGTGACCAGACCGTCCTCGAGGCCGTCGGCCTTGTCGCACGCGGCGAGCGTCGCCTTCGACAGCAGTTCGATCTTCTCCTGGGTCAGGAAGTTCTCGGGCTTGGCGAGCATCTTCTGGTAGACGAGCGCGCGGCCCACCTGCATCGGCGTGCCGGTGGCCGGGTCGCCGCCGATGATGCCATCGAAGTCGGTCGGGTAGCGCTGCACTTCCATCAGCGCCTGACGTCCGCCGTTCGAACAGCCATCGAAGTAGGCGTGTTCGACCGTGCGTCCGTAGAAGGCGCCAGCGAGCTGCTTGCCGGCTACGGCAGTGACGTGAGTGCCGCGATGGCCGTAGTCGATCTCCTTCGCGCGGTTCGCCATCCACGTCTCGTCATCAGACACATGGCCGGTGTCGGTGGACGCCGACGCGTAGCCGCGCTCGAGCCCCTTGCCGAGGTTGCCGATCGACCCGCCGAGCCCGCCGACGCCGACGAAGTAGTACTTGCCGTTCCACCGCTCGGGCAGCCCGAGCCTGAAGTTCACCTGGTTGCCAGGCGACGCGGCGGTGCCGTCCACCTGACAGTGCGTCGGCAACTTCCCCGCAGCCGCCACCACCTTCGCGCCGGTGATGGTGGTGCCGTGCGCGGCCCTGGCCTGCAGCGCAGGTGCAGTGCAGTCGGCCAGCGTGGAAGGCGCACCCTGCGTGTAGACCTGCGCGCCGCAAGCGGCCACCACGGCCACCGCCGTCGTGGAGGTGAGTCGGATAAGTGTCGTCATGGTCGAAGATGCTAACCCACCGACCGGCGTGGCGCACGTGTAACAGTATTTTCACGGCACGCGGCGGGGTGCGCTGCTGACGCTGACGATGAAGGTGGTGAACGTGAATGCGAACTGCGCGCCGGTGGCCGCGCGGCTCGGCTACAACGGTGTCGGCCAGACGTTCCTGCGTGGGTTGCAGGCAGTCCAGGCCCGGCACCTCAGTCCAGGACGCGTTCGTTGCTGGCGCGGCTGTCCGCGCTGGCGGCCACCCACGCGATCACCTGCCCCACCACCTTGTCGGCGATTAAGCCGAGCGCCACACACAGCACGAACATCACGGCAGCGACCAGGAACTGGGCATGGGCTTTCATGGCTCGTGTCCCTCCATCCACTCCGCCTTAGACCGGTGACGGGCGCTGAACGTCAGAAGTGGTCGATGCTCAGGGTGAATGCGGCGTCTTCCGTCAGGCGACCGGTATCAAAGAGCTGGACGCAATACACGTCGGCGTCGGCCGCCGCCGGCGCACCAGCAGGCCGCACGAGTGGATCGGGCTCGGCAGGGTGCGTGCCCGCAGCCGCATCTGGTTCAGCACCAGCAGGTCGGGACCGAAGGCGGGGAGATGAAACACACCGGCCCTTTGGGCTATTGCTGAGTTTCCCGGGCCCGGATATAACCCTTCCGGTTTGTCCTACAACGTGAGCGCGCGTGCACGGCGTCCGTTCGTGTGGCTGATGGTGTTCACGGGCCTGAGCGTCCTCACGCGCCTGGTGGTGTCGCGCGTCGACGTCATCAACGTGGACGAAGCGTCATACATGGTCGGCGCCTGGGAACTGCTGCGGGGACGACTCCCCTACACGGCCTTCGGCGACAACAAGCCGCCGCTGATCTACGCCTACTACGCCGTGGCGCAGCTGCTCGGTGGGCACGGCATCGCGAGTGTCCGCCTCATCACCGCCCTGATCACCACGCCGCTCACCGCCTTCGCGGTGTCGGCGTTCTATCGTCACGACCGGCGCGGTGTCGTCGGCGCCGTGCTCTTTCTGCTCTACAGCGCGTCGTACACCGCCAGCGACATGCTGGCGGTGAACTGCGAGCCGGTGATGATGTTGCCGCTGGCCTGGGCGCTCGTGGCCATCCGCGACGAGGACGATGCGGTTCGGCTGGAACGGGTGTTCGCGGCGGGGCTGCTCGTCGGCCTCGCCGCGCTGGTGAAATATCAGGCGGGGCTCTGGGCCGTGCCGATCGCGTTCGCCCTCTGGTACAACGGGCGAGCGCACCGCGCGCGTCTAGGGCCGCTGGCGGCCGCGATGGGCCTCGGACTCTTGCTGCCGGTGCTGGCCACGGCGACGGTGTTCGCGGTGGCAGGCGGACTCGAAGGCTTCTTCTACTGGAACGTCACCCACAACTTCGAGTACCTCCAGAACCCGATCACGGGCGCCGAGGCGCTGTCGCGCGGCGCCGCGCGCATCGTGCCGTTTGTCGCCGTGACGTCCCTGCTGTGGTACGGCTGGTTCCGTTCTGGGCTCGTCGCCCCGTCGCGTTACTGGGAACGGCTGGTCGCCGGGCTCATCGGGGCGTCCGCGGCCGCCGCCTGCCTCGGCCTGCGCTTCTTCCCGCACTACTTCATCCAGCTGTACGTGCCACTGGCCATCGCCGCTGCGCCGTGGGCTGCAGCGTGCCTCGTGTGGCCACCGCCAAGGCGAGGCTGGGTGGCGGCAGGGATGACCGTCGCGCTGGTGGCCGGGTGGACCACCATCAACGTGACGCGAATCGGCGGCAGGACGGGTGCAGCGCTGAACGGGCCAGCCGCTGCGGTGGCGACGCGCATCAGGCAAGATATCTGCGCGGAGGGCTCACTGTTCGTGTGGGGGTCGGCGCCGGAGTTCTACTACCACGCTGGCATGCCGCTCGCGAGCCGCTTCTTCTTCCCCGAGTTTCCGCTGGTGCGCTACTACGCCGGGAACCCGTCGGCGACGGCACGTCAGGCTCCGGCACGACGCCGCACTCGTCGCGTCCGGCACTGGTCCCGCCTGATGGCCGACCTCGCGCGCTCGAAGCCGAACTACATCATCGACACCGCACCGGCCGGCATCGCGCGCTGGCAGACCTTCCCCATGCAGGACTATCCCTTGCTGCATCGGCTGGTCACACGCCGCTACACGAA
>JBKJMH010000239.1:0-4389 GCA_046596625.1 Vicinamibacterales bacterium | reverse complement strand
CCATTGCGGCCTTCCTCTACAACTACGCCGGCAAGAACGGCCCGGCCACGCCGGTTGCCACGAACTGAGGTCCGGATGGCAGCACTGATTTCCCTGCAGGAACTGACGAAGACCTACACCGTCGGCGAAGTCGCGGTGCACGCGCTGCGCGGTGTCTCGCTCGACATCGACGCCGGCGAGTTCGTCAGCATCGTCGGACCGTCCGGGTCCGGCAAGTCGACATGCATGCACATCCTGGGCTGTCTCGACCGTCCCACAACGGGGAAGTACCTGCTCGAGGGGAAGGACGTGTCGTTGCTCTCGCGCGACGAGCTGGCGCGCGTGCGCAACCACAAGATCGGCTTCGTCTTCCAGAGCTTCAACCTGCTGCCGCGCACCTCCGCGCTGGAGAACGTCGAACTGCCGATGCTCTACACCGGCGCCAAGGTGGCGCCCGCTGAACGCCACCGGCGTGCGAAGGCGGCGCTGGCAGCGGTGGGACTCGAGAACCGGATGGACCACTTCCCGAACCAGCTCTCCGGCGGACAGCAGCAGCGCGTCGCCATTGCGCGTGCCCTGATGACGGAGCCGCCGATTCTGCTCGCCGACGAACCGACGGGCAATCTCGACTCGCGCACCAGCGTCGAGGTGATGGAGATCTTCCAGCGTCTCCAGAAGGAGCGCGGCATCACGGTCATCCTGATCACGCACGACCACGACGTGGCCGAGTACGGCTCGCGGGTCGTCAGCTTCAAGGACGGCCACATCACGTCGGACTCGATGAACGAGAGCTGGCGCGTGGCCAGCCAGGAACTGGCGGACATGCCGCTGGTCACGGCGTAACGGATGGAACTCTCCGCCTGCTTCGCGCTCGCCTGGCGCACGCTGCGCCGCAATGGCCTCCGCTCAGCGCTCACCCTGCTCGGCATCACCATCGGTGTCGGCGCGGTGCTGACGATGGTAGCCGCCGGCAACGGTGCGCGGGCGTCGATCGAGGATCAGGTGGCCGCGGCCGGGATGAACGTCATCACGGTTAGCGCCGGCAACTACAAGATGAAGGGCGAGGAAGATGGCGGCGGCGTCGCCGACCATCAGGCGGCCTTCCGCACGGACGACCCGGACGCGTTCGCCCCGGCGGTGTCGCCGCGCGCGCGCTATGCCAGCGCCGTCTACTATCCGCAGCGAGACCAGCCGACCTTCACCCTGATCGGGCATCCCGAGGATGACCCGATGGAAAAGCACAACCACCCGACCTCGCGCGAGCGCCTCGGCGACTCTGCCGCTGGCCTCGGTGCGGCGGCAACCCTGACTCGGGCTGACGCCGATGCTGTCCGCGGCCAGGTGAAGGGCGTGCAGTACGTGGCCGCCGGCGTTCACGAGTCGGCTCGAATCGTGCTCGATGACAAGCGCTGGTTTACCCGGCTGCACGGGACCGAGTCGGACATGGCGAGCATTCGCCGCACCTGGAACGTCACCCACGGCCGGTTCTTCAACGACAGCGAGTCGGCGAAAGGCGCCCAGGTCATCGTCCTTGGCAGTGTCGTCTACGCGAAGCTGTTTCCGGACGGCAAGACCGACCCGACCGGGCAGACGGTGACCGTGTGGAACCAGCCGTTCACCGTGGTCGGTGTGCTCGCCAGCACGACCTGGACCAACTCCGGTGCGGTCGGTGACGACGAGTTCGACGCGGTGTATGTGCCGCTCGGCGCGGTGCACCGGCTCCTGAATCTCTCGAAGCTGAATACGATCACCATCACCTCGAAGTCAGCGGCCGAAACCTCGCGCGTGTCGAAGGATGTCACCGCACTTCTGCGCACACGCCACAGCATCGCGGAAGCGGCCGCGGACGACTTCGTGGTGCGGACGCAGGCGACGGCGGCGCTCGGCAAGGGGTTCAACCCACAGGTGGCGCGCGCCATCGCCGGCAACGTGCCAGGGCTCGAGTCGGTGACGCTCGAACAGCTGTCGCTGACGATGGAGCGGTCGAGCCGGACGATGACCATGCTGCTGGCGAGCGTCGCCAGCGTGTCGCTGCTCGTCGGCGGCATCGGCATCATGAACGTGATGCTGCTCTCGGTGACCGAACGCACGCGTGAAATCGGCATTCGCATGGCGCTCGGGGCGCGCGGGCGCGACGTCATGCTGCAGTTCATGGCCGAAGCGGTGACCTTGAGCCTCACCGGCGGCGTCATCGGCGTCGTCCTTGGCCTGATCGCCGCCGGCTCGGTCCGGCAGATGTTGAAGTGGGCGACCGTTATCTCGCCTGGCGCCATCGTCATCGCGGTCGCGGTGGCGGCCGCGGTCGGTGTCTTCTTCGGCCTCTACCCGGCTCGTCAGGCCTCGAAGCTCGATCCCATCGAAGCGTTGCGCTTCGAGTGAGCGATGGCACTCCTGTCGACCGTGCAACTCGCCATTCGCGCCATCGGGCGTAATCGGCTGCGATCCGCCCTCACGCTGATCGGCATCACGATCGGTGTGGCGGTCGTGATCGTCATGGTCGCCATCGGCACAGGTGCGCAACAGGCCATCGAGCAGCAGGTGCGGGCGGCTGGCGCGAACCTGGTGACCGTATCCGCCGGCAACTATTCGCCCGGCAATCTCGACCCGAGCTCCGGCGATGTCGCTGACACCAGCGAGCTGGCCGGTGGTGCCGGCGTCAGCGCCTCCACCACCGCCCACAAGGCGACGGCGTCGGCTGGGTGGGCGGGCATGTCGGTGTCGCCCCGCATCGCTGGCCGTGGCGCCTCTACGCATCTCACGATCGACGACTCGGTGGCCATCGCGCGTCAGGTGAACGGGGTGCGCGAGGTCGCACCCGGTGTCGCCGAGAGCGCGGTGATGTGGAACGGCCGCGTGTCCACCTTCGGGCGGCTACAGGGCACCGGCGCGGCGCTGCCGGCCATGCGTGCGCTGCAAATGCGTGCCGGCGCCTTCTTCACCGTCAACGATGTCTCGACCGGCGCGGCGGTGCTGGTGCTGACGCCGGCCGTGGCGGAGAAGTTGTTCGGCACGAGTGCGGAGTCGGTGGGCAAGCGCGTTCGGATTCGCCAGACCGAGTTCACTGTCGTCGGCGTGATCGCCAGGAGCGCCGGGCTGGCCCCGACCACCGCTGCCGCGCGCGACGAAGTCTACGCGCCCTACACCACCGTGCAGACGCTCGTGAAGGTGCCACACCTGCACTCGGTGGCCGTCTCCGTGGCGCAGGCGGGCGAGTCGACCCGCATTGCCATGGACGTCACCATCCTGCTCCGGTCCAGGCACGGGCTCGGCGCGACCGACCCGGACGACTTCATCGTGCGCACGCAGGCACGCGACGCGATCACCGGCAAGGGCGTGAACCCGCTGCTTGCACGCGCGGTTGCCGGCAGCGTCGTGAATCTGGACGACGTCACGCTGGCCGAGATCGCGACCTCGCTCGAGCGCTCGAGCCGCACGATGACAGCCTTGCTGGCTAGTGTCGCCAGCGTGTCGTTGCTGGTTGGCGGCATCGGGATCATGAACATCATGCTCGTCTCGGTGACGGAACGGACGCGCGAGATTGGCATCCGCATGGCGCTCGGCGCCAGGGGGCGCGACGTGCTGATCCAGTTCCTCGTCGAGGCGATCACGCTGAGCGTCATCGGTGGCCTTGTCGGTGTGGTCGTTGGTGTCGCCGGTTCGGGTGGTATCGGGCGTGCGCTGAGGTGGGCCACGGTGGTGTCACCCGCGAGCGTGGTGATCTCGGTCGGTGTGGCGGCGCTGGTCGGCATCTTCTTCGGGTTCTACCCGGCACGCCAGGCATCGCGCCTGGACCCGATTGACGCACTGCGGTTCGAGTAGCACGCGGCTGGCAGGGCTGGCAGGGCTGGCAGGGCCGGCAGGGCGGGCAGGGCAGGTGGGGAAACGATGGAACTGATTGGAACGGTACGGATTGCGGTGCGAGCGCTCGGCCGGCACAAGCTGCGCACCTTCCTCACGATGCTCGGGATGATCATCGGCGTCGCCGCGGTGATGACGATGGTGGCGCTCGGCAGCGGCGCACAGGCCTCGGTCGAGGACGAGATGAAGTCGGCCGGCACCAACCTGGTCTACGTCAGCGCCGGCAACTACACGCGCGGCGGCGACGACGTGAAGGTAGCGTCCGGGCTGGGCGCGGCGAAGACCCTGGTGCCGGGCGACGTGGACGCCATCCGGTCGGCGGTCACCGGCATCAAGTACGTGTCGCCTGGCGTGGCCGACCGCGCTCCGATGACCAACGGCGGCACGCGTTACTTCGGCCGCGTGATCGGCGTCGATGCCGAGTTCTCGGCGATGTATTCCTGGACCATCCGTCGCGGCGGGGCGATGTTCAGTGCGGCGGACGTGGCCCAGCGGGCGACGGTGGCGGACATCGGCACGACGACGGCCACCGAACTGTTCGGTTCCGCCGAC
>JBKJMH010000213.1:0-19608 GCA_046596625.1 Vicinamibacterales bacterium | reverse complement strand
ACCTGGCTGTCCACGGTGTACTCGGTGAACGCCTGGTACATCTCGTCCCAGCTCTGCTCCGACCAGTACACGGGCAGGTTCGGCGCCGGGTTCCAGCGGTTCTTCACCGAGTTGTCGTAGACGCCAAGGCCGAGGATTTTGCTGCCGGCCGGGATCTTCAGCGGCTCCTTCAACTCGTAATTGAACTGCCAGTTGAAGTCGAAGTTCGGCACGTCGAGGATCGTCTGCTCGCGACCATCGGGATACACGATGATCCAGCGGAGGCTCTTGCCGCGCAGGTGCATGTGCGGCGACATCGCGTAGAGGGTGATCGGCTCGATCACGGGCGTGATCCCGATGATCGACCAGTTCTCGGCGTAGGGCGGAATGTTCGGTGTGGTGCGGCTCCGGCGCGTGCTTCCCAGGTCGGCCTTGTATTCCACTTCCTTGCCCTCGACGCGATAGAGCGACAGCCCGTTGGTGTCGGTCGCCATCGGATCTCCGGCCTGGCGAATCAGCAGTTCGTGAGTGACCGGCACCTTGTTGAACCAGATGCCCAGACGCGACCGGTCCTTCTCCGGTTTACCGGTCGGGTTGTAGTGGATCTGCCAGTTCAGGTATTTCCCTGCGGGTATCCGCTTGCCTACGTCGGGACGATGGACGTCAACGCCGCGACCTGGCACCCAGGACAGCAGCTTCGAGGCCCCCGCGAGCGTTCCGGATTCCGTTCGCGGCAGGCCCGACTCCGTCCGCTCGATGAACGGCTTGCCGTTCGGACCGACCAGGCGTCCGTCGACGATTCGCGCGCCTTCGGGAATGTCGACCACGAAGACGCCCGAGTGGTGAACCACCGACCGGTTGCTTGGTCGAAGCTCCAGCACCTCGGCGAACTTGTCTTCGGTGAACGGAATTTTCGAGAAGAAAGTCTGCACGCCGAGTTCGCCCTCGGCCGGAATGTCGAACTCGACCGGCATCTCGAGGACGACGTCCGGTTCCTTGCCGTACGACCACCCCTCGGCGAACGCGGGTGCCGGCGGCATGTCGGCATCGTTACCGCGCGGAGCTCCGGCATCGACCCACGCCGCCAGCGTCTGAATCTCTTTGTCGGAGAGGCTCACGTCGTTGCGCATCGGCAGGCTGAGTTGCGGATTGGCGCCCCACGGCGGCATCTCGCGCTTCAACACCTTGGTCTTGATCGCCTTTGCCCAGGGCCGTGCGTCCTGATAGGTCAGCAGCGACATCGGCGCCACTTCGCCAGGCCGATGGCACTTCGCGCACTTGGCGAGCATGATGGGCGCGACATCCTTCGCGTACGTCGGCCCGACGGCAGCCGTCTGGGGCGCCTGGGACTGGGCTCCGATCGACGCCGCGCACAGCACGATTCCGGAGAGGACGGGCAACAGGCGACGCATGATGGATGTCTCCTTCAGATGGCCGGATCACTCACCGCGGCGGGTCAGTGTAGCCCACTTGCGCGTCCGGGGCGCCGGGTTTACTTCGCCGCGCCACAGGCCGGTGCGACCCTGGCGACCGACGTGATGTTGAGCCGGCTCACCGGGGTCGCAGGGATGAGCAGCCCCTTCAGCACGACCGTCTGGTCCTTGTAGCTCGGGAGATCGAACACCGACACCCCGATGAGCTGAAACTGTTTTGTTCCAGTGACCGGTGCTGTCGGCATGTCGTTCGGGGGGGGAGCCACCGCGTTGCTCGGCTTCGGCTCTGTCGCGTTCACGACGCGCCACGTGCCGGCCGGTTGTTCGCGCAGGCAGCCTGCCACCATGACGATATCCGCCTTGCGAGGCGGCGCCTGTGCGCCGACGCTTGCACTGGCCACGATGAACAGCACGGACACGACACCGTTCCCAATCTGCATCTTCGCCTCTCTGCGCAGGTCGCGACCGGACGTCGGCCCGCCGCGACTGGCAGCGTATGATACCCGCGATGGCTGTGCGCCGGAACCCCAGGGGCTGGCGCGCGCTGCTCCTCACGCTGGTGCTCGTGGCGATGGCACCCGCCGCACCTGAGGGTCACGACCTGGAGCGGACCACGGTTCACCTGCAGGTGGCCGCCGACCGCCGCTTCACGCTGCGACTGGCCCACGACCCCTCCTGGCTGCTGCTGCGTATGGAATCGTTTGCCGGCGGCGCGTCCACCAGCACCTCGGACTGGACCGGCCGCGATGCGCGCCTGCGCGAGCTGGCGCCGCAGATCATCGACCGGGTCGTACTCTTCGTGGATGGTCGCGAGGTGCGGCCCGTATCAGCGGAATACTCGCCGCCGCCATCGCACGTGCCCACCGGCGAGTTCGCGCTTGCCGCCTACACCCTGCACGGCCAACTGCCCGCGTCAGCACGAACCATTCGCTGGTACTACGGACTCGTTGGCGATCCCTATCCGCTCACCATCGATGAGCCCGACGGCTCGTCCGTGACCGAATGGGTACAGGGCGACGCGTGGAGCACGTCGCTGCCGCTCGGCGGGCACACTGCACAGCCGACGGTCGCCATGCGGCTGCTCCAGTACCTGGTGCTCGGCTACACGCACATCCTGCCGCGCGGGCTCGACCACATCCTGTTCGTGATCGGTCTGTTCCTGCTGCGGGCCAGGCTGCGACCGGTGCTCGCGCAGGTCACAACCTTTACCGTGGCCCACTCGCTCACGCTCGGCCTGTCGCTCTACGGCGTCGTCTCGCTGCCGTCCAGGATCATCGAACCACTCATCGCCCTGTCGATCGCCTACGTCGCGGTCGAGAACATCCGTACCGAGCGGCTCACTGCATGGAGGATTGCGATGGTCTTCATGTTCGGCCTGCTGCACGGACTCGGCTTTGCGGGTGTGTTGACGAACCTGCATCTCGCGCCGGCCGAACTCGTCACCGCGCTGCTCGGGTTCAATCTCGGCGTCGAAGCCGGCCAGCTCACGGTGATTGCCGGTGCGGCGCTCCTCGTCGGCTGGTGGCGCGGCCGCCTGTGGTATCGGTCACGCGTCGTCGTGCCGGTGTCCCTGGCCATTGCGGGAGTCGGCATCTACTGGACAGTGACGCGCGCGATTGGCTCGTGATCGCTCGCGCGCTCGGTCAGAATGTGCCGCCGGCGGGCACGAACTTCTGGATCCGCTGACCGTAGGTGTCGGCGGCGTAGACGGCACCCTTCGAGTCAACCACGATGCCGTGCACCCAGTCGAACTGGTTCGGTCCGAGGCCCTGCGAGCCCCACGTCGCCAGCAGCTTGCCATCCTTCAGCGAGAGCTTGTGCACGCGTTCGAGCATGTGGTCGGCGATGAAGCCCACGCCCTCGGTCCCTTTGCGTGAGATGTTCACGTCCCACGGGTTCCACTCGTTCCTGATTTCGCGAAGGTAGTTCAGGTTCTTGTCGAACACCTGCAGGCGGTGACCCTCGCGGTCGATCACGTAGAGGTTCTCCTGCGCGTCCACCGCCAGCTTGTGCGGGAGGTTCCATTCGCCCGGACCCGTGCCCTTGTCTTCGGGGCCACCGGCCCCCTTGGCGACCTGCTTGATGAACTTGCCGTTCTTGTCGAACAGAATCACGCGGTTGTTCCCGTAGCCGTCGGTCACGACCATGTTGCCACTCCGCAGGATGGCGATGCCGGACGGCAGGTTGAGGTGCGTCGCGTCATTCCCCTTCTGCATCGTCGTGCCGAGCTGCAGCAGGAACGTGTCCATCTTCGGATTGAGCTTGACGATGCGGTGGGCGTCGCGCTCGATGATGTAGACGTTCCCGTTCCAATCGACGCCGCCCGAGTGTTCCCAGTCGGGATTGATCTTCTTGCCGTTGTATTCGCCGTCGGCTCCCGACATGAGGAGCGTGCCAGCGGTGTCGAACACCATCACCGGTTTGGGGCCGCGATTGAAGACGAAAATCCTGTCGTGCTGATCGATCGCCAGGCCGGAAATACCTGGTTGATTGGTCGGCAGCCCGCCGCCACCGGCGGGGGG
Source organism: Vicinamibacterales bacterium (assembly GCA_046596625.1). Taxonomy (GTDB): domain Bacteria; phylum Acidobacteriota; class Vicinamibacteria; order Vicinamibacterales; family CAVVIG01; genus CAVVIG01. Next base: position 15,674 of record JBKJMH010000213.1, on the reverse strand, counting down.
GCCGCCTCGCGCGCGCCGCGCGGCAGCCTGGGCATCGCGTTCAGCCGGAGGAGGAGGCGCTTCCTTGAGTCCGAACCACATGCCTGCCGGAAGTGTGGGCCAGTTGGGAACCAGCCGATAGGCGTCGCCCTGCGCGTGTGCCACCGACGAACCGGCAAGCGTCACCGCCGCCGCTGCTGCCAGAACCATCATCAGACGTCGCATCGAGTACTCCAGGCCTGAGTGCCGGCACTGAGCCGCACTGCGTTATACCGAGGTCAGCGTGATCCCGAGGTCAGCGGGGTCTCGAGGTCAACGGGGTCCGGCCGCGTCGGCCACCGGCTTCCGCCACCAGGGCGTACCGTAGTTCGAAAAGGGGCCGTCGTCGACAGAGACAGAAGTGGACACTCGATAGGCGAGTGGTGCGTTCAGGCGCATCGTGTGCCGCATCCGCAGGGTGTGTCCACCCGCTGTGAAAGGCGCGCTTTCGAAGAGGATGTTGTAGAACCCGCCGAGGTCGGCCCCGACGTTGGCGATTTCGTCGAACGCGAAACCGCGGCTGTCGGTCACGTGCCGCGAGATGACCTTGCTCTCCTTGTGGTAACCGAACACCTCGACCACCGTGAACTTCCCGTCCGGTCCTTCAGCGGCAGTGGTTGCCTCGTAGAACCGGCCGCCAAGCGCCTTGTAGGTGGTTGTGCCAGTGATACGGCCCGCGCCACCGAGTGGACCTTCGGGCACGTCCCACTCGAACGTCCAGGGCGCGCCGAGAAAGTACTTGTCGAACTCCAGGAGTGGCTGCTCATCGTCGTGCTTCGTCGGGCGACCGCGGTCTGGAGCCTGCCCGCTGATCTGTCCGGCGACGGGATCGGTGGGCTGTGCGGATGCCGCGGATCCACAGACGAGCAGGGCGGCAAAAATCAGCAGAGACCTCGCATGCATGAGCCGCTGTTGTATACCCCGGGCGTTCCCCGCGTCAACGCTGGAATCGACGGCCTGCGCCGTTCGTCGCAGCCCGGTGTTTTGCGTGTACGACCCTCTGGCGCGTTCAGGCTGACGGCGCGAGCTGGTGCACGACGAGCACGGCGAAGTCCCACACGAGGTGCGCCACGACGGTCGCTGGAAGGCTATCGGTGAGCCCGCGCAGCGCGCTCCAGCAGAAGCCTGCCCCCAGGCATGCCAGCACGAGCACCGGCGATCCCACTGGCGTGTGGGCGAGCGCATAGACCAGCGCGCCGACGACCGCGGCGGGCAGCCACCGCATCCGGCGTGCGAGGGCGCCTTGCACCGCGCCGCGCCACACGATCTCTTCGCCGATCACGATCACCGGGAGCAGCACCATCGTGGCGACCGACCCACGGTCCCCGAACGCCTCATACAGCCGGGAGACATCGCCGAAGAGCGCCGGGAACGCCGTGGTGACGGGTTCGAACAGGGCCATCGTGCCGCCCGCCATGACGAGGCCCGCGCCGACCCCGAGCGGCCACAACCGCGCGTGCCGGCCGTTCCCGATGACCGCGCGTCCTTCCAGTGCGAGCACCATCGTCGACAGGAGCACGGCGCTGACGCCAAGCGCACGCCAGATCCCGTAGACGTGCGACTCCCATGCCCCCAACGCCCACAGCAGTGCCACCGCCAGCGCTGTGAGGTCCTGTCTGGCTGGAGACAACACGATCGGGGTCGCTGCCGTGATCACGACCTGCCCCTCGGCCGGCGCGCACCAGCCAGCAGGCGCTCGACGACGCCCCATGCTCCGGGTACCGGACCGCTCCGTCGCTCTTCCTCGATCGCCAGGCGTGCCGCCTCGTCGAAGGTCAGCAGCGGGGCGTGCCCGATCAACCCCCAGAAGCGATCGTCGTGCGCCAGTAAATCGGTCTTCAATCCCACAACCACTTCTCGGGCGACGGACCACTCGGCACGGGTGACGAAGCGGACCCAGTGAGAGGAGAGCTGGGGCGACAGGAACGGCACCTCGATCATGATGGGATGTCGCACGCCGAGTGCGGCCGCCGTCCGCTGCAGGATCTCCTGGCCCGAGAGGGTCTCGGGGCCGGGCACATCGAACCACTCGCTGCCGTGGGTGGCCAGATCGAGTGACCGGACCAGCGCCGTCGTCACGTCCGCGATGGCGACCGGCTGCGTGCGCGACTGCAGCCAGCGCGGTAACACCATCACGGGCAGGCGAGCCGCGAGGTCGCGGACGATGAGCCAGCTCAGGCTGCCGTGGCCGATGATCATGCTGGCCCGCAGTTCGACGGCAGGCACCCGACCGGCGCGCAGCGCTTCACCCACGTCCTGCCGACTGCGCAAGTGCTCGGATGCGTCCGCGCCAGGCGCGACGACACCGCCGAGATACACAATGCGTCGAAGCGAGACCCGCTCGGCCGCCCCGGCGAAGTTCTCCGCCTGGCGACGCTCGGCGCTGCGGAAGTCGTCGCCATGCGACGACATCCCGTGCACGAGGTACAACGCCGCCTCGCATCCATCGAGCGCGCGAACCGTCGACTCGGCATCAGCAACGTCAAGCGTGATCCACTCGCGCGCCGGCCAGCGCGCGGCCGCACGCGCGCCGTCCCGCGTCGCGCAGCGGACGCGCCACCCGGCTCGCTCCAGGGCGGTGAAGGCGGCGCGTCCGACGAAGCCCGTTGCGCCCGTCAACAGCACCGTGCGCGTCGCCGACACGGGAGGGGCACTCACGGCAGTCATGGTGTCACACGATCGATGACGAACCAAGAAACCCGGGCAACACGGGGCACCCTGATGCCGTGATCCGGTGTCTTAGGTGACGTATGTCGTTTACACGCTTCCTGCTGGTCTATGCCGTCACGCTTCCGGTCTTCTTTGCCATCGACCTCGTCTGGCTGGGCGTGGTGGCGAAGAGCTTCTACCGTCAACACCTCGGACACCTGCTGGCAGCCGAGATCAACTGGGTGGCGGCCATCGCCTTCTATGTCCTGTTCATTGCGGGCATCGTGTTCTTTGCCGTCAAGCCCGCACTCGACGTCAACAGTGCGACGCGCGCCCTGGTCTACGGCGCGCTCTTCGGGTTCTTCACCTATGCCACCTACGACCTGACCAACCACGCCACCATGCGGGACTGGCCTGCCATTGTGACCGCCGTGGACATGGCGTGGGGGACGGTGCTCAGCGCGTCGGTTGCCTACCTCAGTTACCAGCTTTCGAGCCGGATCTGGTAGCCGCCGTCTCCCGACATATGACTCCACCCCAACTGACCTCCGCAACCGATTGCCACAAACGATGACACCGTGTCTGGTCTGGTTTCGCCTGGATCTCCGGCTGCAGGACAATCCGGCACTGCACGCCGCGACCGCACGCGGCGGACCCGTGATTCCGGTCTACGTCGCGGACGCCGATGCCGAGGGCCGCTGGGCGCCGGGCGGTGCGTCCCGCTGGTGGCTGCACCAGTCCCTCGGTGCGCTTGATGCGTCGCTGCGCGAACGCGGGTCGCGTCTGATCGTCGCACGCGGCAATTCAGGTTCGGTTCTCGCGGCGCTGCTGAAGCAGACCGGGGCCGGCGCCATCTTCTGGAATCGCCGCTACGAGCCCGCGCTGGTGACGCGCGACGCCGGGCTCGAACGTGGGTGGGGCGCTGCGGGGGTGGACACGAAGAGCTTCAACGGCGCGCTGCTCAACGAGCCTGACACCATCCAGAACAAGCAGGGTCGGCCCTTTCAGGTGTTCTCGCCCTTCTGGCGCCATTGCTTGACACTGCCGGTGGCGGAGCCCGTCACGGTTCCGGCCGGAACGATCCCGGCGCCGTCAGCCTGGCCGACATCCCTGTCCCTCGATGCGCTCGAACTCCGGCCACGGATTTCGTGGGACACGGAATTCTTCGATGCCTGGACTCCGGGGGAAGCCGGCGCGGTTGAGCGGCTGAGGGGGTTCACCGACGGCGCCCTGGCGGCGTATTCCGACCAGCGCAACATACCCGGGGTGCACGGCACGTCGATGCTGTCGCCGCATCTGCATTTCGGCGAGGTCAGTCCGCGGCAGATATGGGCGGCGGTGCGAGCCGTTTCACGCGAGAGCGGTGTCTTCCCCACGTCGAAAGGGGCGCCGGTGTTCCTCAGCGAGGTCGGTTGGCGCGAGTTTGCCCACCACCTGTTGTTTCACTTCAACCACACGCCTGAGCAACCGCTGCGCGAGGACTTCGCGCGTTTCCCGTGGCGCTCCGATCCGACGGGCGGGATGCTGCGCGCCTGGCAGCGCGGTCGCACCGGGTATCCGATTGTCGATGCCGGCATGCGGCAGCTGTGGCGCACAGGCTGGATGCACAACCGGGTGCGCATGGTCGCAGCGTCCTTTCTGGTGAAGCATCTCCGGTTGCCGTGGAATACGGGCGCGGCGTGGTTCTGGGACACGCTTGTTGACGCCGACCTGGCGAACAACACGCTCGGGTGGCAGTGGACGGCTGGGTGCGGTGCGGACGCCGCCCCGTATTTCCGGGTGTTTGCGCCGGTTCTTCAAGGACAGCGGTTCGACCCGGCTGGCGACTACGTCCGCCGGTGGGTGCCCGAACTCGCGCGGCTTCCCGCCGCCCATTTGCACGCGCCGTGGGAGGCGCCGCCGGCGGTGCTGGAGGCGGCTGGTGTGCAACTCGGTGAGACGTATCCACGGCCCATCGTCGATCATGCGATCGCTCGAGCGGAGGCATTAGCCGCGTTCACGAGTATCCGGGGTGAGGGTGTGATCGAGCGGTGACGTCCTGGCGACAGGGCTACAACGTGGCTTTCCGATCGTATGCACGCATGCCAACCACCTTTAGAACGCGGACGATCCTGGCCGTCACCTGGGCGGGGGCGCTGGCGGTCACGCTGAGCGCTGCTGCCGGAAACTTCTTCACACGCGGGCGGAGTCCTGCGCGTGCGGGTCGGGTCCGGGCGGACTGCGTTGGGACCCCGGGATTCCGTGCCTCGTGCTATCCGTGTTCGGTCTCGAATGAGGCGTGCGCGCACGACGGACAGATGCCGTGGGTGAACTCTGCGGCGCTGTGGCTCGTCACGTAGGATTCGAGCTGCGTCCAATAGCCCTGATCGTCCCGTATTTTCTTGCACCAGGCGCAGAGCGGCAGCAGGCCCTTCAGTGTGTGAACGCGGTCGAGCGCCTCTGACAGGCTCTCGGCCTGCATGCGGAAGCGGGCCTCGGATTCCTGCTTTGCCCGCAGGCGGGCGTAGAGCAACGCGACGCTGACCAGGACCAGGAGCGCGATCACACCGAGCGCCGTGCGCATCGTTCGCGTCTGCGCCAGCTCCGCCTCGCGCACGAGGCCCTGCTGCTCGAGCAGCAGGATCTGATGCTGCTGGCGTTCGGTCTCCTGAACCACCTGGAGGCGCTGGAAGCTGGCCGCGTTCTCGACGCTGAACATCTGGTCGCGCGCCGCCTGATGTTCGATGAGGTGCCGGTAGGCCGAGGCGTAATCCCCCCGGGCCGCTTCGACTTCGCCCAGCGCCTTCAGCGTGTTCGCCCGCAGGAGAGGTGCGTCGATCGCGGCGCCGATGACCAGGGCCCGGTCGAGGGCCGCCTTGGCACGGGTCAGGTCGTTCAGGCGGCGGTAGACGTCGCCGAGATTGATCTCCGTGGCCATCTCGCCGCGCTTGTCGCCGGTTTCGTGCCTGAGGGCGAGCGCTTGCTCGTAGGTGCGAAGCGCGGCCGCAGGGTGGGTATGCGCTTCCACCTGGCCAATGGCGTTGAGCGAGACGCCCATCGCGCGGCGGTCGTGCAGTTGTTCGCGAATGGCCAGCGCGCGCTGGTAGGCCGTCAGCGCCGCCGCGTAATTGCCCATCTCGTAGTGCACGAGACCGATGTTCTGGTGCGAGTAGGCCTCGCTCGACGTGAGGCCCAGCGCGATCTTGAGGGCCAGCCCCTGCTGATGACGGGCCAGCGCCTTGTCATACTCGCGCATGTTGCGATGGACGTTGCCGAGGTTGTTGAACGAGTAGGCGAGTCCTTCCTTGTCGCCGGTGCGTTCGCGGATGGCGAGCGCCTTCAGGTGATACTCCAGCGCCTCGGGATACCGGCCACCGTCTGCCTCGATCAGCCCGAGGGTGTTGTAACCCTGGGCCTGGCCCCACGGGTCGTTGGCCTGCGTGTAGAGGCGCACCGACTCGAGCCCGTATTTCCGGGCGGGATCCAGCTGACTGTGGTTCCGGAAGCCGTAGGCCACGTAGTTGAGCGCTTCGGCTTCGCCGCGTACGTCGTTCACGGCTCGTGCGGCCGCCTGGGCCTTCTGTGCCGCGGCCAGTGACCGTGCGGGGTCGGCGTCGTTGAACGCCTTGGCTTCGGCGTTCAGGGTCGCCACTGCACCGGAGGCGCCGGGTTGAGCGAAGGCCTGACCGGCGGACAGACCGACCGCCAGAACGGTCACGCAGGCGAGGGTCGCGCGACGACGGGCCGCGCCTCGTATCTGCACTTTCGGGAAATACACCTTGAACCTCGTGCCCGGCGCCGGTTCGGCAGTACGGAGGGCAATCGCCAGCCAGTCTCGTCTACGACGACCTATCGGCACGACGAGTCCACTCCTGCACGGGTGGGTGCGACGGGGCACGCAAGTGCCCACAACTGGTTGATCGGTACCGGAGGCTGGGAGAGTGGTGAGCCAGGATGGAATCGAACCATCAACCCGCAGATTAAGAGTCTGCTGCTCTGCCAATTGAGCTACTGGCCCACATGAAGTGGAGGTGGCAGTTGCGGCGGCGCTTGGGGCACCGACGCAAGACCTCGATACTATCACGGCCGGCCGGCCCGGCAACTGGACGGACCGCCTTGCGCCACAATATTTCTCCTTGTCCCGCGGTGTTACGCTTCGACGATGAGCCGCCTGCACGTCGCCACCGCCCTCGCCATGATCGTCGCGTCGTGCGCCGCGCCGGTCGCGCAACGTCCCGGGGCTGCAAGCGCCGATTCCTCACGCCAGCATCCACCCGCCACATTCGCGTGCGCCGCGAGCAACCTTACGAGTTACACCGGCGTGGTGCTGCGCTACACCCGCTCGGTTGGACAGACGACGCTCCGCATCCGCACGGATTGGGACACCACTGAAGACGTGACGCTCACACACGCGGGCACGGACGATCCGTCGCCGCTATTCCAGATGAACAGCGCGCCCTTCATGCCGGCCGACTGGGCTCGCATCGAACAGCGCAAAGGCGTGCTGCGCGACGGCCTGCGCGCCGCGGCCTGGGTGTGTACGGATGGACAGGTGATGGTCGACTGGAACGTCCGGCGGGAATAGCGGAAGGAGGCGACCCCTGACGGTCGCCCCGCACGGCGGCGCATCGAGGCTCCTTCACGAAAGCGGGTCAGGGTGCGTCAGCCCGGGCGCGTGCCGCAGTGGCACGACCCGGGCCGATGTCCCTGGTAGTGGAGCTTACCGGTAGGTCGTCCACTGGCTGACCATGCGCGTGTTCTGCCCCGAACTGAACCGGTCCATGCAGGAGTCGTCGGTGTAGTCCATGAAGTTCTCGATCGGGTCGAGGCCAGGGAAGCGGTTGCCGCTGCACGTGTCGCGGCCCACCGGGCAGCCGAACGCCGGCGACTTCTCGGCTGGCGTGTCGCTGACGCTGTCGTTCGTCTTGGTGCAGCCGCCCTGGAACGTGTGGTACAGCCCCATCCAGTGACCGACTTCATGGGTGGCCGTGTCACCGAGGTTGTAGGGCGCCGCGCTGCCGCCGGGCACGGTGGAGAAGAGGATGACGACGCCGTCCTGCGTCGGCTGCGACGCGTAGCTCGAGGGGAACGTGGCCCAGCCGAGCAACCCCTGGCCCATGTTGTTCGAGTAGATGTTCAGCGCGTTCGAGCCGCCGGCATGCAGCGCGTTCTTCATGTTCGTTTCGCACGAACCGCCGGCGCAGGCGTACCAGCTGTCGTTGTTGGTGTCGTCGGTCGACACCAGGCTGAACGAAAACGACGAGGCGGCATACGCCGAGTTCAGCACCGCGATCTGCTGGTTGACCTGGGTGCTGCTCACGCCGCCGCCGCTGCCGTTCGAGGCGTGGATGCGGTGCCAGTAGACCGGGATGATATGACTGGCGGTCTTGTTCGGATCGATGCGCGCGGCCATGCTGGTCGAGTAGTCCTCAATCAGCCGCTGCACTTCGGGGTCGAGGTCTTTGGTGCCGCAGACCAGCTGCGGCCCGAGGCCGTCCGGACGCATCTGCAGCGCCCGCTCGGACGGTCCCTGGCCCTGGCTCTGTCCCTGGGCGTGCATGATGCTGCCACTGGTGGACAGGCTGATGGCCAGAGTGCCGACGGCGAGCCACAACGATCGTAGGTGCATAGCTACCTCGTGGACCAACCTGCGGTCCGGTTGAAAGGGTGGTGCTGACACGGTAACGCGGCGTGTCGAGATACCGAACACTACCAGATGCGCACGCGGTTCTGCGGCGCCAGGAACAACGCGGCTCCCGGCTGAACGTTGAACGCCGTGTACCAGTCGTCGATATTCCGCACCGTCTGTGCCCGGTACATCGACGGCGCATGGCCATCGGCAACAACCTGGCTCCGCAGCCGCGGCTCGCGGTACTTCTGCCGCCATCTCTGGGCGTAGCTGATGAAGAACTGCTGGTTCGCACTGAACCCACCACGCTCGCCCGCGCCCGCGCCGGCGCCCGGATAACGGTACGCGTCCCAGGCCGCGGCCAGCCCCGCGAGGTCGGCCAGGTTCTCGGACAGCGTCTGTCGCCCGTTCAGTGCCAGGTCCGCAAACGGCCGGTAGGCGCTGTACTGCTCGACGAGCCGGTCCGACGCGGTCGTGAAGTGCGCCAGATCGTCCGCGGCGCGCAGCATCGCGCCGAGTTCGCGCGCCAGCGTACGCCGGTCGGCGATGGCGTTAATCCGCGCCAGCGTCGGTGTCAGCGCCGCCAGTCCGCGCTGCTCGATGGCGGCCTCGTCCATGAACGCGGCGTAGTAGTCGCCGAGCGTCTTTTCCTCGCCGGTCTTCGGCGCCCGCGCCGCCTCCTCGAGCAGCGTGCGTGTCTGCTGCTGCACCTGCTGCACGATTTCGGCGCCGGAGCCCCAGGACGAGCGGTCGTCAGGGATCGGCGTGCCGCGCTCCCACGTGCCGTTGGCGAAGCGCCAGAAGTCGTCGCCCGGGTTCACCACGCGGTCCATTCCGGCGAGGTCGATGCCGGACGAAGACGCCGCGCTGCCTGTTGCCGCCGCGGACGACGGGGGCGTGGAAGAGGACGACGAGCAGGCAGCCGCCAGGAGCGTCAGCGCGAACGCGCCGGCTTGGCTGATGACCCTGGAGCGTGCATGCGACATGACGTGCTTACTGCCGGTACGCGGCCCACATCTGGTTGACGCGGCTGTTCTGCCCCGTGGTGAACGTGTTCATGCACGCGTCTTCCGTGTAGTCCATGAAGTTGAAGATGGGGTCGACTCCCGGGTCCGCCTTGCTCGTGCAGGTGTCGCGTCCGACCGGGCAGCCGAATGCCGGCGACTTCTCGGCCGGCGTGTCGTCGACAGCGTCGCCCTTCGCGGAGCAGCCGTTCTGGAACGTGTGGTACAGCCCCATCCAGTGTCCGACTTCGTGCGTGGCCGTATCGCCGAGGTCGTACGGGACGGCGTCGCCGCCAGGCACGGAGCTGTAGAGGATGACGATGCCGTCGGCCAGTGGCTGCGCGCCGTAATTCCACGGGAACGTGGCCCAGCCGAGCAGGTTGTCACCCATGTTGTTCGAGTAGACGTTGAGCGCGTTCGACCCGCCCTGGTGCAGAGCGTCCTTCATCTGCCGCTCGGGTGTCGTCTGCGGCGTGGCGATGTACCAGTCGGCGTTGCTGCTGTCGTCAACACTCACCAGCGAGAATGCAAAGCCCGCTGACGCGTAGGCGTCGTTCAGCACCTTAATCTGGCTGCTGATCTGCCTCGTGCTGACGCCGCCGCCGGAACCATCGGCGTCGTGCACGCGGTGCCAGTAGACCGGCACGCTCTTCGTGGCTGTCGACAACACCTGATTCGAGCGAGCCGCGATGCGACGCGAGTAGTCCTCGATCAATCCCATCGTCACGGGATCGACGTCCTTCGTGCCACACGTGAGCTGTTTCCCCACGCCTTGCGAGGGTTGCGTCGCGCGCGATGCACCCTGAGCGTGCACCGTCGACGACTGCGGTACGGCCAGCGCCGCCATCACTGCCGATGTTCCCAACGCCATCATCACGCTCTTCATCACTGCTCCTTCGGTCCGCACTGCGCAAGCGTTCGCTGCGGGCTGCTGGTGGAGTCTACCAAGAGGGTGGGGGAGGGTGGAGGTTGGAGGGTGGAGGTTGGGGGCAGGTCGTGCAGGTCGGGCGGGCCGGGCGGCAGCAGGACGGGTCGGCCCGCGTTTGCCACACGCTTGGCCGTCCGCTACACTCGTCGCTCACGCCTCAGAATGCGCCCGTAGCTCAGCTGGATAGAGCGGCAGGCTTCGAACCTGTAGGCCGGGGGTTCGAGTCCCTCCGGGCGCACCAACCCTCGAACACGACCTCTGCCGTCCTCCCCCAATCGAGGGGGCGAGTGGACGCCATACTGCCAGCGTGTCCCTGAACCTCACCCTGCCTGCGGACCTTCAGGATCGCCTCGATGGCTTGGGCGATGCTGTTGCGCAGGGTGCTCCTGAGGTCGAATTTGCCTATCTGTTTGGCAGCGCGGTCAGCGGCAGGGTGACGCCGCGCAGCGATGTCGATATCGCCATTCATGTGGCTCGGGGAACCGATGCGCATTCGGTGCGCCTGGCGGTGGCGCGAGCAGCATCGAGACACCTGCGCACAGACGCGGTCGACGTCGTGCTCCTCAACACGGCGCCGATTTCGCTGCGCGGCCGGGTGCTGGGCAGCCGCCGCGTGATCGTCGAGCGGAATCCGCATGCGCGGCATCAGTTCGAGTCGCTGACCCTTCGCATGTTCCACGATTTCCGGATGCGCGAGCATCGCATCCTGCAGTGGCGGGACGCGCGTGGTTGACCGCGATCTCGTCCTGCGGCGCCTCGCCCTCGTCGAGACCTACGTCGGTCAACTCGCGCCGTATCAGACCATCGATGCGGCGGCGTACCGCGCCGACTGGAAGACGCAACGGATCGTCGAACGCACCTTGCACCTGGCCATCGAGGCCTGCATGGACATCGCCGACCACATCGTCGCCGACCGGCGTCTGCGCGTGCCTGAAACAGGGGACGAGTCGTTCGAGATTCTGGCCGAGGCCGGGCTGCTGCCTGCGGAACTTGGTTCGACTCTCGCGTCCATGGTCGGGTTCCGCAACATCCTCGTGCACGACTACGCGCGCATCGACAAAAGCCTCGCCGATTTCGAACGCTTCCGGACAGCCATTGCCCCCTCGATCTGACCCTCACCGGCTTCCGGCGCCCATTGTGGGGAGCGTGTCGGCCGGTTTCTACCTGGCTGGACCTTCGCGCCTCGGCGAGGAGTGGTATATTTAATATACTTAGATGCCGTTCGAGTTCGATCCGGCGAAATCGGCGGCGAACAAGGTGAAGCACGGCATCGACTTCATCGAGGCGCAGGCACTCTGGATGGATTCCGACCGCCTCGAGGTACCGGCGCGACCGATGAACGAGCCACGTGTCCTGACCGTTGCCCGCATCGGGCTGGCTTTCTGGTCCGCAACAGTGACGTATCGCCATGAAGACACAATCCGCATCATCTCGGTCCGGCGGGCACGCGACAACGAAAAAGCCTGGTACGGCCGGGGCCGCGAGGTCGAAGACGTTGACGGCTGAGGCGTTCGATGCCCGGTTCGACGCGGGCAAGGATATGACGCCACACCTTGACTGGGAGCGCGCCCGCCGGCCGGGCCGCGAAGTCCAGCGTGTGAATGTCGATTTTCCTGTCGATCTGCTCCGGGCGATCGACCAGGAGGCGCGACGCATTGGCGTCACCCGTCAGGCCTTCATCAAGCTGCGCCTCGCCGACACGCTCACGCCGCGCTGATACCGCCAGCACACGGCCGACCGGTCGCTCAGAGTGCGCGATAGCGAGGCGCGTCCCGCGCCGGGCTGACCCGGCGCACGACCACCGAGAAGACGAGCAGGGCGACGGCCCACGTCACTGACAGGCGGAACAGCGCCAGCGTGAGCGGTGGCAGCAGGGTTACCGCGCCCAGGCGCTCACCCGCGAGAAAGGCGATTGGACCGCCGACCGCACCAAACAGCGCGGCGAACACTGGTCGCCTGACGACGTGTCGCATGCTGAATCGCCACGTCGTCCCGAACTGTGCCCACATCGCCAGCAGCCACGGCGGTGGAAGCACGTCGTACACCGTCCCCGATGAGAACCGGTAGGTGCCCGTCGCGATCTGGACCATCTCGACGACGGCTCCGACGACGGTGGCGAGCACGAGCAGGCGGGCTTCTATGGCGCGCTCGTGCGACAGCGCCAGATGTACGCCGATCAGGAACGCCGCGATCAGGAATCCTGTCCAGGGACGATGTGACGCTGCGCCGAGGATGCACGCGAACCAGCCGACCTGGTAGAGCGTGTAATTGATCAGTGATGTGCGCGTGGCGTTATCTCGCGCCCATCACATCCTGCATCTGCGCCGTGTCGACGTACTGCTGGAAGCTGGACACCTTCCCGTCTTTCACACCCCAGACGTGGCAGACCTGCGCGTTCATGCTCTTGCCAGTCGCTTTGTAGGTGCCGCGGTAGCGTACTTCGACGATGACGCTATCGCCGGCCCCGTAGAAGGTGCCTGGGACGACCTGGAAGCCGTCCCACTCCGTGCCGAGCTTGATGAACAGGTTCTGCACGATGGCATCCGGCCCCACCCACGCCTCACCGCTGGGCATGTAGGGATTACCTTCGGCTTCATGCCACCGGATGTCCGGGCTCATCGCCCCGAGGACCGCCGGGACGTCGCCGCGGCCGAATGCGTCGTAGAGATTCTTCAGAAGACTGACGTTGTCCATTGTTCTCTCCCTTGGCACTACCCGACTCTCGCCAGAACGGCTAATAGTAGCGCGGTGCCTGATTTGCGGAGCACCGCATCCGGATTGGGCTAGGATGCACCCGCATCACCTTATGCCGCTATCCGCTGGATCGCGCCTCGGTCTCTACGAGATCGTCTCGCCCCTCGGCGAGGGCGGTATGGGCATCGTCTATCGCGCCATCGACACGAGGCTCGGGCGCGACGTCGCGATCAAGGTGCTGCCCGACGATGGATCGGTCGACGAACGGACGCGTGCTCGATTCGAGAACGAAGCACGCCTTGCTTCCTCACTCAATCACCCCAACACCGTCACCATCTACGAGGTCGGTCAGGCAGGAGACGTCCGCTACCTGGCGATGGAACTGATTGCCGGGTCCACGCTCCAGCAACTCGTCGCCGCAGGTCCGGTGCCGGTGCCGCACGTGCTGCACATCGCGGTGCAGGTGGCCGACGGCCTCGCCAAGGCGCACGAATCGGGCATCGTCCATCGCGACCTGAGCGCGCGTAACGTGATGGTAACGCCGGACGGCGTCGCCAAGATTCTCGATTTCGGCCTGAGCAAGGTTTCCCCTTCCCCGACCACGCCAGACGCGTCAACGCGCAGCGGACACGCGCTCACGGACCCTGGCGCGCTCGTCGGCACGGTGGAGTGGATGTCGCCAGCGGCGTATCGACTGTCCTCGTCGGCCCGAATGTGGGCCCGACGTCAACCTTTGTCTGCGTGGAGCGTCAGCTACCTTAGGTAGGTCCAGGCAAGGCTAAGCGCTACGCGCACAGATGCTGGCGGTAATCTCGTCCCAGTGCGTCCCGGTAAAGTACGCAATCCACCAATTGGGATGGCTGCCATCAGCACACCTTCGATGTTGCGCTTCAGCGGGCTGTGAACGCAGTCCATACAGAGGATGATCACGACCACTGCGGCGATCGTCAGAGCGGCCAGGTGTGAATAGAGAGCGTCATGGCTGGCAACTCCGCGGCACCAATTTCGTCGATCGTCGGATTACTCGGTAGACTACCCCTTCCAGCGACGGGAGGGATCTTGATCAGACGTGTACTCCTTGTGACGGTGTTGGCGGCGAGCGCCCCGGTCTTCGTCCTCGCGCAGCGAGAGACACTCGACTACGCGATGCTCGGGCGCATCCGCGACGAAGGGCTGAACCGCTCGCAGGTGATGGATCACATCTCCTGGCTCAGCGACGTCTACGGTCCACGGCTCACAGGGTCGCCGGGCATCCAGCAGGCGAGCGAGTGGACGATGAAGCGGTTCCGCGAGTGGGGGCTGGTGAACGCGCACCAGGAGCGCTGGGCCTTCGGCAAGGGCTGGTCGCTGGTCCGCTTCACCGCACATCTCGTCGAGCCGCAGATTCAACCGCTCATCGGCTTTCCGCAGGAGTGGTCGTCGGGGACGAAAGGTCCGATCACCGCCGACGTGGTGCGCGTCCAGATTGCCAACGACGCCGACATCGCGAAGTACCGCGGCACGCTGGCGGGCAAGATCATCCTGGCGCAGCCGGCGCGCCGGGTCCGGATGCTCGAAGGGCCGTTCATCCTGCGCATGAACGAGACGGAGACCGCGGAAGCCGAGACGACGCCCGTGCCCGCGGTCACGGCTGCCGGCGGCGGCCGCGGTGGCACAGCAGCGGCATTCCGGCAGAAAGTCTCGGACTTCTACGTTCAGGAAGGTGTCGTGGCGGTCTTCGATCGCGGCAGCGACAGCGACATGGCAGCGGGCGGCAGCGACATGTCGTGGCAGCAACAGCGTCCAGACGGCGGCACCGTCTTCCCGAGCGGCTCGAGCCCGCGCGACGACAAGGCCGGGAAGGGTGTGCCGGTGATCGCGCTCGCAGTCGAGCACTACAACCGCATGATCCGCGTCCTCGACAAAGGTGTGCCGGTGAAGGTGGAACTCAACGTCGAGACGAAGTTCTACGACGAGAGCACGCCGAACGGCTTCAACACGATCGCCGAGATTCCGGGCACCGATCTCGCCTCGGAGATCGTCCTGCTCGGCGCGCACTTCGACTCGCATCCCTACTCGACTGGCGCCACCGACAACGCCACCGGCAGCGGTGCGATGATGGAAGCGATGCGGATCCTCAAGGCGGTCGGCGCCAGGCCGCGGCGCACGATTCGGGTTGCGCTATGGGGTGGCGAGGAACAGGGGTTGCTCGGCTCGCGCGCCTACGTCCGCGACCACCTCGCCAACGTCGAGACGATGACGCTCGAGCCGGAGCACGCGAAACTGGCGGCCTACTTCAACTCCGACAACGGCACCGGCAAGGTCCACGGTATCTGGCTGCAGGGCAACCTGGCGGCACAGCCGATCTTCGAAGCGTGGATGGCGCCGCTGCGCGACCTCGGCGTGAGGACGATCGGGCCGCGCTCGGTGGTGTCGACCGACCACGTGTCGTTCGACAACGCCGGCATCCCGGCGTTCCAGTTCATCGTCGATCGGCTCGAGTACAACTCGCGTACCCACCACTCGAACATGGACACGTTCGACCGCGTCCAGCGCGACGACATGGTGCAGCAAGCCACCGTCATCGCGGCGTTCGCCTATAACGCCGCGATGCGCGACGCGGCACTACCGCGCAAAGCGCTCCCTGCGCCGCAGAAGAGTCGCGGGGCAGACACGCCGTAGGGACGGCAGGTCGAGTCACTCGCCGCCCGCCCGCTACGTAGTCGCGCTTCTACGGCTTCGCGTCTGGCTGCCAATTCTGGACCATGGTGATCGGCGCGGTCACCTACACGAA
>JBKJMH010000205.1:0-8551 GCA_046596625.1 Vicinamibacterales bacterium | reverse complement strand
TTTCTCGCATGCCACCGCCGGCTACGCCGTCATGCAGGCCTTGATTGAGCGTGGGGTGATCGGCGACTTCCGCGCGCCCGATATCCTCCGGTTTGGTTTCACGCCGCTCTATACGAGATTCACCGACGTCTGGGACGCAGTGGATCGATTGGCGCAGGTACTTGATCGCGGTGAGTGGCGCGAACCGCGGTTCGACGTTCGCGCTGCTGTGACGTAGAGAGTCACATGACGCATCCGCCCGTCGCCTAGCACGACAGCTGACGACGAAAACGGCGAAGACGGCGAAAGTAACCGCCGGAGTCTAAACAGATCCGCTCCTGAAGGCGGGGGGCGTCATTGCCTTCGTGGACATGATCTCGACCTCCGGTGGGTGGGCATCCCAGCTCTCCACTAAATCCTGGAAACTCCAATCCCATGCGGGCCGCAGGTTGCGTGTGCTGTATGGGACAGCACCGCTACGGTGCTCGAAGTACGGTCAAAAGGCGATCATCCGATCGGGCTGGCGCTGAGGACAACGAGGTCGTTGTCGACAGACGCCGTTCAATGTCGAACGGTACAAACGAAGGAACTCAAAATGACAGCATTTCGAAACTACGCACGCGCCGCATTGGTCGTGATTGGAGTCGCAGCTTCGGTACCGCTTCTGGCGCAGCAGTCGCCTGACTTGCTGACGAAGAAAAACGTACATGAACTGGCGATGACCGCCAAGACGCCAGCCGAGCATGCGAAGCTCCAAAAGCACTTTCTGGCGCTCGCCGCCAAGTACGATGCCGACGCTGCTGATCACGCAGAACTGGCTCAGGACTATCTCAAGCCTCAGTCCGGGGGGCGGCTGATGCCCGGGAGTCCCAAAATGCGAGCAGAACACTGTGACCGGCTTTCGGCGTCGCTCAAGGACGCCGCAAAAGACGCTCGAGAGCTCGCGTCCGAGCACGGCAAGATGGCAACAGCCAAGTGACGTGAGCCTTCAGGCCACCGGTCCGTGAGCACAAGAGAACCGAGGCGGGACCCCAAAGTTAGTACGTCCTGTCTCGGTAATCGTACCGGCGGACGCCGTGCGTCTCTCTGGTTACCTCGGTGAACTGCCGCTCAACCGAATGGCTTCCCTTCGCCAAGATCATGCTCCAAGAGAGGTTCGTCCGTCATGAGAACACTCCAGATCCGATCACTCTTGTTGACGGCCCTTGCGTTGACGGCGCTCGCGGGAAACGTCTCGGCGCAGGGCAAGTCATCAGCACTCCTGAGCACCATCGAAGTACAGCAACTCGTCAAGCGCGGAGAACCGACCGACAATGTGCGGCTGGCCGCACATTTCACCGCGCTGTCGGGCCTTCACGCCGCCGAAGCCAAGCGGCACACGTCGATGTCGCAGAGCTTCATTGGCAACCCAAACCGCAATCTTGGGTCAGGCATGAGCGCGCACTGCAAGCAGCTCGCGGATCTCAATACAACGTCGGCGACCGAGCTCCGTGAGCTCTCCTCTTACCACCAGAAGCTGGCTGCTGGTGCCGCAGCGACGGCGCCAACTACCGGCAGCCGCTTCGAGGAGGGAACAGGAGCACGGACGCCGACCGTTCAGGAACTCGACGCCCTGGCGTCCAAGGCGAGTACACCTGCCGATCACCACACACTCGAGGAGTACTTCCTGACGTTGGCGAAGCGGTATACGGCAGACGCCACTGAGCACGCCGCGACGGCGAATACGTACCGCGGTACGAAGATCGCGCAGGCGGCTGTGCATTGCGACAGTTTGGTCAGACTGTCGAAGGCGGCGGCCAAGGAAGCCACGGATGCTGCCTCGATGCACAAGCAGCTGGCCGGCGTCGTCCGGTGACGGTTGTTTCTGGCTATCACGTTCATGCTGTGCGTGGGATCCGACCTGGTGTTTCCCGCTCATCCGCTGTAGCAGTCGTGGCACAGAGTGCGTAAAAGGGTGGGGGACACGGAATGTCACGCGAGGCGCATGATCAAACGGCTGTTGCAGGCGCGGAGGTGCGGGATGCCGTTTGCGGAATGACCATCTCCCCGGACGACGCTGTAGGTAACGTCGACCACGAGGGCACCACGTACTACTTCTGCAGTCAGGGCTGTGTCGACCAATTCCGCGCCAACCCTGACGCGTTTCTCGACGACCGCCAGGCACCCGCCGCTACACGTGCGGACATGGAACGTGATTACACGTGCCCGATGGATCCGGAGGTGCGCCAACAGGGACCTGGCGCATGCCCGAAGTGCGGCATGGCGCTCGAGCCCGTCCATGTGGCACCCGTGACAAAAGTCGAGTGGACGTGCCCGATGCACCCGGAGATCGTGCGGGATGCCCCTGGCGCATGCCCGATCTGCGGCATGGCGCTCGAGCCGCGGACCGTCACGCTCGAAGAAAAGAACCCCGAACTCGACGATATGACGCGCCGGTTCTGGTGGTCGGCGGCGATCACGGCTCCGATACTCGCATTCATGGTCTCGGAATTCCTACCCGGCCAGCCGTTGCAGCGAATGCTGCCGCACGGCTGGTTGAATCGGGTTCTGTTTGCGCTCGCAACCCCGGTCGTTCTGTGGGGCGCGTGGCCGTTCTTCGTCCGTGGCTGGGCCTCAGTCGTGAACCGGTACCTGAACATGTTCACGCTGATCGCACTCGGCGTCGGGGCGGCATTTGCGTTCAGCGTCGTGGCCACGATCGCGCCGGGACTCTTCCCAGATTCGTTCCGCATGAACGGATCGGTGGCTGTCTATTTCGAGCCGGCGGCGGTCATCGTCGTGCTGGTGCTCCTAGGACAAGTGCTGGAACTGCGCGCTCGTAGCCGCACCGGCGCCGCCATCCGACATCTGCTGGGCCTCGCGCCAAAAACCGCCCTCAGGATCGGGGAAGACAGCAAGGAACAGGACGTACCCCTCGAGCACGTGCTCGTCAATGATCGACTGCGCGTCCGCCCCGGTGAACGGGTGCCCGTCGACGGTGTCGTGCTCGAAGGAACGACGATTATCGACGAATCGATGGTCACCGGCGAGCCGATCCCGGTCGAGAAGACGCGAGAGGCGAAGGTGACGGGCGGCACGGTGAACGGGACCGGCGCATTTATCATGCGAGCAGAGCGAGTCGGCAGCGACACGTTGCTCGCACAGATTGTCCGGATGGTGAGTGAGGCTCAACGATCCCGCGCGCCGATTCAGCGGCTCGCCGATACGGTGGCGGGCTGGTTCGTGCCGATGGTCATTGCGGTGTCCGTGGTTACGTTCATCGTCTGGGCAGTTTATGGGCCGGAGCCGAGACTGGCGCACGCACTCGTCAATGCGGTTGCTGTGCTGATCATCGCGTGCCCCTGCGCACTGGGTCTGGCGACTCCGATGTCGATCATGGTCGGTACCGGCAGGGGGGCCGCAGGTGGTGTGCTGATTCGCAACGCCGAGGCGCTCGAAATCCTCGAGAAGGTGACGACCATCGTCGTGGACAAGACCGGCACCCTCACGGAAGGCAAGCCAAAGCTCTTGACGATCGAGCCCCAGCCCGGGATGGACGCCGCCACGCTACTGCGCCTGACCGCGAGTCTCGAGCATGTGAGCGAACATCCGCTCGCCGCTGCCATCGTCGGAGGCGCGCGCGAACGGAGCGTCGACATGTCGGAGGTCACCAACTTCGCCTCAGTCACGGGCAAAGGCGTGACGGGCACCGTCGATGGACGGGTGGTCGCCATTGGAAATCTGAAGCACCTGGAGACGCTCGGCATCGACCCGGGTCCGCTGACGGCGCGGGCGGAGGAACTCCGGCGCGACGGCCAGACCGTGATGTTTATCGCGGTCGATGGAAGGACCGCGGGACTCGTCGGCGTGGCCGATCCCATCAAGCCCACGACACACGAAGCCATCGAGGCCTTGCACCGGGAAGGCATCAAGGTGGTGATGCTCACCGGTGACAATCGTACGACCGCTGAGGCCGTCGCGAAATCCGTCGGGATCGATCGCATCGAAGCCGACGTACTGCCGGATCAGAAGGCGGAGGTGATCAAGCGCCTGCAGGCGAGTGGTGAACGTGTGGCAATGGCCGGCGACGGCATCAACGACGCGCCGGCGCTCGCGCAGGCGGACGTGGGCATAGCGATGGGCACCGGGACAGACGTGGCCATGGAGAGCGCCGGTGTCACTCTGGTCAAGGGGGACCTTCGCGGTATCGTACGCGCCCGGCGGCTGAGCAGCGTCACCATGCGGAACATCCGGCAGAACCTGTTCTTTGCGTTCATCTACAACGTCGCGGGCGTTCCCATTGCGGCCGGGATCCTGTACCCCTGGTTTGGAATACTGCTCAGCCCGATGATCGCCAGCGCCGCGATGACGTTCAGTTCCGTCTCAGTCATCAGCAATGCACTTCGTTTGAGGCGAGTCTCGCTGTGAATGCTGGTCACTCTGGGGATCGGTACTATCGCGCGACCGAGTGGACGAAGCGTGAAGAGCGGGGGAATTGGCTCCTCGGGCTGGATTCGAACTGCACGCGCGGAGTGAGCAGTAGGTGGTCCGGCACGCCCCTGGCGCCTCGGCTGGAGACGTAACTCGCCCCGCGCCACAATTGGCCCTTAAATTGCTACATTGGCAACAACCTGCTGGTCATGGAAACACCAAAGAACCCCCTTGCTGATGGGACGCAAAACGATCTCGATGGAGGGTGGGTGTGGCCGCCGCCGGCTGAGGGCGGTCGCGCCGCACCGCTCGTAGTCGACACGAAACTCGGGACCGTCGTGTCCCTGGGAGAGGCCGCTGGGTTATGGAATGCCAGCACCGAGACGCAGGCGATCCCGTACCTCGCAACTCGCACTAGCAAGACGGCGGCAGGCGAACCGGCGATTGCGTCCCGCGACACAAAAGCCCGCGGATTCCGCGCAATCGGCCAGCACACATCCGTCCGGCTGCGAGCCATCCTGCGGCCGAATGTTCTGATTCTGAGTCTC
Source organism: Vicinamibacterales bacterium (assembly GCA_046596625.1). Lineage (GTDB taxonomy): Bacteria > Acidobacteriota > Vicinamibacteria > Vicinamibacterales > CAVVIG01 > CAVVIG01. The sequence goes on along the minus strand of JBKJMH010000205.1, from coordinate 3,614 downwards.
TCGGCAATCGTGCTCGCCGAGACTGTCGCGCTCGCGCTGTTCACGATCCAGATCCGAGCAGAGCGTCAACAGCGGGCGGCAAACGCCCCGCTCGCCGAGGCGCAGGTGTCTGGTTCCGGGCAGGCTTACACGAGTTCGCAAGAGCTAACCGCTACGGGGGGACCCGCAGCGTCGGAGGCAAGCCGTCAAAGCCAGCTGTCAATTCGAACACCAGCGGCCGGAGCGTCTGTGTATGTGGACGGCAAACGTCAGGGCGAGTCGCCAGTATCGCTCTCCGGCCTGACGGCCGGCGAACACATTGTCCGAGTCGACTCAGCCGGGGCAAGCGCCGAGCAGAAAGTCACGCTGACTCCCGGCAGCAACGCTGTCTTCATGGTGCTCGGCCGATCGACGTCATCGGGTTGGCTCGACGTGCGGGCGCCAGCCGCTGTGCAGATCACGGAGCGCGGTAAGGTGCTGGGCAGTTCCTCTGACGGGCCTGTGGTGCTGAGCACCGGCACCCATCGCCTTCTCCTGCGTAACGAGGCCCTCGGCTACAGCCAGGAGGTGCAGGTCACCATCCCTGCCGGTGACATCGCGCGGGTGCGGCCGTCGTTTCCCGACGGCGTCCTACAACTCAATGCGCAGCCTTGGGCGAGCGTCCTCATCGACGGCAAGCCAGTCGGCGACACTCCGCTTGGCAAGGTGGCTGTAGCCCTTGGTCCCCACGAGATCCGGTTTCGTCATCCGGAACTCGGCGAACAGATCAGGAATGTGACAGTGACTGCTGACTCCGCCACTCGAGTCAGCGTGGATCTACGGAAGTGAACTGGAGACGCACTGCGGGAGCGACTCTCACGCTTGTGCTGCTGTTCGCACCACAGATGCAGCTGAGCGCGCAGCAGCCAGGCGACAAACTGAGGGAGGCCAGAGACAAGTACGAGTCGGCGAGTTACGAAGAGGCGCTCGCCGTTCTGGACGGCCTGCATTCCACTGAGATCAGCGGCAATGAACAGCAGCTCATTCACCGCTATCGCGCCCTTTGCCTGATTGCCTTGAATCGCCTAGCTGACGCCGAATTGCCAGTGGAGGCCCTGATTCGCGGCAACCCGACGGCATCAATCGACGGCGACGCTCCGCCACGCCTCCGCGAGCTGATGCTGCGGGTCCGGCCGCGGGTCGGGCGAACGCTGGTCAAGGAGTACTACGAGCGCGGACGCGACTCTTATCAACGTCGCGATTATGCGGCCGCGGCTCAGGAGCTGAACGTGTCACTGGCCCTGATCCAGGACGAGAGCCTCGGCATCGCCGCCGATCCGGCGTTCGCAGATGTCCGCATGCTCGCAGATGGATTCCTGAAGCTGGCGAGCGCGGCTTCCTCGTCGGGAGCTCCTGCGTCAGCAACGGCAGTAGACACGGCCGGGCCCGCCATCAACCCAAATCCTCAGACCGGCGCAACGCGAACGCAGTTGCAGCCTGCTCCCGGTACCACCGCGGCCGAGACATCGGCACCAGGCCTCGGGTTCAGTCCGCCCCGCGCTGTCAACCAGACGGTGCCGCCGCTTCCGCGGTGGCTCCCGTCAGGTCCGGGTCGCGAAGGTAAGATTCAGGTCGTAATCGATGCGGACGGACTGGTTCGCGACGCGAAGATGATCAAGGGGGTTCATCCCGCGTACGATCAGATTCTAATTGCGGCTGTCGTGAAGAACTGGAAGTTCGAACCCGCGACAAGGAACGGTGTGCCCGTGCCCTACACGCTGACGGTGCGCGTCGTTGTGCCGCCCCACTGATTCAACGTCAGCTTCCGGTGACGTCCCCCACTTCTGAGTAGCGTTTCGGCTTAGAGTCCGGCCCAGCGAAAGGGTCGGACGATGAAGAAGCGATTCACCGATGCGCATGACCGTGCCCGACGCGATGGCTTCTCGGATGAGCGCCTCGACTTCCACCTGAGACTAGGCCACGGCGACGCAACCAGGTAGATCGGGCACCGCGTTGATGCCTATAACGCTAAGTTGTTGACGGGATTGGCTCCTCGGGCTGGATTCGAACCAGCAACCCTCCGGTTAACAGCCGGATGCTCTGCCGTTGAGCTACCGAGGAATATGGCGAGATGGGAGCGTTCCCGGTGCGGCTTACGTGCGCCGCGCCAGACGGATGATGTTAGCCAATCGACGGGCGCACCGTCAATGCTTCCGCATCAGATCAATCGAAAAATGAGCGCAGCGATGAGTGTCGGCACAGCGGCAGCCGCCAGCAACCGCAGCGGATCAACCGCGCCACCAAAGAACCTGGCCAGCAGCGCCTGCCCCGCCGGGTTCGGCGCGTTCGCAATGACGGTGAGCCCGCCGCCGGTGACCGCCCCTTCCACGACGGCCAGCTTCATCGGATCGCTGAAGTCGGGCACGAGCGTCGACAGGTAGGTGATGAGCGCGTTGTCGTTCACGGCCGTGAGCAACGTGGCCCCGATGAACAGCGGCGTCTCAGCGAGGCTTGCCAGCGTCGGCGCAATCCACCACCCCTGCACGCCGCCGTGCACGACGAGCGCCCCAAGAAAGAAACCGACCAGCAGCGGCGCCCGCAGCGATACCTGACTCTGATAGGCGGCGGTGGCGCGCGTGATGCCCAGGAAGAACAGGAAGCCGCCCACGAACAGCGCCGGGTAGTGCGCGTTCACGACGGTCCACGCCAGGAACGCCAGGTGCACGGCCGTGAGCCACGCTGGCACCGGCAGCAGCGCCGCCTGCCCCGCCGCCACGTCTTCATCGGGCGTCTCGATGTCGGCCAGCGCCGGCCGGCTGGCCAGTGCCGCCAGCTCGGACCGGAACAGCGCGAAGTAGACGACGGTCGACAGCACGATCGCAATCGCCGCCCGCCACCCGAAGTGCTGCAGCATGAACGGCGTGTCCCAGTTCCACACCCGCGCCACCATCAGCACCGGCGGCGCCGCGAAATGCGTGAGGGTGCCGCCAATCGACACATTCACGAACAGCAGGCCGAGCGTGGCGTACTTCAGCCGCGGACTCGGCTCGAGGTCGTAGAACTGCCGCGACAGCAGCAACGCACAGATGGTCATGGCGGCCGGCTCGGTGATGAACGACCCGAGCAGCGGACCGACGGTAAGAATAGCCACCCACCACGCCGCCGGCGTGCCGCGGCCGAGCGCAGCGACGCGCCGCAGTGCTGATTCGGCAAAGGCCACCACGGGGCGCGTGGCCGCCATGCTCATGATCACCACGACGAACAGCGCCTCGGTGTAGATGACGGTGTCGTCGACGTAGTGGGTGGCAGCGCTCCAGCCGTGCATCGCCGCTCCGGCCACCAGCAGCACCACTGCCCACAGCCCGAACACCACTTCCACTTCACCGAAGAAGTGCAGCACCTCTGCCAGCGGGTGCGGCCGTTCAGGACGCCCCGTGAGCCTGGCTGCGACGTCGTGGCGCGCCTGCACCACATGCGCGTGGTGCGAGAAGCGGGCTGCCACGAACGTGTGCGTGACGGCCAGGATGAAGATGACGGTGGCCACCGCATTGAACGGGTCGGCGTCGATGCGTGCGGCGAGCGTGGCGAACAGCCCGTCGGGCGATGCCGGCGGGTAGGCGTCGAACGGCAGGGGAAAGGTGTCAGCCACGCATCAA
>JBKJMH010000182.1:0-3144 GCA_046596625.1 Vicinamibacterales bacterium | reverse complement strand
CCTGAACGTGCTCGGCACCGACTATCGCTTCCCGAGCCAGCCGCTGTCCGACGTCGTCTTCCGCAACAACCTGGTCGTCGATCTCAGCGCGGCCAACTGGGACGGTGCCGGTCAGTTAGTGCTCACCAGCGGCGGCCGCAACCTGACACTCGACCACAACACCGTGTTCACCGACGGCAGTTCGGTCGTCTACGCGGACGGCGCGCCGGTCTACGGCTTCGCGTTCACCAACAACATCATCCCGGACAACAACTGGGCGGTGATGGGCGCCGGTTCGTCCGAAGGCACAGGCACACTGAACACGTTCTTCCCGGGCGGCACCTTCCTCCGCAACGTCATCGTCGCCGGCCAGCCGTCGCTCTATCCAACCGGCAATTTCTTCCCGGCAATAGTCAGCGGCGTCGGGTTCGTCGACCCGAGCGGGAACTATCGGCTTTCGGCGTCGAGTCCGTACATCACGTCGGCGACCGACGGCACGGCCATCGGCGCGAACATCACGACGCTGAACGGCGCGGCGGGCACGGTGTACTAGAAGTCGCAAGTCAGAAGTCAGAAGTCCGAACTGAAACCCGAAGCCGAGAGCCTGAAGCCGGCGGCGTGGCGCGTCGCGTCTAACGCCGCGCCACCAGCCTGCACGTGGTCGATCGGTGGGTGGCGACGTAGCGGTAGACGCGACGGCCGATGAACGGCACACCGGGTACATGGAGGAATGGCGCCATTGGCGCCAGCGGCGTAACCACCCAGGCAATGGTGCGGAACGCGTCGAAGCCGGTGGTGACGCGGCCGTCGGGCGCGATGACGTGCATCGCGTCGGCGCACGCCTGCTGGTCCAGACCGGGGTAGGTCGCGGCGAGCCAGTCCCATTGGGCAGTGATGTCGATGAAGCGGAGCACCTGATGGCGATCGAGGCGACGCAGCCACGCCACCGTACGGGTGCACAGACCGCAGCCGCCGTCGAACAGCACCTGGAAGTGCGACTCCTCCACGGCGGGCTTAGCCGATCCCTGGCATCGGCGGGACGTTCTCGCCGTTCACCTGGACAATCCGCGGCGCCCCTCCACCGAGTTGCAGCACGCTGATGCGCGCCGGCGCCAGATCGAGTCGCTGCACGAAGTCGACCGGCATACCCAGGAAGTACAGCAGGATGGCGCGGAGCGTATCAGCGTGCGAGAAGACCGCCACCACGTCGTGCGGGTGCCGCTCGTGAAGATCGAGCAACGCCTCGACAGTGCGGGCCTGCACATCGATCAGCCCTTCGCCGTCGGGCGGCCGCGTCGCGCCGCGATACGCGTTGTAGAGCTGCCAGTGCGGGTCGGTGGCGAGATCGGCGAAGCGCTGGTTGGTCCATCCGCCGAAGTCGACTTCGATGACGCGGGGCTCGATCTGGATGGGCAGGCCGCGGGCGTCGGCCACCGGCTGTGCCGTCTCGCGTGCGCGCTCGAGCGGGCTGGCATAGATCGCCGCCAGCGGCACGTTGTTGAGACGCTCGGGTAAGGCGGCCGCCTGGTCGCGCCCGATGGCATTGAGGTGCACGCCCGGTTCGTGACCGGTCATCATCCGACCAACTGCATCGGTCAGGCCGTGTCGAATGAGCAGAAACGTGGTCATCGTCAGTCGTCCCATTCTCCTCGATCCCGTCGCGAAGGTGGGCGCACTGACGACCGTCAGTTCGTCGTCGCGGGCGTCATCGCCGGCGAAATCGGATCGGGTACCCGGTTGTGCACGGGCGGAATGCTGCGCAGGTAGGCGAATACCGCCTTCAGGTCGGCGTCGGTCATCTTCCCGTAGTTGGACCACGGCATCGGCGGCAGGATTTCGCGCGACGCCCCCATGTGCCGGCCGGTGCGCAAGGCCTTCATGAACATGTCCTCGGTCCAGATGCCGAGGCCGGTGTTCTGGTCCGGCGTCAGGTTGGCGCTGAAGCTCACGCCCCACGGGCCGGAGTGCGCGGTGTTGGTCGCGGACGAGGCCGCCATCCATTCGGGCGACGGCAGGCGCACAGGCGCGGTGATCGCGAACGGCTCGGGGTGTCCAGACAGCATCCGCGTCATGTCCGGTTCGGGCCCCTTCGGGCCCATCTTCAGCGGCGTATGGCAATCGTTGCAGCCGCCGATGGTCACCAGGTACTGCCCGCGGGCGAGGGTGCCAGGATCGGGCGTCGTCACCGACGCCTGCGCCGACGACTCCGAACACGCTGCGGTCATCATTGCCCCCGCCAGCACCACGGTTCCCACCACCATCACTCTGGACATCTTCTTCATCGCCGTTCTCCCTCCGACACGGTGTCGAACAATCCGGGCGCCGGATGAGTCCGGCTCTCGACCTGCCCTGTAACGCGACAGGCGTGGACGAACCCCGCAGCGCCGGAGCGGACGCACCGACACCCGGTGGCCGTGTCATCATGCGGGGCATGGCGGACGGACGAACACTCCGGGCGGGCGAGTCGGTCGAAGACTATTGCCGCGCCTGCAAGACGGATCGGATGCACACGATCATCGCGGGCGACATGAGCGGCGTGCCGCTGCGGGTCGTCTGCGGCTACTGCGACAGCGAACACAACTACCGCGGCGGACCGCGCATCGATGTGACCCGGATCGCCGGCGCCCAGACGCCGGCCGCGCCGCGGGCCCGCGCGCACACGCCGGGTCGCGAACCGTTACCCGTGGTGACCGACCGTGAAAGGACCGCACCGCCGATGGCACTCTCCGACGCAACCGACGACCTCGAATTGCTGCTCCGCCGCATCGTCCGCGAGGAAGCCGGCGTCACGCCGGTGGTGCCGGCCGACAAGTGGCGCGGCGGCACGCTGGTGCTCCGCCCGGGCACGCCTGGCTTGCAGGAGAAGGTGCTGCCGATCGACGCGCTGTTCCACAAGATCGTGATGATCCGGAACCGCCTGCGCACACTCGAACAGCAGGTGAACGCATCCGACCTGCCCGACGACGGCAAGGTGAAGCTCCAGAGCTACATCACGGGGTGTTACGGCTCGTTGACGACGTTCAACGTGTTGTTTGCCGAGGAAGACGATCAGTTCGCGGGGGCGGGGGACTGAGGCAGAGGCGGGCAGGTCGGGCGGGAGAGCCGATGCGCTGTCCGGGACGCTTAACATATTTCGTCCGTGCCTCACTCGACGCCACCTTTGCG
>JBKJMH010000054.1:0-2996 GCA_046596625.1 Vicinamibacterales bacterium | reverse complement strand
TACCCGCTCGCCTCATCCGCATCGAGTCTGCCGCCGAACGTGGACGCTATGCCATGTTGGCCAACGTCGGCGACCTCGCCGTGCACGTCGAGTTCTCGCTCGATGATGTGAATGCCGTGCTGGCCGACCGCGCCGGGCTCGAGTCGAACGGCGAAGCCTTCCTCACCGACAACGCCGGTTATCGACTTACCAGCACGCAGCGCACCACCGCCGCCCAGCACCCTGTGGCCATGGCGCCGATCGCCTCGTGCCTGCGCGGGAACGCGTTCGACACCCAGACCACCGACGACCGCGGCGTGGGGGTCATCAGCGGCCTTCGTCCGGTGGCCTCGCTTGGCGGCGGCTGCCTCGTTGCCAACGTCAACTACGACGATGCCACCGCGCCGATTCGACGACTGGGCCAGTTGCTGGCCTACGCCTCGGTGCTGGTGGCGATGCTGGGCGGGCTGGCGTCCATCGCGGTCGCCACGGTTGCCACCCGTCCGCTCTGGCGGCTGACGAAGGCCACCCATGAACTCGGGGCCGGGCACCTCGACACCCCGATACCCATCGGCGGGCCGTCCGACGTTCGGCAACTCGGACGGACGCTCTCGGCCATGGCGTCGTCCATCAGCCGACTCGTCACCCAGGAGCAGCAGGCGCGCCGTGAGGCCGAAGCGGCCAACCGCACCAAGGACGAGTTCCTCGCCACGCTGTCCCATGAATTGCGCACGCCGCTGAACGCCATCCTCGGCTGGGCCTCGATCCTCTCGCGCAGCGATTACGACAAGTCGCGCGTCAGCCACGCGGTGCACGTCATCGAGCGCAACGCCCGCATCCAGGCGCAGATGGTCGAGGAACTACTCGACGTGTCGCGCATCTCGGCGGGGACAGTCACCCTGAACGTGAGCGCCGTCGCCGTGGGAGCGGTGCTCGAGGCCGCGGTGGAATCGGTGCGTCCGGCGGCGGATGCCAAGGGCGTCTCGCTCGTGAAGCGGCTGAGCGATCCCGACCTCACCATGAACGCCGATGCACGCCGGCTGCAGCAGATCGTCTGGAACCTCCTGTCCAACGCCGTCCGCTTCACGCCGGCCGGCGGCCGCGTCGAGGTCGGCCTGCGGCGCGACGGTGACACGGTGGAACTGACCGTCGCCGATACCGGCTGCGGCATTCCGACCGAGTTCCTGCCCCATGTCTTCGAACGCTTCCGACAGGGTGACAGCAGCACCACCCGGGCGCACGGCGGACTCGGGCTCGGGCTGGCCATCGTCCGCGACCTGGCGGAACTGCACGGCGGCACGGTCCGCGCCGAGAGCCCAGGCGACGGTCTGGGGTCGACGTTCACGGTGCATCTGCCGGCCACGCTCATCCAGCGAACCGCAGCCCCCACGCCGCTGCCGCCCGACACGACATCCCTGGTCGGCTCGCGCGTGCTCGTCGTCGACGACGATGCCGATACACGCGACGTGCTGAAGGCGGTGCTCGAGGGGGCGGGCGCCGAGGTGCTGCTCAGCCGATCGGCCGTCGAAACACGGGCACTCTTCCCGCGGATACACCTCGATCTGCTCATTGCCGCCATCGGCATGCCTGACGAAGACGGCTATTCGCTGATCGCCTCACTCCGCAAGATGGAAACCGGCACGTCTCATGTGCCGGCGATTGCCCTCACGGCACGCACCCGGCCCGAAGATGTGGCACTGGCGCTGGCCTCGGGCTTCCAGATGCACCTCGCCAAGCCGATCGATTCGCGGCGGCTGCTGGAATCGATCGCGCACCTCGTCGTCCGGACGTAGGGTGGAGACGCCCGTGTTAGAATTCGCGCCGAACGCCTGCATTTCTGGAGGACTGCGAACGATGGCTCTTGAACAGTCGCGACGCGACATGTTGAAAACGCTCGGCCTTGCCGGCATTGGTCTCTCGGTAGCGGCGAACCTGCCCGAGTTCGTCCTGCCCGCGCTGGCCCAGGGCGAGACCGTCGTCCCCTTCTCCGACTTCCCGGCCAACTTCAACCCGAACCCGAACGCCACGACGCGGAACTTCGACATCCGCAAGATCGACGGCCCGTTCACGCCGGCCGATCAGTTCTTCACGACGCAGCACTACGGACATCCGACGGTCGACCTCGCGGCGTTCCGCCTGAAGGTGACCGGCATGGTGGCGTCGCCGCAGGCACTGGCGCTCGACGACCTGAAGAAGCTGGGCAGCCGCGAGCTCGTGGCCGGCTTCGAATGCTCTGGCAACAGCCCGCGCCTGGTGCAGGGGTTTGCCGGCAACGGCAAGTGGACCGGCATTCCGCTCCGGCTCGTGCTCGACCGGGCGGGCGTGCACCGCGATGCGCGCGAGTTCGTCTTCTTCGGCGCCGACAAGGGGCAGGAAGAAGTGGAATGGCGCACCCAGAAATTCACGGTGGAACAGCAGTTCGGCCGCAGCCTGACGCGCGAACAGGCGCTCTCGGGCGAGCCGTTCCTGGCCTGGGCGCTGAACGGCCAGCCGCTCACCGTCCATCAGGGCGCGCCGCTGCGCCTGCTGGTGCCCGGCTGGTACGGTGTGGCCAACGTGAAGTGGCTGTCGAACCTGCATGTGCAGGCCGAGCCGTACATGGGCAAGTTCCAGACGCGTTGGTACCGCACGCTTCGCGAGGAGAACATCGGCGGCGTCACGATGCCGAAGGAGACGGGCATCTCGAAGATGCGGCTGAAGTCGATCATCGCGCGAGTGACCACGACGGGCAAGGCCCACAAGGTCACCGGCTACATCCTGAACGACGGCACGCCGATCCGTTCGGTCGAAGTGCAAGTGGACGGCGGTCAGTGGCAGCGTGCGACGCTGTCGGCCGACACGTCGGACACCTACGGCTGGAAACTCTTCACGTGGGACTGGACTGGCGCCACGCCGGGCGAGCACACGCTGGTCTCGCGCGTCACCGACACCAACGGTGCCGTGCAGCCGACCGTCGCCGACCTGGCGAACAAGAAGACGTTCCTCGAAGACAACGCTCAGTTCCCGAGGAAGATCAC
>JBKJMH010000249.1:0-2661 GCA_046596625.1 Vicinamibacterales bacterium | reverse complement strand
CAGTTCGAACTCTTCGAAGACGGCACGTCGCAGCCGATCACGCAGTTCACCAGTGACCGGGTACCTGTCAGCCTCGGCATCCTGCTCGATGCGAGCGACAGCATGTACGGGCGACGCATCGCCGACGCGCGCGGCGCGATCGATCACTTCGTGACCGACCTGCTTGATCCGGCCGACGAGTTCTCGCTGCTGGTGTTCAACCATCGACAGCAGTTGCTGACCGACTGGACCGAGGACCGTCGCCTGCCGCTCACCATGCTCGAACCGGTGAAACCGTGGGGGTCCACGGCCATCTACGACGCCATCATGTCGGCCATTCCGCTGGCCGACTCCAGGCACCGGCAGCGGGCGGCGCTCCTGGTGGTGTCCGACGGGGCTGATACGGCGAGCGACACCGCCCTGCGCGACCTGCGCCGCGCACTGCTGCGGACGGACCTGTTCATCTATGCCATCGCTATCGACTCCGCTGACCGCCGCACCATCAACACCCCGGTGAACCCGATGGCGCTCGGCCAGATCACCGATCAGAGCGGCGGCCGCACGCACATCGTCCATGACAGTTCCGAGGTGGTGGAGGCACTCGGCCGGATTGCCGAGGAACTGAACAGTCAGTACCTCATCGGGTATGCGGCGCCGGTAGCGGCGGACGGCACCTACCACAGCATCCGCGTGCGGGTGAAAGGTGGCATCTACAAGGTGCGAGCACGGGACGGATACGTCCGTTGACGCGGTCCTGCTAGAATCGCCAGCGTTCCGGAGGACAGGATGAAACGAGGAGTTGGAGTGGGCGCAGGTGCCGCGCGGCTGATGGCGGCTACCGCCGTGACCGTGGTGCTGGCAAGCCTGTCAGTGGTGCACGCCCAGCAGCAGGATGCCAAGCCGGTGGCGCCGACCGCGAAAGACAAAAAGGCCGACGTGCGGCGCCGGACACCCGAGCAGCGCCTGGAGCGGACGCGGACGGCGATGCAGCGCGCGCTCTTCTCGAGCGACGACCCGCTCCCGATCACGCTGATTGCCGACTTCAAGGCGGTCAACCGCGACCGCAACGTCGAGAGCACAAAGGTCTTCCCGGCCACCATCGTCGCGCCGTCGCTGAAGGGCGGCGAGGACCGCATCACCGTGAACATCCGCACGCGGGGACACTCGCGCCGTGCGGTGGGCACGTGCACCTTCGCGCCGCTGCGCCTCGAGTTCACGGGCAAGATCGCGGGCACGATCTTCGCGGGGCACAAGGCGCTGAAACTTGGCACCCACTGCCGCGACGTCGACTCCTACGAGCAGTACGTCTACCGCGAGTTCGCCGCGTACAAGATCTTCAACCGCATCACCGCCCGCTCATTCCGCGCCCGGCTGTCGACGACGACCTACGTCGACGTCTCGAACAACAAGCCGCTCACGACGCGCGCCGGCCTCTTTCTCGAGGAGGACGACGATGTGGCGAAGCGGCTGGACGGCGAGACCAGCGAGTTGCAGGACCTGTCGTTCGGGCACGTCGACGGCGAGTCGATGATGCTGCTGTCGCTGTACGAATACATGATCGGCAACACCGACATGTCGCTGGCAAAGCTGCACAACATCATCCTGGTGCGCGCCTCGAACGGCACGGTCTACCCGGTGCCGTACGATTTCGACTACTCCGGTCTGGTCAACGCCCGCTACGCCGTGCCCGCGAAGGCGCTGAACCTGCCGACCGTGCGCGAACGCCTCTATCGCGGCCCGTGCCTCACCGAAGAGAAACTGGCGCCGTTCCTGACGCGCCTGCGCGGCATGCGCGACGAGGTGATGGCGCTCTACGACCAGGTTCCGAACCTGGACCAGGGTTACCGCAAGGATGCCAGGGGTTATCTCGACCAGTTCTTCAAGATCATCGAGAAGCCCGGCGATGCGAAGCGCGCATTCATCGACGGCTGCAAGCGCAGCACGATGTAGCGACGTCGAGATTGCAGATTTCAGATTGTAGATTTCAGATTGGTGCGGAGGACTTATGACGCGAAGTGTGGTGCTCGGTCTGCTCGTGGCGGTTGGGGCGCTGTCCGTGGGGCTGGCAGGACAGCAGCAGCGGGCGACGCTGCCTGATCTGCAGAAGGTGAAGGAGAACTTCTACATCATCGGGTCGGCGAGCCCGGTGGACCGCTCGCAGTTCACTGGTGGCAATGTGTCGGTGTTCGTCACTGACGCCGGCGTCACCGTCGTGGACAGCAAGCTGGCGGGCTATGGGCCTGACATCATCGCAAAGATCAAGGCGGTGACGAACAAGCCGATCACTACCCTCATCAACACGCACACGCACGGCGATCACACGGGTAGCAACGACGGCTTCCCGGCCAGCGTGAATATCGTCGCGCATGAGAACACGAAGATGCTCATGGCGAAGATGGATGCGTTCAAGGGCGACAAGGCGCAGTTTCTGCCGAAGCAGACCTACAAGGACAAACTGACGCTCGGCAGCGGCAAGGACCGCATTGAGCTGCAGTACTTCGGCAAGGGGCACACCGGCGGCGACACGATGGTGTACTTCCCGAACCTGAGGATCCTCGCCACCGGTGACCTGTGGGCATGGAAGGACGCACCGCTGCTCGACCTGGCGAACGACGGCTCGGGTATCGAATTGCCGAAGACGCTGGCGAAGGCCATTGCGACCTACAAGGACGCGGACACGAT
>JBKJMH010000172.1:0-6083 GCA_046596625.1 Vicinamibacterales bacterium | reverse complement strand
GCTCGATGCAGTGCCGTGAGGGCGAACTGGTGCAGCCCGGCATCACGCTCGTCGAGCTGGAGTGACGCGGGTGGAGTTCGCTGCCCTTCGTGGCCGGCAGGTCACCCTGGTCGAGGTTGGTCCTCGCGACGGCCTTCAGAACGAGCAGGTGGCCGTCTCCACCGCCGACAAGGTGACATTCATCAATCGCCTCAGCGCGGCTGGCTTTTCGGTGATCGAGGTGTCGGCGTTCGTGAACCCAACGCGTGTGCCGCAGATGGGAGATGCGTCCGAGCTGTTCGCGCGTATCACCCGCCACCCGGGCACGAGGTACACGGCACTCGTACCGAACCTGCAGGGGCTCGAGCGCGCGGCCGTCGCCGGGCTCGAGGAGATCGCCATCTTCGCGGCAACATCCGAATCGTTCAGCCGAGCCAACATCAACCAGGGCCTGGAAGACTCGTTTCGTGCCTACGGCGTGGTGTGCAACCGTGCGCTGACGCTGGGCATGCGGGTGCGCGGCTACCTGTCCACGGCGTTCGGCTGTCCCTACGAGGGTGATGTGCCGGCAGCGCGGGTGGCGGAGTTGTCCGCGCGGCTGCTGGAGATGGGTGTCTACGAGGTGGCGATCAGCGACACCATCGGCGTCGCTCATCCGGGGCAGGTGGACCGCGTGCTCCACACGGTGGGAGAGCGCATCCGTCTCGATAGGGTGGCGCTGCACTTCCACGACACCAACGGCACCGCACTCGCCAACGTGCTCACCGCGCTCGGGCTCGGCATCACCACGTTCGACGCCTCGGCCGGCGGCCTTGGTGGCTGCCCGTACGCGCCTGGCGCCTCCGGCAACCTGGCGACCGAAGACCTGCTCTACATGCTGGATGGATTGGGTATTGAGACCGGCGTCGCGCTGGCGCGCGTCGTCGAGGCGTCTGACTTCATTGCCAGCCGAATCGACCACGCGCTCCCGTCGCGTTATGTTCAGGCGGAACAGGCGCGTCGCCGGCGAGGCTGACGCCCGTCTTATTTCAGAATCTGGCCGGCCGTCGGTTCGCCCACCTCGGGAATGACCGCGCCGAGGGAGGAGTTGAGTTCCCAGATCGCCCCGTTCACGTTCGTGCCGAAGAAGCGGACGTTCTCCCGGCTGGTCGGGTCGGCGTAGGCACGCCAGCCCTGTGCGGCTTCACCGACGCCCAGGCCATTGCAACTGCCAGGCGCGCCCGCGAAGGCGGTGCCGTCGACCTCGATGACGTAGCCCGAGCGTGTCACCGAGTTCGAGGTCGCAAGGCCCGGTGCGATGAACGCCTCTCGGCTGTTCGCCGGCGCCCGGCCAAGCGTGGTCAGGTTGGGTGCGTAGAAGCCTGCGCCACACGTGAGTGCGAAGGTCAGCTGCGAACTGTGGATAGCGCGTAGCGACGCGATGGCCGATGCCGCGCCCGCGGACTGCCGCGCCAGGAGCATCCGTGGCAACGCGATGGTCGAAAGGACGCCCATGATCGCACAGACGAAGAGAAGGTCGATAAGGGCGAAGCCGTCAGCTTTGCGAATTTTCACCTGTCAGTCCCTGGGGGTCCTTTAGCAGAGCTCATGCCGCCGGTATCCATGTGCAGCGCCGCGCGGGCGCATGCAGGATGTGGGTTCCGAGCGCTGGGTCGAGTGACACTGCGTGGCACGCACGCCGTTTCCTGACAATTCCTGTCACCCAGGTCTTTCGGCAAGTGCCCGGCTGACCTGCAGCGGCTGAGTTCCAAGGCTGGACCGCAGGACAATTTGTCGCCCCCTGTGTCCACATTCGTCGTACTCTGCAATCTGAACCGTATGCCTCCCGCATCGCCATCCCGGCGTCAGGCGCGTGAGGGATCCGTGTTTGCACAGCACATCCCCATGAAACAGAAAGTCCTGTCATCAGCGGTCATTGTTGCCTTGACGATGGTCGGAGTCGGGAGCCAGACGCGTGTCACGGCACCGAGCAACAAGTACACACCCGCCCAGGACGTCGAGCTCGGGCTCCAGGCGGCGGCGGAGGCGCGTCAGCAGTTGCCCATCATGCGCGACGACGCAGTGACGTCGTATGTGACGCGGCTGGGAGAACGGCTGACTGCGGTCATCCCGACGGAATTCCAGCGACCCGAGTTCAGGTACTCCTTCGACACCGTGAACGTGCGCGAGATCAACGCGTTCGCCCTGCCGGGCGGGCCGATGTTCGTCAACCGAGGCATGCTGGAAGCGGCCAGCAGTGAGGGCGAGGTCGTCGGCGTGATGGCGCACGAGGTCAGTCACGTCCTGCTTCGCCACGGCACCGCTCAGGCGAGCAAGGCCGGCAAATACCAGATGGGTCAGGTGGCCGGTGCCGTCCTCGGCGCCATCATCGGCGGCCGGGTCGGCAGCGTGGTGGCGCAAGGCACGCAGTTCGGACTGGGTACCGCCTTCCTTCGATTTGGCCGCGACTACGAGAAGCAGGCCGACATCCTCGGCGCTCAGCTGATGGCTCGAGCCGGATACGACGCCCGCGAGATGGCGAACATGTTCAAGACGATCGAGAAGCAGGGCGGCTCGAACGGTCCGGAGTGGATGTCCGACCATCCGAATCCGGCCAACCGCTCGCAGTACATCGAGAAAGAGGCGCAGTTGCTGCGCGTGGCGAACCCGGTCGGCGACCGCTCGCAGTTCAATCGGGTGAAGGCCCACCTGACGTCCTTGCCGAAGGCGCCGACGTCCGAAGAAGCAGCCAAGTCGGCGAAGGGCGGCGCCACCGGCAACGACCCGCGTTCGGCCGGCACCCTTGGCCGCGTCGAGGCTCCAGCCACGCGCGCTCGCGAATACACGGAAGGGAACGTGTTCCGTATTGCCGTACCTACCAACTGGCGTGAACTGCCTGGGTCGAGCTCCGTCACCTTCGCACCGACCGGTGCATACGGACAGGTGAACGGCCAGAACATCTTCACGCACGGGGTCGAGGCTGGCGTGCTTCGCAACGAGCGGCACGAGCTGGAGGAGGCCACGGCCGACTTCATCGACGCGCTTGCGCAGTCGAACCCGCGTCTGGCGCAGCGCTCCGAACCGCTGGCGACAGTGATGGCCAATCGGCGGGCGCTCCAGACCAGGCTGGACAACGTGTCCGAGGCGACGGGCAAGGCGGAGGACATCCAGCTCTTCACCACCCGCGTGTCCGACGGCACACTTTTCTACGTCATTGCTGTGGTCCCTTCGTCCGACGCGCGCAGCTACGAAGCCGCGTTCCAGCAGGTCGTGCGGTCGATCCGGTTGACCGACTGACAGAACTAATCCACTGTCGGAGTACGTCCGATACACCCGGACGTGGAAGATCAAACCTGGACGTTCTCCCGTGACGAGGCGCATCTGGATATCCAGCGCACCCCGACTGACGATGGCTTCCTGCTGGGCGTAACCGGCGACGGACCGCCCCGCAGTTACTTCTTCGACGACCTCTCCAAGCTCGAGCGGTTTCAGGCCGACTTCGAGAAGTTCCTGCTGGGCACCGGCTGGAGCTTTCTGGCGTTCTCGCCTGAAAAGCGAGCTGGCCACGAGCGCCGGCACTTCAGCCGTTTGCTGACCGACCGCCGGCGCTGGTGGACTGACGGCGTCCGGACCCCGCTCGAGCGTGAGCTGGAGGAGCGCGACCGCGACGGTCGCGAACGACGGCTGCGTCGCATTCAAGAACGTCAGGGCTGAGCCGTCGGTCTCCCCGGCCGACCCGGCTCCGTCCTTGCTCTGCACCTTGCCGGAGGTCCAGAGATGCCGGTCAGACTATCGCCCTCGCCCGACCACCGTGGAGAGTGGCGCGTGCTCCTCGACGAGAGAGTCATCGTCTGTTTTTCAGGGCCTTCCGCACGCGAACAGGCACTCCGCCGCAGCCAGGAACTCGCCGATCTTCTGCATGACACCGCAGACGTGAGCGATAAGTCCGACGCTGATGCGGGATGGCCATTCACGACACGCGCGTAAGTCTTACTTCCTGATCGACGGCGCTTGTCGCGCTCGGTCAGGCACGTTAAGCTGATCGCGGAACTGCTCACGACTACAGGGAGATGCACAGGATGAGACTACTTCTACGTGTGTGCGCGGTGGCACTTGCGCTTGTGGGGCTGCCGCTGGCGGCCTCCGCCCAGACCGCATTGGCCGATGACGACCGCTCCGGGCTGATTTCGGCAGGGGCACTCGTGGGGGCGCAGATGGATACCTCGGACAACTGGCTG
This sequence comes from Vicinamibacterales bacterium, assembly GCA_046596625.1. GTDB lineage: Bacteria > Acidobacteriota > Vicinamibacteria > Vicinamibacterales > CAVVIG01 > CAVVIG01. Next base: position 1,887 of record JBKJMH010000172.1, on the reverse strand, counting down.
CTGTTCGGCGCCGATGCCCGCATCCAGGTCGCGCACGCCCTCGAGTTCGAGCCGCGCTTCACCTACCAGCCGCTCGGCGGAGGCCACACCATCCAGTTCGATGCGAACGTCCTGAAGAACATCGACCTGGCGCGGCCTGGTCGCTTCCGGCCGTTCTTCGGCATCGGCGGCACGCTGCAGAAGGTGTCGCCCGAGGTGGGCGCCGGCGACAGCAAGGTCGGCATCAACCTGATCAGCGGCACGCGCATCGCCCTCAGCGGCAGTTCGGGTTACGAGCCGTTCATCGTCGGCCAGTACTCGATCGTCCGAGACCGATTGAACGCGTTCTCGATCGCCATCGGCGCGTCGTTCCGCCTGCGCGGCAACTAGCCACTGTTCCGACACCGGCCGGGCCTGCGCCTGGCCGGTCCCACCCACCGCCCCACAGCTCTCCTGAAGCGAACTTAGAATCTGGCGTGGCCGCCCCGCCAGTCAGCTGGGTGCACGTCACTGCCGCCCGCTGAGCGTCACGTAGTAGCCGTCGAGATCGCGCAACGAGAATTCCATCGTGCTGGTGTTCGGGTTCATATGCGGTTCCTCCTCGAGGGCAGGCACGAGGCCCCGCGCACGCTCCAGCGCCGCCTCTACATCGTCGGCACGGAAGAACAGCAGCAGGCCGTTGCCGGGCACCGCACGCTCGGCACTAGTCAGCGACGGATGCTCGTGGGCGCCCCACGCATGCAGGCAGAGCAGCACTGTGCCATCCTCGTCGACGAGCTGACCAAAATGGTCGTGCGCCGGCGCCGACATCGGCTGGCCGAATAACGTCTGATACCACGCATAGCTGGCCCGCACGTCGCGCACGCCGATGATCGTCCAGGTGCGAATCATGCCGCCATATTACGGCCGCCATGGCCCCATCACCAGCGGAGCGGGGCCATCACGCGTCGCAGCCTGATCGAAGAGCTGAAGTGGGGCGTTCCGTGCTACACGCTCGACGGTCGCAACGTCGTCCTGATTCACGACTTCAAGGACTACTGCGCGCTGCTGTTCCACAAGGGTGCGCTGCTGCCCGATCCGCTGGGTTTACTCATCCAGCAGACGAGGAACGTGCAGGCGGCGCGTCAGATCCGCTTCACCAGTGCCCGCGCGGTCGAGGCGCTGGCGCCAGCGCTGACGTCGTACATTCGGGCCGCGATCGCGGTGGAAGCCTCGGGCCACAGGGTTGCGTTCAAGGCGACCGCGGACTTCGCGACGCCGGAGGAGTTTCGGACCGAATTCGACGCGAATGAAGCGGCTCTGCGTGCCAGAACCCACGAGGGGCGTTGCGGATCTGGCAACGACGCGCCGTGGATGAAACGCAGTCTGACGCCGTTAGCAGTGCAGCGATCGACAGGATGGCATCGGTCGGTCGTTCCTGCCTCGATGATCCTGATTAACGAAGGTGCTCCATGTAGTACAGCGAGGAGAACGCCACGACGAGCGCGACCGCCGGGAGGATGAGTCGCTTCGCGATGCGAACGGGATGGCCCCAATTTGCGGTGGCCAGGAACATGAAGCCTGCCGGCAGCAGCAGAACGATCGCGATCTGGAAGAGATGCGCCGCTGTGCCTTCGTCACCGTCTGGCGACGGGTTGAACCGGCCAAGGATCGTCAACGCGGTGGCACCGACCACCAGCATCATCACGAACAGCGCCAGGCCGAGAACGACGTAGCCACTGATCCGGTGAACTCCCTGTTCGGCCATGACCTCGCCGTCCTCACCATACCGCTTCATCGGTGCGGCTCATCATCGCGCCGGCCGCCGACGACTGCAAGCGTTTGTTGGCTGGCGTTTCCGTTTTATCCGTATGTCGACTCGACACACCGTTGAGTGCCGCGCGACCGGCAGGCGGTTTGCGACCGCAC
>JBKJMH010000153.1:0-39464 GCA_046596625.1 Vicinamibacterales bacterium | reverse complement strand
TCAGCTCGAGTGCCGTCACCCGCACCTCGGCTGCGAACCCGTACATGTCCCAGTGCCATATCACCAGAGCGCCTTCCGTCAGGCGCTCGCTGCCGCGCGAGAACCAGAACTTCGCGGTGACGTCTGGATCGACGAACGCCTCGAAGACCTCAGCGACCGGACGCCTGATGCGCATGGACGTGCGAGCGACGGGAGGGGTGGTCAAGGGCATGGGGACTCGATGGTCAGGCGAGCACGCCGCGCGTGCGCATGGTGCTCGCGTAAAGGAACAGGCCGAGTGCGACGATGAAGATGACGGCGGTGAAGATCAGGGAGAAGGGGTCGCCCGCCACCGCCAGGCCGTCCGCCAGCACGTAGTTGTGGAACGTGGTGGTCACCACGCCCAGGACCGACGCGAGCAGCAGCCACACCGCCAGGCGTCGGCGCAGCAGGAGCAGCAGCGTACCGGCGAGGCCACCGAAGACCCCCACCGCCCACGCCGACACCACCAGCCTGGGCATCCCGTAGAAGAACGCCAGTTGCTCGGGTGTGAAGCTGGCCATGTAGGCCGCATTCCTCGACTGGGTCATCGAGTAGTCGAACGCGCCCATCGCGTTCCAGAGCAGCGCGAGGCCGCCCACGATCCACAGGTGCCATGGCGTTCGGTGTGTATGCATGTGTGTCAGAACGGATATGCGCCGCGGGCGACGGCTTCGTCGGCCAGCGTCCGGCGCAGCGCAGCGGTGTTGATCGGCATCTGCCGGAACAGCCGTTTCAGTGCCGCCACCATCGTCCGCAGCGTGTCGCCATCGAGCATGGCCGCCAGGGCCTGCTTCGCCGACGCCTCGATGCGCATGGCGGCGTCGTTGACGAACACGCGCGTCGCATCGGCCTGCAGCGCGGCCCCGGTGCGGTTGGCCGTGGCGGCAGCCGAGGCGCGGAGCAGCGCGCTCTCGGCAGCGTAGGTGTCGATGATCATGTCGGCCAGGTGCAACAGCACCTCCTGCTGCTCGCCGAGCTTTTCACGATAGGTCTGCATGGCGAGGCCAAGCACCATGAGCGACGCCTTCTTGAACGCAGCGACGGCTCGCCGCTCGTCGGCCAGCGGTGTGTCATCGTCGGTCGGCAGCGCCGGCGGACCAAGTAGTTCGTCCTGCAGCGCTTTCGCCGCCGCGATGAGAGCGATGTCCCCCTTCGCCGCGCGCCGCGCCAGCATGCCGGGAATGAGCAGCCGGTTGATCTCGTTCGTGCCCTCGAAGATGCGGTTCACCCGCGAATCGCGGAACTCGCGTTCGGCCGGGTAGTCGCGCACGTAGCCGTTGCCGCCGTGCACCTGGATGTTCTCGTCGAGGACGAAGTTCATCATCTCGCTGCCGGCCACCTTGGCGATCGACGCTTCGACGGCGTACTCCTCCACGGCCTGGAGCACTACCGACTGATCGGCCGCGTCGTGCGGGGTAGCCGCCACGCGCGCATCGATCATCCCCGCCGTTCGGTAGATGAGGCTCTCCACCGCAAAGGCGCGCACCACCATCTCACCGAGCTTGTGCCTGATGGCGCCGAACGAGGCAATGGGCTGGCCGAACTGCCGGCGCTGCGCCGCGTACCGTGCCGACTCGCCGATGGCGCCCTGGGCGCCGCCGCTGCACATCGCACCGAGCTTGTAGCGCGCGAAGTTCAGCACGTTGAACGCCACCTTGTGCCCCCGGCCCACCTCGCCGAGCACATTCTCCGGTGGCACCCGCACGTCCTGCAGCAGGATGGGCGTCGTAGACGAGCCGTGGAGCCCCATCTTGTGCTCCTCCTTGCCGCTGGTCAGCCCGCCGAACGCCCGCTCGACGATGAACGCCGTGAAGTGCTCGCCATCCACCTTGGCAAAGACGATGAAGACGTCGGCGAACCCGCCGTTCGTGATCCACATCTTCTCGCCGCTCAGGAGATAGCTGCCGTCCGCCTGCTTCGTGGCGCGCGTCCTCGCGCCGAGGGCGTCCGACCCCGCCCCGGGCTCGCTGAGGCAGTAGCCGCCAATCAGCTCGCCGTTCAACAGACGTGGCAGGTACTGCTGCTTCTGGGCTGCAGTGCCGAACAGCGACAACGGCAGGATGACAAGGTTGGCGTGCGCCCCGAACGTCGCCGCGAACGAGGCCGACCTCGAGATCTGTTCGCTGATGACCACGGAGGACACCTTGTCGAGCGCGAGGCCGCCGTGTTCCTCCGCCACGTCAGCGCCCATGATGCCGAGCGCTGCGCCCCGCTTCACCAGCTCGCGCGACAACGCCCAGTCCTTCGCTTCGAGGCGGTCGAGCACCGGCAGCACTTCGTTGGTGACGAAGTCGCGCACGGTGTCGCCGATCATGCGATGCTCGTCGGTCCGTTGCTCGGGTGTGAAGATGTCTGCCGCTGCCGCGCTCCGCAGCAGGAACTCGCCGCCGCGCAGTGTCGATCCGGGGTTGGTGGTCATGGCTACATCCGTTCGAAAATGCCGGCCGCGCCCATGCCGCCGCCCACGCACATGGTCACCATGGCATAGCGTCCGTTGCGTCGCCGCAGTTCATGGAGCGCCGTCGCCGTAAGTTTCGCGCCGGTGCACCCGAGTGGATGCCCGAGCGCAATGGCACCGCCGTTCACGTTGAGCCTGTCTGGATCGATCGGCAGTTCGCGCAGGCAGGCCAGTGCCTGCGCCGCAAACGCCTCGTTCAACTCGACGACATCCATCTGGTCGAGTGTCAGCCCGGCCAGCTTCAGCACCTTTCGCACGGCCGGCACCGGGCCGATGCCGAACTTCTCGGGCTCGACGCCTGCCGTCGCATAGGCGACGAAGCGCGCCAGCGGTGCGAGCCCGCGCGCCTGTGCCACCTCCGCGCTGGTGATGACCACGGCCGCGGCGCCGTCGCTCATCTGCGAGGAGTTGCCGGCGGTGACGCTGCCGGCGACATGGAACGCCGGTCGCAACTTCGCGAGCGCCGCGGCCGAGGTGTCGCGCCGTGGCCCCTCGTCGACGCTGAAGAGGGTCTCGACGGTCGTGCCGGTCGTCGTGTCGAACAGGCGTGCCGTGATCGGGACGATCTCCTCGATGAAGCGGCCCGCGTCGATGGCGGCCAGGGCCCGCTGGTGGCTGCGCAGCGCGAAGGCATCCTGTTCCTCGCGCGAGATGCCGTAGTCCTTCACGTGGTTCTCGGCCACGAGCCCGGTGCTGAGATACACGTCGGGATAGGTGTGCATCAGAGACGGATTCGGCGACACTTTCAACCCGCCCATCGGGATCATGCTCATCGACTCGGTGCCGCCGGCGACGATGACCGACGACCCTCCGGTCATGATGCGCTCTGCCGCGTAGGCGATGGCCTGCAGGCCCGACGAGCAGAAGCGATTCACGGTCACGGCCGAGGCACTCACGGGCACGCCGGCGCGCAGGCTGGCAATGCGCGCGACGTTCATCCCCTGCTCGCCTTCGGGCATCGCGCAGCCGAGGATGATGTCCTCGACGTCGGCGGCGTCGATACCGACCGCACGCCGCAGCGCCTCGGCGATGACCGCCGCTGCCAGTTCGTCCGGTCGTGTGCCGCGGAGTGTGCCGGCCGGCGCCTTGCCGGTGGCTGTACGAACGGCGGAGACAATCACAGCGTCATGCATGGTTCATCCATTCCAGTCGCCGAGCAGCGACTCGAGCGCGTCGGCCACTTCAGCCACGACGCCGTTGAAGAGATGGTCGGACGAGTCGATGATGACCAGTTCCTTCGGTTCGGCGGCACGGGCGTAGAACGCGTTGATCTCGCGGAAGCCGCAGATTTCGTCCATCTCGCCGTGCACGAAGAACTTCGGCTTCGTACTCTTCTCCACCTCGGCGAAGTCCCACTTGTTCACGGGAGCGGCGATGCCGATGAGCGCCGATACGCGCGGGTCGTCCACGCCGACGTTCATGCCGACCCACGCGCCGAACGACATGCCGCCGGCCCACAACGGCACGCCGGGAAAGCGGGCCGCCATGAGGTCGAGTCCGGCCAGGACGTCGTCGCGCTCGCCCCGCCCTTCATCCCACGCGCCCTCGCTCTTGCCGACGCCGCGGAAGTTGAAGCGGAGCACCGCGCAGCCGATGCGCGTCAGCCCTTTGGCTGCGTGATAGATCCCCTTTGTGTGCATCGTCCCGCCGAACTGCGGGTGGGGATGACCGAGCACGACCGCGGCGCGCAGGCCGCCGTCGGCACCACTGGCGGCGAGCCCGTCGCTCGTCACCCCCTTTGGTGCGGGGAGATCGAGAATGGCTTCGAGACGACCCGCAGGTCCCTGGAGCTCACGCAGCACTGCTGTCACGACTGTCCTTCTTGGTGTCGACGAGAAATTGATGAATGAGAGCCGCGCACTCGTCCGGTCTCGTCACGGAGCCGAGATGCCCGGTGCGGTCCAGCTGACCATGGCGAGCATGTGCGATGAGCCGCGCATATTCCGCCGTGCCGCCGTAGCCGGTCACGTGGTCCAGTGCATCATCTCCCTGGATGATGAGCGTCGGAGCCGTCACGGCCGCCGCATCGGCGACGCGGTCGTACGAACCAATGAGTCGTGCACGCGCCGCCATGCGCGCCAGGGAGACTCGTGCCACCGCCACGATGCCGGCCTGCTCGCGCAGGTACGCAAGCCGTGCACGCCAATCCGGTAGCGCCGCCTGAATCTCCTTGCGCAACCGGAACGGCGACTCGATGAGGAACAGTGGCCCGAAGAGCCCCGGCAGCCGCGCGTAGATGTCGTGGCGCGGGCGCAGGTGCCAGCGCGGCCCTGGCGCCGACACCATCGTCAGCGCGGCGGTGCGGTGCGGGCGGACGGCAGCGAACCTGAGCGCCACGAGCCCGCCGAACGACACGCCGACAATCGCCGCGCGCTCGACGCCGAGCCGGTCGAGCACCGACTCCACCTGGTCGGCAAAGACGTCGATCGGCTGCGGTCCGGTGCGGCCAGCACGTTCATCGCCGAGCGAGAACGTGATGACGCGGTACGAGCGCGCCAGCGCCGTCACGAGCGCACGCGAGTACTCCCAGCGTCCCTGGATGCCCGGGATGAGGACCAGCGGCGCGCCGGCGCCTCGCTCCACGATGGTGAACGGATCCGTCATTGCTTCTCGTAGCGGACCTGAAGGTCCGCGGCTACGGTCTTCCCGCGACCAACGACCAACGACCAACGACCATCAATTCCGAAGCGGCTTGCCGGTCTTGAGCGTGTGCTGGATCCGCTCCAGCGTCTTCCGTTCGCCGCACAGCGTCAGGAAGGCTTCGCGTTCGAGGTCGAGCAGGTGCTGCTCGGTCACCTGCGTGGCGTGCGGCAGCGAACCACCCGCGACGATGTGCGCGAGCGCCCGTCCGATGACCGCGTCGTGATCGGTGGCGCGGCCGGCACGCCACGCAAGGTGCACGCCCAGCTTCAAGGCCGACTCGAGGCTTTCGCCGCCGACCGGGATCAGCTCCGGCACCGGCGGGCGGTAGCCTTCGCGCACGCGGTCCAGCGCCAGCGCCTTCGCGTCGGCGATGAGCCGGTCACGGTTCATCGAGATGGGATCGTGATCGTGCAGGTAGCCCAGTTGCCGTGCATGCGCACCGCTGGCTGACACCTTCGCGAGTGCCATGGTCTCGAACGCCGCCTGGACGAAGGGCTGCAGATCGGCTTTGGCGCTGGCGGCCTGGCGCGCGGCACGCTGCGTCATCTCCTTGGTGCCGCCACCAGCCGGAATGAGGCCGACGCCCACTTCGACCAGGCCCATGTAGGTTTCAGCCGAGGCCTGCACGCGGTCGCCGTGCAGCACGAACTCGCAGCCGCCGCCGAGCGCCAGCCCGCAGGGCGCCAGCACCACCGGCACCGCCGAGTAGCGGAGTGACATCGTGGCTTTCTGGAACATGCGAACCATCAGGTCGATCTCGTCCCAGTTGCCGTCCTGCGCCTCGACCAGCACGAGCATCAGGTTCGCACCAGCGGAGAAGTTCACGGCGTCGGTGCCGACGACCACGGCCTCGAAGTTCGTCGCCGCTTCGGTGAGGCCCGCCTGGACGATCTGCATGGTGTCGGCCCCGATGGCATTCATCTTCGAGTGCAGTTCCACGCAGAGCACGCCGTCGCCGAGATCGACAAGGCTGCCGCCGGGGTTCTTCTTCAGGACCGTCGTGCGCTCCTTCGCGGAGCGCAGCAGTTGAAGGCCGGGTGCGGCCGGTGGCACCAGGCCGTCGCGGAAGCGGGTGCGGCCGGAGGCGAGCTGCGCGGCAACCAGTGGCGGCACGGTGGCCGGCTTTGCCACATCCAGTACCGCCTGCAGGCCGATGGCGTCCCAGAGCTCGAACGGGCCGAGCTCCCAGCCGAAGCCCCAGCGCATGGCGCGGTCGACGTCATCGATCGAATCGGCGATGGTGGGCGTCACCTCCGCGGTGTAGACCAGCGTTGGCGCCAGCGTGTCGCGCAGCAGCGCGCCCGCCTTGTCCGGGCTGTTGAAGAGCGTGCGCACGCGTTCGGCCACATCGTCCACGCCTTTCACGGCGTCGAGTGAGGCGAGGCGTGCCGGCTGCTTCGGACGGTAGGTCATCGTCGAGGGATCAAGCGTGAGGATGTCGGCCCCTTCGCGCTTGTAGAAGCCCTGGCCCGCCTTCTCGCCGGTCCAGCCGCGCTGCACGAGGTCGGCGACAATACGCGGCAGCGTGAAGCCGGAGCGACGGGTGTCTTCCGGCTGCCGTTCCTGCAGGTTGCGCAGCACGTGATCGAGGACGTCGAGGCCAGCGATGTCCATCGTCCGGAACGTGGCGCTCTTCGGGCGGCCCAGCGCCGGACCGGTGATGGCGTCGATCTCCTCGATCGTGTACTGGCCCGACTCGAGCGCACGCATCAGGTGCACGACGCCGTACAGGCCGACGTGGTTCGCGATGAAGTTCGGGCTGTCCTTCGCCGGGACCACGCCCTTGCCAAGGGCGACGTCGCAGAAACGGCTGATGCGTTCCACCACCGCCGGGTCGGTGTCGGGCGTCGGGATCACTTCCACCAGGCGCAGGTAGCGCGGCGGGTTGAAGAAGTGCGTGCCGACCAGGTGCGTCCGGAACTCGTGGCTGCGGCCTTCGGCGAGTGCGGCGATCGGGATGCCGCTGGTATTGGACGACACGATCGCGTGTGGTGCACGCAACGGCTCGAGCTGTTCGAACAGCATCTGCTTGATGTCGAGCCGCTCGACGACCGCCTCGATGATCCAGTCGACCGTGGCCACCCTGGCGAGATCGCTAGAGAAGCCACCGATAGTAATGAGTGACGCCGCCTGCGTGGTGAAGAAGGGGTCGGGCTTCAGCGCCGCTGCTTTCTTCAGGCCGTCGCGCGCCGCTTCGGGCGTCACGTCGAGCAGGAGCACGGGGATGCCCGCGTTCGCCAGGTGCGCCGCAATCTGCGAACCCATGGTGCCGGCGCCGAGCACCGCCGCCGAACGGATGGAGAGTGGATGCGTCATCGTGGGCGTGTCCCGTCGAGGAAAATGTCTACGACTGCGTCGGCGTCCCGTTCGAGGGTGTAGCGACGGCGGCTGAGAATCCAGTTGGTGGCCATCTCGTCGAGTGCGCCGAAGAACATCTTGGCGACGGTCGTGGCGTTGAGATTCTTCCGGAAGACGCCGCTCTGCTGGCCCGCTTCGATCGTGGCCCGAATCTGCCCCAGGTACTCGCGCAGCAGCGTGGACGAAAAACGTTCCATGAACTTCACCGACTGACGCAGTTCCACCTGGAACACGATGGCGAGGTTGCGGTCGCGTCCGAGCATGCCGAGGTGCAGCTGCGCGAATCGGCGAAGCCGCTCGGCCGGGTCCGCAATGCCGGCCACTTCCTCGCGCCCTTCGCGCAGCCGTTCCTGCACCGTGCGTTCGAAGATCGAGACGAGCAGGTCGTCCTTGCTGCGGAAGTAGAGGTAGACCGTGCCGGCAGCCACGCCGGCGGCACGCGCCACGTCGGCGACCTGGGCGTTGAAGTAGCCGCGTTCGGCGAACACGTCGATGGCCGCGCGGAGAATCGCGTCGCGCTTCGCGGCTGGGGGAGGAGCGGGTTGCGCGGCGCGCCGGCGGACGGCAGGGAGGGCGGGCATGGCGATGAATGGATGTTCATTCATCGGCGAGGGGGTGTCAAGAGACGCGGCCCGCGTGCTGTGGAGGAGCCGGCAGCTCCGAAAGATTACCGTCTCAAAACGTCGCGACGGCGCGAATGGCGGCGAGAACGTCCGATGGCTGCGGCAGGATCGCTTCTTCGAGGTCCGGCGCGTACGCCACCGGCGTGTCGAGCGCCGCCACGCGCCGGATCGGCGCGTCGAGATACGGGAAGAGTTCGTCGGCGATACGCGCGGCGAGTTCCGCGCCGAAGCCGCAGGTCAGCGAATCCTCGTGCGCGATGACGACGCGGTTCGTCTGCTTTACCAGGGCCGAGATGGCCTCCCAGTCGAACGGCATGATGCTGCGAAGGTCGAACACCGCCGCCTGGATGCCGTCGCGTTCCGCGGCTTGCTGCGCCGCCAAGACCGAGCGTTGCACCAGCGCGCCCCACGTCAGCACGACAAGGTCCGAACCTTCCCTGCGAAGGGAGCCCTTGCCGAACGGAATCATGAAGTCCGAGCCCGGGTACTCGCCCTTGTTGTAGGTCTGGCGGTACAGGTGCTTGTGTTCGAGGTACAGCACCGGGTCGTCGCAGCGGATGGCCGTGCGCAGCAGGCCGGCGGCGTCCACCGCATTGCAGGGGTAGACGATGCGCAGACCAGGGCAGTGGGCGAAGATGCTCTCGCCCGACTGGCTGTGGTACGGACCGCCGCCGCGCAGGTAGCCGCCGATCGGCACCCGGATGACGACCGGACACGACCAGTGGTTGCCCGACCGGTAGCGCAGCATCGACATCTCGTCGCGGATCTGCATCATCGCGGGCCAGATGTAGTCGAAGAACTGAATCTCGACCACTGGCTTGAGCCCGCGCATGGCCATGCCGATGGCGCGGCCGATGATGCTGGCTTCGGCGATCGGGGCGTTGAACACGCGGTCGCTGCCGTAGGTGCGCTGCAGGCCGTGCGTGACCTTGAAGACGCCGCCCTTGCCCTTTACTTCCTTCAGGGCTTCGGCCCGGCTCGCGTCCGCGATGTCCTCGCCGAACATGACGATGCGCGGGTTATGCGCCATCTCGTCCTTCAGCGTTTCGTTGATCGCGTCCACCATCGTACTGGGCTTGCCGTGCGGGGTGGCCGGCGTGTCGAAGGCGGCAGACGCCGGGTCCACACTCGGCGAGTAGACGAAGTCGGTGACCGTGCTCTTCGACGGCTTCGGTGCCGCAACCGCCTGTTCGGCGGCGAGCGAGACCTCGCGGTCGATCCCGGCCTCGAGGGCGACGAGGTCGTCGGCGGTGGCCAGTCCGTTGGTGGTGATGAACGCCGCGAGGCGGCCAATCGGGTCGCGCCTGGCTTCCGCTTCGCGCTCAGCCGCTGTCTTGTACAGCTTTTCGTCGTCGGACAGCGAGTGCGAGTACGGTCGGGTGACATGCGCGTGGACCAGTGCGGGTCCCTTGCGGGCACGCACGTAGTCGGCTGCCGCCCGCACCGCGCGCAGGCTGTCGAAGAGGTCGGTGCCGTCGGCCGTTTCGATGTGCAGGTCCGGGAACGAACGCAGCAGCTTCGAGATGTCGCCGCCCGGCGTTTCGACTTCGACGGGTGTCGAGATGGCGTAGCCGTTGTCTTCGACGAGGAACAGGACCGGGATGTGACGCGTGCACGACACGCTGACCGCTTCCCAGAACTCCCCTTCGCTGGTCGACCCTTCGCCGAGCGAGGTGTAGACGATCTCGTCGAAATGGAACAGCGCCTCGCGACCCGCAATCTGCTCGATCCGGCTGTAGAGGGTGCCGGCTTCGGCCATGCCGACCGCGTGCAGCACCTGCGTGGCGGTGCAGCTGGAACCGGCGACGATGTGCAGCGACGTGTTGCCCCAGTGCGACGGCATCTGGCGGCCCGCGTTGCTCGGGTCGGCCTCAGCGCCAACCGACGCCAGCAGCATGTCGAGCGCCGTGACGCCGAGTTGCAGGCAGAGCGCCCGATCGCGGTAATAAGGGTGGAACCAGTCGTAGCCTGGGCGCAGCGTCAGGCCGACGGCGACGAGAATGGCCTCGTGACCGGCACCGCTGATCTGGAAGAATGCCTGGCTCTGGTTCTTGAGCTGGATTTCCTTGTCGTCGATCTTTCGTGACAAGACGATCGTGCGGTAGGCGTCGAGGACCTGATCGCTGGAGAGCCCATCGAATGTGGCCTCCGCAGCCTTCGCCGCCTGACGATCACCGTTCGCGACGGCGCTCTTCATCGATTTCGAAGTATATAGCACCCCCGAGAGGTTGGGATATCCTCAAGCAAGCATGGGGCAGACTGGCGTGCGATTGCACCGATGGGATGAAATTGCGCTCGACAAGGTCACCGAGATGCTGTCTCGGAAGATCGTGACCGGCGAGCGCGAGATGCTCGTCCAGGTCTACGTGAAGCGCGGCTGCCTGGTGCCGCTCCATTCCCACGCGAGCGAGCAGATGACGTACGTGCTCCAGGGCGCGCTGAAATTCCTGGTGGCTGGCGAGGAGATCACCGTGCGGGAAGGCGAAGTGCTCCACATCCCGTCCGGCATCGCGCACCAGTCGGAGGCGCTCGACGACACCTTCGAACTCGACATCTTCAGTCCGATCCGTGAGGAATGGCTCACCGGCGCCGACGAGGAGCTGCCTCGCTGAATGGCCAGGCGTCGGGGGCTGCCGTCAGCCCGGCTTCAGCAGGGAGGAACCATGGCAATCGACAGGCAGGGGACCGGACTCACGATCATCCGCGTGGCCCTCGGCGTTTTCTTTCTCTTCGAAGGTCTCAACAAGTACCGGTGGCTGCTGGACACCTCCATTCTCGCCGGGCGCTTCAACCACTGGCTGGCCGATGCGGCCGCGGGCTCGCCCACGCACTGGTATCTGGAGCATGTGGCCATTCCCGGCACGGTGGTCTTCGCGCGGCTCGTGCCACTTGGTGAAATCGCGGCGGGCCTCGCGCTCATCGCCGGGATCTGGACGTCGCTCGCCGCCTTCCTGGCGTTCGTCATGGTGCTGAACATCCACGTCGCCAGCGGCGCGCTGTTCACCTACGCGATGCTCACCAACGGATACGGGTTGCCGGTGCTGGGCGGGACGCTCGGGTTGGCGTTCGGGGGCGTGCGGTTGCCGTTCAGTCTCCGGCGCTGACGATCAGTGGACCTTGCGGTCCCAGTCCTTCGCACGACCACCCTGGTAGACATCGAACCTGGCGCGCGCCCGGTTGATCTTCCACTTCAGGTACCGGTACTTCACCTCCGACCACGGGTGCATCTGCATGCGCCCACCCTTGAGGAACAGGTAGGCCACGACGAAGCCGCTGAGGTGCGTGGCGTTGGCGACGCCGTTACTGCCGGTGATGGTGAGGAAGAGTTCGATGGCGCCGAAAATCATCACGGCGTACTTGGTCTTCACCGGAAACAGCATCCACAGGTACATCTCGCGCTCCGGGAAGTACATCGCATATGCGAGCAGCAACCCGAAGATGGCGCCAGACGCGCCGTAGATGTACGAACCGTAGACCTGTGCGGCGAAGTCGAACGGCAGCAGCGAGAACAGCGCGGTGAGGACGCCGGCGCCGATGCCGGTGACGAAGTAGAACCTGAGGAAGTAGCGGGTGCCCCAGACGCGCTCGAGCTCGGTGCCGAACATCCAGAGCGCGAGCATGTTGAAGAGCAGGTGGAACAGGTTCCTCGGGTCGTGCAGGAACATGTAGGTGGCCAGGCGCCACAACTGGAAGCGCTCGAGAACCTCGACGGGACGCAGGCTGAAGGTCCACGTCAGATTCCAGCCGGTCCACTCGGCTACGACCTGCAGGAGGAAGACCCCGACAGTCGCGCCAATGAGTCCCTTGAGCGCTGAGGACAGCGGCCCGGGGCCGAACGACATCGACGATCCGTAGCGGGAATTAGGTCGGCGCATGGGCGCGTTTTTGATCGTAACACGTCGGGTCGTGACGGTCGGTCAGCGCTCGGGCAACTACTGTAACCGTCCGCGCACGTCTGCCGCCAGCGACGCGAACTCGCCGATGCGCAGCACCCACGCAGCGAGCGCCAGGACGAACAGGCCAGCGGCGATCGCCGCCACGAGATGGAGCGCCTGCATGGCCGTGCCCGCATCGCCAGCCGAACCGGACAGTGAACGGTTCACGGCGATGACCGCCGCCGTCATCGCGGCCGACGCGATGCCGGTCTTGAGGAAGGTGAGTGCCAGGGAGCGGCCCGCCAGGCCGTCGAGATGGCGGCGCAGCAACACGACACACAGCGTCGCGTTGACGAGCGCGGCCAGTGCGGTGGCCAGGGCGAGACCGCCAAAGCCCATGACGCGCACCAGCACGAGGCTCAGGCCCAGATTGGTGAGCATCGACACCACGCTCAGCGCCACTGGCACGCGGCTTCGTCCGAGCGCGTAGAACACCGGCGAGGCGATGCGCGTGGTCGAGTAGCCGACGAGTCCGACGGCATAGAGACGCAAGGCTGCGGCAGTGGCGGTTGTGTCCGCAGCCGTGAAGTGCCCGCGTTCGAGCAGCAGGCGGATGATCTCGGTCGACAGGGCGATGAGGCCACAGGTTGCGGGGATGTTCACCACCAGCATCAGCGCCAGTCCCTGCGAGACCGTGCGGCGGATCGCGGTCAGGTCGTTCACGGCCGCGTGACGGGCCGCCGCCGGAAGCACCGCCGTGGCGATCGACACGCCGAAGAGTCCGAGCGGCAGGTACATCACGCGGAAGGCGTACTGCAGCCACGACACGGCACCGGTGCCCTGGCTGGTGGCGATCAGGGTGCTGACGAGCAGGTTCACCTGCGTGGCGGCGAGGCCCACGGTGCCTGGCCCCATCAGCACCAGCACCTGGCGTAGCCCCTGGTCGCGGACGTCGAGGAGCGGGCGATAACGGAACCCCTCCCGGCGCAGCGTCGGCCACTGCACCAGCACCTGCGCGATCCCGCCGACCAGTGCCGCCACCGCCATCGACATGATGCGCGGCAACCCGAGCATCGGCATCACCGGCGTCAGGCCCACCGCGAACACGATGGCGACGACGTTGAACGTGGCAGGGGCGAGCGCCGGCACGAAGTAGTGCCGCAGGGAGTTCAGCATGCCCATGGCGGCCGCCGCGACGGCGACGAGCGTGATGAACGGGAACATGACTCGCGCCAGGGTGACGGTGAGCTCGAGCTTGCCAGGCACGGCCGCGAAGTTCTCGGCGTAGAGCGTGACGAGCGGCTTGGCGAAGAGCACGCCAAGCAGTGCAAGGGCGCCGGTGATCAGCAGCAGCGCGTTCAGCACGTTGTTGCCGAGACGCCACGCGTCCGCCTTGCCGTGCTTCGTCAGGTGGGTGGTGAAGGTCGGGACGAACGCGGCGCTCATCGCGCCTTCGGCGAACAGGTCCCGCAACAGGTTGGGGATGCGGAAGGCGACCAGGAACGCGTCCATCTGGTCGCCCGCGCCGAAGAGGGCCGCGAGCACCTGCTCGCGCACGAGTCCGAGGATGCGGCTGGTCAGGGTGGCGGCGCCGGCGAGGCCGGCCGCCCTGGCGATCGGTTCGGAGGTGCCGGCGTCTGGCGGCGCGTCCGCGGCCGGAGCCTGTGCCATGGGCTAGCCGCCGGCCAGCTTCTTCCGCACGAGCTCGCTGACGACCTTGCCGTCGATGGTCTGGCCGACGAGCGTCGCCATGGCGGCCTTCATCACCTTGCCCATGTCCTTCGCGGACGCGGCCCCGGTTTCGGCGATGGCGTCGACGACGGCCTGCTCGATGAGTGCCGGGTCGGCAGCGGGCGGCAGGTACGACTCGAGAATGGTGATCTCGGCCTGCTCTTTCTCGACGAGATCCTGACGTCCGCCCTTCTGGAACTGTTCCACCGAGTCGCGCCGCTGCTTCACGACCGCATTCACCACCTGTTGCGCCTCGGCGTCGTCCAGGTCATGCCCCTTCTCGATGCTCTTGTTCATGAAGGCGGCCTTGAGCATGCGCAGCGCGCTCAGCCGCGCGGCGTCCCTCTGGCGCATGGCGTCGGTGATGGCGGCGCTGATCTGGTCGACGAGTGACATGGGTGGATAGAACTCCTGCGAAATGCGGCGGCGCGTTCAGCGATCAGTGTTGCGCGGGGCCGCCGGTTGCGGCGTCGGCACGATCATGCCTGGCGTCGAGACGCCGGATGACCCGCCGAAAGGCGGCGCAGCGACGGGCGAGGCGCCCGGTGGCTGCTGCGGCTGCTGCGGCGCCTGCGGCTGCGGTTGCGGGAACGTGGCGAAGACCGGCCCGCGAACCGGAACGTTCGGGTTCTGCTGCGCGGTCGGCGGACGCGGGGCGTCCTCGTCGACGGCCGGTTGTTCATCGTTGAATGGCGGCGGCGCGAAGACCGGCGCCGGCGGCGGCGCCGACGCAACTGGGCGCGACGTGCTCCCGCTGCTCGACGCCAGCAGGAAGATGCGGTCGTAGCGCGACGCGTTTGGCAGGTCGCTGGCGCGCGGCGCGGCCAGGTAGCCGCTGACCGAACGCAGCACCGTCTCGAGCGCCTGCGCCTCCGGCACATTCGTCAGTTCGAGCGACATCGGCGCGCCAGACAGGCGATCGAGGTTCACGATACGGGTCTGGCCCACCCGGGCCCACTCGGTCAGGATCTGGCGGATGGTGGCGTCCTTCGCGGACACCGTGACCAGTCCTTCGGCAATCGTGATGCGCACCTGGGCCGACGCCGGCTCGCCGACGAGCGCCATCCCTGCGACGATGAGGCCGAAGACGTGCAGTCGCATGGCCTCAGTATACGGCTACTGCCCGCGGAAGAACTCGACCACGTCGTGCAGGATCGAGTCGAGGTTGTGGCGCGGTTCATAGCCGATCATCGCGCGGATCTTGGTTAGGTCCGGCAGCCGTCGCGGCATGTCCTCGAAGCCCGATTCGTAGGCCTGGTCGTAGGGGATGAGCTTGACCGGCGAGGCGGAGTTCGTCACCGCCTTGATCCGTTCGGCCAACTCCTGAATCGACACTTCTTCGGTATTGCCGATGTTCACGACCTGACCGATGGCCTTCGGCTCGCTCATCAGGGCCATCAGCGCCCGGACGACGTCGGACACGTGCGTGAACGACCGGCACTGCGTGCCGTCGCCGAAGACCGTGATCGGCTCGCCGGCCAGCGCCTGGCGGACGAAGTTCGGGATGACCATGCCGTACTGGCCGGTCTGGCGCGGACCGACGGTGTTGAAGAACCGCACGATGATGACCGGCAGCTTGCGCTCTTTCCAGTAGGCAAGCGCCAGGAACTCGTCGATGGCCTTGCTGCAGGCGTAGGCCCAGCGATGCTTCGTGGTCGGCCCCATCACCAGGTCGGAATCCTCGCGGAACGGCACGTCGATGCTCTTGCCGTAGACCTCCGAGGTGGAGGCGACGATGACGAGCTTCTTCTTCTTGTTCGCCAGTTTCAGCACCACTTCGGTGCCGTGCACGTTGGTCTCGATCGTATGCACGGGCTGCTCGACGATCAGTTTCACCCCGACGGCGGCGGCGAAGTGGAACACCACGTCGGCGTGGTCGATCAGTTCCGCCAGCAGCGGTTCGTTGTCGACCGAGTCGATGTCGTAGCTGAACCCCGCGTTCCCCTTCAAGTGGGTGATGTTGTCGATCGAACCCGTGGACAGGTTGTCGAGCACGTGGACCTGGTGCCCGGCGTCGAGCAGAGCCTCGGACAAGTGGGAGCCGATGAAACCGGCACCGCCGGTGATGAGAGCCCGCATGCGTTACTCCTCGTGAAATGCACACACCGCGGCGCACACGTCCTGGACGTCGGCCGCGGAGAGCCCGGGGTGCATCGGCAGCGACACGACTTCGTCGCAGGCGCGATTGCTTTCCGGGCAGTCTGCTGGTTGCTGGTCGGCGAGCGCCGGTTGTCGCGGAATCGGCACGGGATAGTGGACGAGCGTTTCGATGCCGCTGTTCGCCAGGTGCGCCTGCAGCGCCGGGCGCTGGCGCGTGCGGATGACGAACAGGTGATAGACGTGACCCGCGTCGAATTCGCGCGGGACGCCGACGGCGGCGCCGCCGAGCCCGGCGCGGTACTGCGCCGCGTGCGAGCGCCTGGTCGTCGTCCACGCCGGCAGGTACGACAGGCGCGCCCTGAGGATCGCTGCCTGCATCTCATCGAGCCGCGAGTTCATGCCGGCTTCGAGATGATGGTAGCGATTGGTGTGGCCGCCGTTGCGCAGTCGACGCAGCTTTGCCGCGAACGCCTCGTCGTTGGTGACGATGGCGCCGCCGTCGCCGAGCGCGCCGAGGTTCTTCGTCGGGTAGAAGCTGAAGGCGCCCGCTACGCCAATGGTGCCGACCGGCCGTCCGGACGCCGTCGCGAGATGTGCCTGGCAGGCGTCTTCCACGACGGCGAGGTGGTGCGCCGCCGCCAGCGGCATCAGCGCGTCCATATCGGCGGCCTGCCCGTAGAGATGCACCGGCAGTAACGCGCGCGTGCGCGGCGTGATGGCGCCGGCCACGGCCGCCGCGTCGAGCGTGTGACGCTCCGGATCGATGTCGGCGAAAACGGGACGTGCGCCGACCATCATCACGGCGAGCGCCGTGTAGGCGGCGGAAAGCGGGGTGGTGATCACCTCGTCACCGGGGCCGATGCCAAGCCCCTTGAGGATCAGCGCGATGGCATCCGTTCCGGTGCCGACGCCGACTGCATGCGCCGCACCTGCGGCGGCTGCGAACTCGGCCTCGAACGCGGCGACTTCCGGGCCGAGCACATACCAGCCGCTGCTGACGACCCGCTCGATCGCCGTGCGGATGGGGGCGGCGTCCTCGCGCGGCGCCGGCGACCCGAAGGGAATGCGGAAACGGCTCACACCTGCTCCTGCGGCATTCCGGCGTCGACGTAGTGAGCAAAGTGCTCGCGATAGAAGGCGAGGGTGGAGGCCAGTCCATCGCGCAGGGCGATACGAGGCGACCATCCGGTGGTGCTGGTGAACTTCGACGAATCTGCGAAAAAGCTGCCGATGTCGATGGCCTTCTTCTCCTGCGGCCACTCGATGCACTCGACGCGGCCCGAGCCGGCGACCTCGAGCAGCATCGATGTCAGGTCGCGGTGGCTGATCGGCGCGGTGCCGCCGACGTTGAAGACCTCGCCGTTGCAGCGATCGTCGGCTCCGGCGCGCAGGAACGCATCCGCCGCATCGTCCACATGGACGAAGTCGCGGAGTTGCCCGCCGTCGCCGTAGATCTGGATGGTGCGTCCTTCGAGCGCCAGCCGGATGAACCAGCCGATGAAGCCTTGACGGTTGTGCCGGATCAGCTGTCGCGGCCCGTAGACGTTCGTCAGGCGCAGCGAGCAGGCCCGGATGCCGAAAACGTTGTTGTAGACGACGTGATACTGCTCGCCCGCCGCCTTGTTGATGCCGTTTACGTCGGTCGGCCGCACCAGGTGCGACTCGGTCACCGGGAGCGAGTCGGGCCGGCCGTAGATCTGACGCGTGCCGGCGTAGACCACCTTCGCCGCCGGGTTGTGATGGCGGCAGGCCTCGAGCAGCGTGAGGTGACTGAGGCAGTTGATCTCGAGGTCCGCATACGGGTCGCGCATGCTGTCGATGTGACTGACCTGGCCGGCGAGATTGAAGATGACCTCCCGGGACTGTACCAGGAGCGTCATCGCCTCGCGGTTGCGGAGGTCGGTCGTCTCGACCCGCACCTGGCTGGCGAACGGCGCGATGTTGAAGCGGTTGCCGCCGTAGTCGGGCAGCAGCGAGTCGACCAGCAGCACGTCGGCGCCGAGCTCGACGAGCTGTCGTGCGAGGTTGCTGCCGATGAAACCGAGGCCGCCGGTGACCATGACCCGGCGCCCGCGGTAGAAGTGGCGGTAGTCGGCGGTCACGGTGTGCGCGGCGGAGCCTTGCGGCTCGATTCAGGATTGGAGATGAGCCGCCACGGCGTGACTGCCGATTCGAGCAGCACGGCGCGCGACACCTTCGACTCGCCTTCGCGGCGCTCGACGAACGTAATCGGCACCTCGGCGATGCGGCAGCCGCGGCGATGCGCGACGAAGAGCATCTCCACCAGGAACGAGTAGCCGTCCGAGAAGAAGGCGTCGAGCGGCAGCGAGGCCAGCGCCGCCTTCTTCCAGCAGCGATAACCCGAGGTGCAGTCGTGCGCGCTGACGCGGGTGACCGTGCGGATGTAGGTGTTGGCGAAGCGGCTGAGGACGTGACGCTTGAACGGCCAGTTCACGATGGTGCCGCCCGGCACGTAGCGCGAGCCGATCACCATGTCGGCCGGGCCAATGGCGGCGATAAGGTCCGGCAGTTGCGCCGGGTCGTGCGACAGGTCGGCGTCCATCTGGCAGATGACATCGACCTCCTCGCCGAGCGCCCGCTTCATGCCGTCGATGTACGAGCGTCCGAAGCCACGATTCGTCGTCCGGTGCAGCACCGAGACGCGGCCGTCGTACTCGCGTCCGAGCGCCTCGGCGAGCGCGCCGGTGCCGTCCGGAGAGTTGTCGTCCACGACCAGCACACGCACGTGCTCGTGCTGCATGAGGCCGGCGAGCAGCACAGGGATGTTCGCCCGCTCGTTGTAGGTCGGGATGATGACCAGTGCGGAGAGGCTCACGAACGCCGGCCCTCTGACCGCAGGGACGCGATCTGTTCCGACACGAGGCCAATCAGGAGAATCACGATGCTCGACAGAATCAACAGCACGGATGAATTGGTGACGTGCGACTGCGTGGCAATCGTCCACGCCGCATAGGCGGCGCCGAGCGCGAACAGCACGCCGCTGACCGGTACGAAGAGGCGGAGCGGGCTGAAGATCGTCATGACCTTCAGCAGGATCAGCACGAAACGGGCACCGTCTGAACCGAGGCGAATCTTCGATGTGCCGAGCCGCTGCGCGGCGACGATCGGCTCGAACCGCACGCTGTAACCGGCGCGGATAAAGGACATGGTAGACGTTGTTGGCGTGGAAAATCCATTCGGGAACAGGTGGATGAACTCCAGCATGCAGTCGCGGTGCGCAGCGCGGAAGCCGGAGGTCAGGTCTGGAATGGGGTGTCCCGTCAGGTAGCTCGCCGTGCGGTTCAACCAGTGATTGCCGATGCGCCGCGACCACGACGCCTGTGAGTCAGCCGAGCGCGCTCCGACGACCAGTTCATAGCGATCGAGCTGGCCCACCAGGCGTAGCGTGTCGTGCGGTTGGTGCTGGCCGTCGGCGTCGACGATGAGGATGTAGGTGCCCGCAGCGTTGCGCAGGCCCGTCTTCACGGCCGCTCCATTGCCCTTGTTGTACGGGTGACGCAGCACCCGGGCTCCGGCGCCGGCCGCAAAGTCGCCCGTCCCGTCCGTCGACCCATCGTCGACCACGATGATCTCGAGCCAGCGCGCCTGTCGCCGGAGCGAGTCGACCAGGGTTGCGACGGAGTGCGCCTCGTTGTAGGCCGGGACGATAACGGATGTGAGCTCGGCGAGTTCAGCCATGCGGCAAACCCGGAATCGTACCGCATCTCGCGACCGGAGCCGGGTTCTGTCGCAGGATTTGCCGCGTCGGCCGCCCGTCGATCCTCAAACCTCCTTCCGGCAATCTTCGGCATCACCCCAACTAGGCGCGTCTATGGGCGTACGCCCGATACGCAAAGGGCAGTGAAGCTACGGCGTAAGTTACTGAAGGATTGCCTTTTGCGGTTGACAGGCCCGGGACCCTCTCCTACTATCGACGTGGAAAATTGTGGTCAGAAGTGGAGTAGTGTCGCGTGTTTAGAGGGAACGCCCCGGCACGCATCGACGACAAGGGACGGCTGAAGGTTCCTACGGCCTTCAAGTCGTTGCTGGAGAGCAAGTACGGCCGCGAGTTGTTCCTCACGAGCCTGACGGGGGAGTACGTACGGATCTACCCGATGCCTGTCTGGCTCGAACTCGAGCAGAAACTCAGTGACGTTCCCTCCACCAACCCGTCCAAGCTCCGTTTCCTCGACCGCGTCAACTACTTCGGTTCCGTCGGCGAACTCGACACGCAGGGGCGCGTGCTGGTTCCCGTGCGCCTCCGCGATGCCGCCACGATGATCGGCGACGTCGACGTGCTCGGCCAGTTCAGCTATCTCGACGTCTGGAATCACGATCGCTTCCTGTCGAAACTGCAGCGCGAGCCGTTCACCGACGACGACGCACGCGCGCTGTCGGAGTTCGGCATTTGAGCCTCCACGTTCCCGTCCTCACGGCGGAAGTGCTGCAGCACCTGCGGCCGGAACGCGGCGGGCTGTACGTCGACTGCACCGTCGGTCTCGGCGGACACTCACGCGCGCTGCTCGAAGCGGGGGCATCGCGCCTTATCGGTTTCGATCGCGATGCCGATGCGCTGGCCATCGCCCGCGAGACGCTGGCGCCGTGGGGCCACCGTGTCGAGCTGATTCACGCCGACTATCGCAGCGTCGCACAGGAACTCGATCAGCGCGGCATCGCGTCTGTCGATGGTGCGCTTGCGGATCTCGGCGTCTCGTCGATGCAACTCGATCTCGACGGACGCGGCTTCAGCTTCCAGCGTGACGAGCCGCTCGACATGCGCATGGACCGCTCATCGGGCGAGACCGCGGCCGACCTGCTCGCCTCTGCGTCCGAGCGCGAGATCGCCGACGCGATCTTCCAGTACGGCGAGGAGCGCTTCTCGCGGCGCATTGCACGGTTGATCGTCGATGCCCGCTACCTCGAGCCGATCACGACCACTGGCCGGCTCGCGGCGCTCGTGAGGCGTGCCGTGCCGGTGCGTGGCTACCAGCGCATCGATCCGGCCACGCGCACTTTCCAGGCGCTGCGCATCTGGGTGAACCGTGAACTCGAGGGGCTAGACGAGTTCCTCGTGACGCTGGCCGGCCGCCTGCACGAGGGCGCGCGCCTCGTGCTCATCAGCTTCCATTCGCTCGAAGACCGCATCGTCAAGCACACCTTCCGCGGCCTGCACCAGGGTGGTCTCGGACTGGTCGTAACGAAGAGGCCGGTAACCGCCGGCGACGGTGAACTGCAGCAGAACCCTCGCGCCCGGAGTGCCAAGCTCCGCGCGCTCGAAGGAGTGGCGTGATGGCTGAAGCCTTCGAGTACGCCGTTCGCAAGGATGTCCGCAACAACCCAATCGTCCGCGAGGTCGACGCCGAGCGTCAGACCGAGATGTGGAAGACTGCCGGGTTGTGGGCCCTGCTCGTGCTCGCCGTCATGTTCTGGACCTGGCAGCATTTCGAGATCGTGCGCCACGGCTACCGGCTCGAAGAAGTGCAGCGCGAGCGGGCGACCGAAGAGGATGCGGGCCGCCACTTGAAGCTCGACATCGAAACGCTGCGTGCGCCGGCGCGCATCGAAGCGCTGGCGCGCAAACAGAGCCTGGTGACCCCGTCCCGTGAAGACGCCGTCGTCATCGAACGTGTCATGTCGGCGGAACCGCCGGCCAAGTCTGTGGTTGCACGCCGGTGATCGATCGACTCAGACGTGTCGCATGGCGGCCGGCTAACCGGCGGAATGCCGCAGTCGGGGAGCCGTTGCCCGACTGGCGGGCGACGCTCAGGCGGCGCCTTGCCTTCGCGTCGAGCGTCTTCGCCGTGTGGGCCCTCGCAATCGAAGGCCGCCTCGTGATGCTGCAGGTGGTGGAGCACCGAGAACTGGTGCAGCGCGCCGAACGGCAACAGATGCAGACGCGCACGCTCGCCGCTCGTCGCGGTGACATCGTCGATCGCCGCGGCCACGTGCTGGCGACCAGCGTGGACGCCGACACCATCTATGCCGTGCCG
Organism: Vicinamibacterales bacterium; assembly: GCA_046596625.1. GTDB lineage: Bacteria > Acidobacteriota > Vicinamibacteria > Vicinamibacterales > CAVVIG01 > CAVVIG01. Next base: position 17,665 of record JBKJMH010000153.1, on the reverse strand, counting down.
TCGGCGATCGCCGACGAAGCCGCAACGGTGCGCCTCCTGTGCACGGCCTTCGGCGACTGCACAGCACGGGAGAGCAAGGAACTGCTCGAACGTCTGCATAAGCAGCGTCATTTCGCGTACGTTCGTCGGCAGGTGTCGCAGGACGTTGCCGCGAAGGTAATGGCGCTCGAGCTCGACGGCATCGGCTTCATCAAGGAAAGTCATCGCGAATACCCGAAGAAGGAACTGGCGGCTCATATCCTCGGATTCGTCGGCATCGACAGTAAGGGACTGAACGGCCTCGAGTCTGCTTATGACTCGCTCATTCGCGGCAAAGACGGCCAGGTGCTCGTGCAGACCGATGCACGTCGCCACGCCTTCAGCCGCTTCGAGAAGCCGCCGACGGCAGGCGCCACCATCGAACTGACGATTGACGAGTTCCTCCAGCATGTCGCCGAGCGCGAACTGCGCAAGGGCGTGCTGGAGAACCGCGCCCTCGGCGGCACGGCGATCGTCATGGACCCCAGGACCGGCGAGATCCTGGCGCTGGCCAACGAGCCGACGTTCGACCCGAACGACTACCGCGCCGCCGACGAACGCGCGCGCCGCAATCGCGGCGTCCAGGACATCTACGAGCCCGGCTCCACCTTCAAGGTCGTGACCGCGTCTGCGGCCATCCAGGAACGGCTGATGCCGCTCGATGCGATGATCGACGTCGGCGGCGGCCGCGTGAACATCGGGTCCCGCGTCATCCGCGACACCCACGACTACGGGGTGCTGTCGTTCACCGACGTGATCGTGAAGTCGAGCAACGTCGGCGCCATCCGCATCGGCTTCAAGCTCGGCACCGACCGCTTCAGCGACTACATCGCGAAGTTCGGTTTCGGCCGTCCGGTGTCGCCCGACTTCCCGTCCGAGAGTCCGGGCATCGTGTGGGACCGCTCGAGGCTGAGCGAGAGCGCGCTGGCGTCGATCTCGATGGGCTATCAGGTTGGCGTGACGCCGCTGCAGATGGTGACGGCGGTCAGCTCGGTCGCCAATCGCGGCGAGTACATCGAGCCCCGCGTGGTGCGAGCCGTCTATCGCGACGGCCGCCGGATTGTGGTCCGGCCCAAGGTGCTGCGCGAGACGGTGAGCAAGGACACCGCTGCCTCCATGACGTCAATCATGGAGCAGGTCGTCGAGCGCGGCACCGGCACGATCGCGAAGATCCCCGGCTACACGATTGCCGGCAAGACGGGCACCGCGAACAAGCTGGCAAACGGACGCTATTCTAGCGACACCTACGCGTCGTTTGTCGGCTTCATCCCGTCGAACGACCCGCAGGTGACGATCCTGGTGGTTCTCGACTCGCCGCGCGGTCCGAACGGTCACTTCGGGGGCCCGGTGTCAGCGCCGATCTTCCGCAGCATTGCCGAAGAAGCGATGCGTCACCTTCGCGTGTCGCCGTCGATCAATCCGGAGACGCCAGTGCTGGTCGCGAGCAATGACATCCCCCGGGGACAGCCGGCTCACGCGATCGTGCCGGAGCGTGTGCTGCCGGTCGAACCGGAGGAGCCCGGGACGGTGCCAGACGTGCGTGGTCTGAGCGCCCGAGCCGCGATGCGGAAACTGATGCAATTCGGGCTGAACGCCCGGATCGACGGCGACGGCTTCGTCACTGACCAGGACCCGCAGCCCGGCACGCCGGTTGGCGAAGGTACGGTCTGCCGCCTCACTCTCGCGCGGGTCGCCGCGCATCAGGCGCCGAGCGCACGCACGCAATGACCTGGGCGCACCTCTACGAACGCCTGCGCGACCGGCAGCTGACGATGTCGGCTCCCGTGGCGTCACCGTCGGTCGTGATAACCGGCGTCTCGCACGACTCGCGTCGTGTCGAGCCCGGCCACGTCTTCGTGGCCCTCCGTGGTCAGCACGCCGACGGCACAACCTTCGTGGCGCAGGCGATCGGGCGTGGCGCCGCGGCGGTGGTGTCGCAGGAAGCCGCCCCGGCTGGCACGGTGGTGCCGTGGGCGCAGGTCAGCGACGCCCGTCTGGCGCTGGCGCTGCTCGCCGTCGAGGTGCACGGCGATCCGAGCCGCCGCATGCAGGTGGTGGGCATTACCGGCACCAACGGCAAGACCACAACCGCCTATCTGATGGCGTCGATTTTCGAAGCGGCCGGTGTGCGCTGTGGCCTGCTCGGGACGGTGGCGTATCACATCGGTCCGGACGTGCGCGAAGCGACGCGGACGACCCCGGAGGCCACCGACGTGCAGGCGCTCTTGGCCGAGATGGTGGCGAGCGGTTGCGGTGCGTGCGTCATGGAGGTCTCGTCGCATGCGTTGGCGCTGCGCCGGGTTGACGGCATGACCTTCGCCGCGGCGATCTTCACGAACCTGACCCGCGATCACCTGGACTTCCATGCCGACATGGAGGACTACTTCCAGGCCAAGCGCCGCCTGTTCGAACTGCTGCCGCGCGACCAGCCGGCCATCATCAACGCCGACGATCCGCGTGCGGCCTCGCTCATCGACACGTCGGGTCGCAGCCTGACCTACGGGATCAACCGGCCGGCAGACGTGAGCCCGGCCCCGCTGTCGTACTCACTTCAGGGCCTGTCGTTCGAGGTGCGGACGCCGCGCGGCCCGATGGCCATGCGCTCGTCGCTGGTCGGCCGTCCGAACGTCTACAACATCCTGGCGGCGGTCGCCACCGCCGTGGCGCTCGACATTCCGACTGACGCCATCGAGCGTGGCATCGCCTCGCTCGACGCGGTGCCCGGACGCTTCCAGGTGGTGTCGGCGCCCGCGGACGACATCACCGTCGTCGTCGACTACGCGCACACCGACGATGCGTTGCGCAATCTCCTCGAGACGGCGCGTCCGCTCGCGGCGGGACGGATCATCACGGTGTTCGGCTGCGGCGGCGACCGCGACCGCACCAAGCGTCCGTTGATGGGCGTGGTCGCTGGACGTCTCAGCGACGTCATCCTGATCACCTCCGACAACCCGCGCAGCGAAGACCCCGCCCGCATCATCGAAGAGATCCAGCGCGGCATCACGCCGGACACGAAGAAGATCGGCGCCCAGCGTGTGACCGCCATTGTCGACCGGCACGAGGCCATCGCGGAGGCCGTGCGAAGCGCCGCCCCTGGCGACCTTGTGCTGGTGGTCGGCAAAGGGCACGAGAAGTACCAGGTGATCGGCGCGCTGACGCTCCCCTTCGACGATGTGCTGGAGGCGCAGGCGGCACTTGCCCATCGCCGCGCCGCGCAGGGGGCGAGCTAGCCGTGCTGCTGCAGTTCCTCTATCCGTTCCACACGCAGTTCGGCGTGCTGAACGTCATTCGCTACATCACGTTCCGTACAGCCGCCGCGAGCCTGTCGGCCCTGGCCATCAGCCTGCTGCTCGGTCCGTGGCTGGTACGTCGCCTGCGCGAATTCCAGATCGGACAGGTGATTCGGCAGGAAGGCCCGCAGAGCCACCGCGCCAAGGCCGGCACGCCGACCATGGGCGGACTGCTCATCCTGGCGGCGGCCCTCGTCCCGACGCTGCTCTGGACCGACCTCACGAATGCCTACGTGTGGATTGCCGTGCTGACCACAGCGGCATTTGGTGCGATCGGCTTCGCCGACGACTACCTGAAGATCGTGCGCCGCAACCATCACGGCCTGCTGCCACGCTACAAGATGGGGTGGCAGATCGCCGTGGCGCTGGTCGTCGGCATCGTGCTGATGATGCTGCAGGAACAGGGGGCGTACAACACGCGCCTCATCTTCCCGTTCTTCAAGCGCCTCATCCCGGACCTGGGCTGGTTCTACCTGCCGTTCGTGGTGTTCGTGCTCGTGGCGTGGTCGAACGCGGTGAACCTGACCGACGGGCTCGACGGTCTCGCAATCAGCACGTTCGCGATTGCGGCGGCCACTCTCACCGCGCTGGCCTACGTGACCGGGCACCGGGTGCTGGCCGACTACCTGCTGCTGGTGCGGTTTCCGCAGTCAGCCGAACTGACCGTGTTCTGCGGAGCGCTGGTCGGGGCATCGCTCGGATTCCTCTGGTACAACGCCTACCCCGCTGAAATCTTCATGGGTGACGTTGGCTCGCTGGCGCTCGGGGCCGCGATCGCCACAGTCGCCACGCTCATCAAGCAGGAACTGCTGCTCGTCGTCGTGGGCGGCGTGTTCGTCGCCGAGGCGCTGTCGGTGGTCATCCAGGTAGCGTCGTTCAAGTTGACGGGAAAGCGCGTCTTCAGGATGGCGCCGCTGCACCATCACTTCGAGTTGATCGGGTGGAGCGAGCCAAAGGTCTACGCGCGGTTTGTGATCGTCGGGATCATCTTCGCGCTCTTCAGCCTGACCACGCTGAAGCTGCGGTGAGCGAGACGCGCCACGCGGTGTTCACGGTCAGCGGCCAGCGCGTCACGGTGGTCGGGGCGGCGCGTAGCGGAATCGCCGCGGCCGAACTGCTGGCGCGGCGCGGCGGCCGGGTCACGCTGTCCGACGCGCGACCGGACTTGGCGGAAGCCGATGCCGCGAGGCTGCGGGCCGCCGGAGTGGCACTGGAACTGGGCGGTCATACGGACGGCACCTTCACCGGAGCCGAGCTGATCGTGATGAGCCCGGGAGTGCCGCCGGAGATTCCGGCCATCGCCGCGGCACGAGCGGCGGGTGTGCCGGTGATTGGCGAAGTGGAGCTGGCGTTCAGGTGGCTGAAGGGCCGCGTGATCGCGATTACGGGAACGAAGGGCAAGTCGACGACCACCGCGCTGACGGGCGAGATGCTGCGGCAGGCCGGATTCCTGGTGACGGTGGGAGGCAACATCGGCGCGCCAATCAGCGCGCAGGTCGACGAGTCGACCGCTGACACGCTGCATGTCATCGAGGTGAGCAGCTTTCAGCTGGAACAGATCGAGCAGTTCAGGCCCTGGGTGGCGGTGATGTTGAACTTCTCACCCGACCACCTGGATCGCCATCACACAGTGGAGGCCTATGCAGGGGCCAAAGCGCGCGTGTTCGAGAACCAGCAGGTGACCGACATCGCCGTCCTCAATGCGGACGACGAGCCGGCGATGCAGCTGGCGGCGAACACGAAGGCCACGCGGCGGCTCTTCTCGCGGAGGGGCAGCGTCGCGGACGGAACGGTGGTGGAAGGCGGCTGGATCGTCAGCCGGCAAGGTTGTCGGTCGGAGCGGCTCGTGCCGGTATCGAGCATCCGGCTTCTGGGGGCGCACCTGATCGACGACGTGATGGCGGCGGCGACGGTGGCATCGATTGCGGGGGCCACCGCCGCAGCAATGACGGTGGCGGTGGCATCGTTCGGTGGGCTCGAGCACGCGATGGAACTGGTGACCGAGTTCCGGGGTGTCCGTTTCGTAAACGACTCGAAGGCGACGAATGTGGAGGCGGCCGTCCGCTCCATCGAGAGCTTCGAGTCGGGCGTGGTCGCCATTGTCGGCGGCAAGTTCAAGGGCGGCGATCTGCGATTACTGCGGACACCGATTGGTAGTCGCGGCAAAGGTGTGGTCGCCATTGGCGAGGCGAAGGCACTGGTGCGGAACGCACTCGAGGATGTCATCGAGGTGCGCGACGCCGAGTCGATGGAGGAAGCGGTGGCGACGGCATTCGAGCTGGCGCGTCCGTCGGGAGTGGTGGTGCTGGCGCCGGCCTGTGCGAGCTTCGACATGTTCCGCGATTACGCGGACCGCGGAGCACGCTTCAAGGCAGCGGTGCAGCGGCTCGTCGAGAGCCGTACGTAGAGCGTGTGCAGGGCCCGGCGTGCGCCGGGCATCGTTGACAGCCGTGAGCGGTGAGCTGTCATCAGTCGGTTTCGCGACGAAGGATTGGCTGCTGGGAACGCAGGCTGCCCCGGTCTGCGAAGCTGGTGCCTTCATCCGAGGCCGACTGATGACTGCTGACCGCTCACGAATTCTCGGAACTTCTCGAGCTGAGCTTTAGGAACCATGGCGAGAAAACTCAAATCCGACCGGGTGCTGTTTCTGGCGACGGTGGGACTCGTCTGCCTGAGCATCATCATGGTCTGGAGCGCGTCGGCTGTCATCGCCATGGAGCGCTACCAACAGCCGTACATGTTCCTGATGAAGCAGACCATGTGGGCGTTCATGGGGCTGGCGGTGCTGTGGGTCGCCATGGGCGTCGACTATCGGCTCTACAAGCAGGATAAGTTCATCTGGGCCTGCCTCGGGTTCGTCGGCCTGGCGCTGGTGGCCGTGCTGTTCAGCCCGCCGATCAACAACGCCCGCCGGTGGTTCAGCATCGGAGGCCTGGGCATTCAACCATCCGAACTCGCGAAGCTGGCCGCCATCTTCTTTGTGGCCTCGATGCTCGAGCGTCGCATCACGCGCATCAACGACATCGGCTACTCGCTGCTGCCGATCGGACTGGTGGTGGGTGCGCTCGTCGGGCTCATCCTGCTCGAGCCCGACTTCGGGACGTCGATGTCGCTGGCGCTCATCGCGGGGGTGATGGTGTTCTCCGCGGGCCTGAGCTACGTATACGTGGCCGCGGCCGGACTCACGCTCCTGCCCCTCGCCGCACTCATCATGTTCGGTGCCGACTACCGGCGCCGGCGCCTGTTCGCTTTTCTCAATCCGTGGGAAGACCCGCTCGGCGATGGCTTCCAGCTGATTCAGTCGCTGATCGCCGTGGGCACCGGCGGAGTGACCGGACGTGGCCTCATGCAGGGCGTCCAGAAGTTGTTCTACCTGCCCGAGCCGCACTCGGACTTCATCTACGCGGTGATTTCGGAAGAACTCGGGCTGATTGGCGCCACCGCCGTGCTCATTTGCTTCTGTGTGATCACGTGGCGCGGGCTGCGCGTGGCCCTGAACGCCCCCGACACGTTCGGGTCGTTCCTGGCCCTCGGCCTGACGACGATGATTGCCGTGCAGGCGCTGGTGAACATCAGTGTCGTGCTGGGGATGATGCCGACGAAAGGGATCCCGCTGCCGTTCCTGAGCGCGGGCGGTTCGTCGCTACTGATCAACCTGCTCGGCATGGGGGTGCTGCTGAATGTGTCGCGGCACGCCTCGACGCCGGCCTGACGTGGAATGCGCAGGGGACTCCGCGTGGTGATCGCCGGTGGCGGGACAGGTGGACATCTTTACCCGGGCGTCGCAGTTGCGCGGGAACTGCTGACGCGGCGTCCAGGCTCGACGGTGACGTTCGCGGGGACGGAGCAGGGCATCGAGTTCAGGGTCGTACCTCGTGAAGGGTTCGAGCTGGACACGATTCGGAGCGGCGGATTGAAGGGGAAGTCGATGGCCGACCGCGCCCGCGGCGCGTCGTTGATCCCGCTCGGCATGCGCGATGCCTGGCGCATCGTGTCGCGGCGGCGGCCCGACCTGGTGATCGGTGTCGGCGGCTACAGCTCGGGTCCCGTGGTGCTGACGGCGGCGATGCGCGGCGTGCCGACGATGCTGCTGGAGCAGAACGCGGTGCCGGGGCTGACGAACCGGCTGCTGGGGCGAGTGGTGAAAGCCGCGGCGGTGACCTACGAGTCGACGCGGAGCTTCTTCGGGAGCACGGCGTTCGTGAGTGGGAACCCGGTGCGGGCGGAGTTCCTGGATCGACAGGAGGCAGGGGCGGGCGCGCGCGAGCCAGGCGTGCACCTGCTGGTCTTCGGCGGGTCACAGGGCGCGCATGCGATCAACGTCGCCATGGTGGCGGCGGCTCCTGCGCTGGCCAGGTTGGGTCGTGCATTGCGAATCACCCATCAGACCGGTGAGCGAGATGTGGAGATGGTGCGACAGGGGTATGCGGCGGCCGGCCTGACGGCGACGGTCGAAGCATTCCTCTACGACATGGGCGTACGGCTCGGGCAGGCGGACCTCGCGGTCTGCCGCGCGGGGGCAACGACGTTGGCGGAACTGACAGCAGCTGGAAAGCCGTCGATCCTAATTCCGCTGCCGACCGCCACCGACGACCACCAGCGCAAGAACGCCGAGGCGCTGGCATCGACGGGTGCCGCGGAAGTGATGCTGCAGCAGGACGCGACGGGGCCGGCGCTAGCCGACCGCATCGCCAGCCTGCTGAACGACGCGGAAGCCAGAACGCGCATGAGCGCGGCGGCCCGGGCGCTGGCGCGGCCGGATGCGGCCCGCGTGATCGTCGACCGTGCAGTTGCGCTGGTTGGACGTTAGGCGCAGATGGACTGGCAGCGGTGGACATGGTGACGTGGTGAGGCAGCCGATGAAGGCAGACGCAGGAATGGAGGGCACGTGCTAGGACGGACGCGCCGCGTTCACTTCGTCGGCATTGGCGGTAGCGGCATGAGCGGGATCGCCGAGTTGCTCGCCAACCTCGAGTACGTGGTGACCGGCTCGGACGAGAAGCAGTCTGCCGTCACCGATCGCCTGCAGTCGCTCGGCGCCACGGTGCACATCGGTCATGCCGCGCAGCACGTCGGCAGCGCTGATGTCGTGGTGATCTCGTCGGCTGTGAAGTCGACGAACCCGGAAGTGGTCGAGGCAACCCGACGCGAGATTCCGGTGATTCCCCGGGCGGAGATGCTGGCCGAACTGATGCGGCTGCGGTACGCCATCGCAGTGGCGGGTGCGCACGGCAAGACCACGACGACGTCGATGATCGCGCTCGCGCTTGAGCGAGCGGGACTCGACCCGACGGCAGTGATTGGCGGACGCCTGAGCGCGTTCGGCAGCAACGCCCGGCTTGGACGCGGAGAACTGATGGTGGCCGAGGCCGACGAGAGCGATCGGTCGTTCCTGAAACTGTTGCCCACGGTGGCGGTGATTACGAACATCGACTACGAACACCTGGAGAACTACGGCAGTTTCGACGATCTCCGACAAGCGTTCGTCGACTTCGCCAACAAGGTGCCTTTCTTCGGCGCCGTGGTCTGCTGTGCCGACGACGCCCATCTCGCTGCCGTGACTGGGCGGATGACCCGGCGTGTCGTGACCTACGGCATATCCGACGCGGCCGACGTGACGGCCACCGACGTCGTCCTCGGGCCGATGCGTGTGACGGCCACCGTCAAGCGTCGCGCCCGTCGTTCGGACGATGCGGAGATGACGCTCGCCACACTGGGGCACCTGGAGCTGAACGTGCCCGGGCATCACAACTTGCTGAACGCGTTGGCCACCGTCGCGGTGGGCCTGGAACTGGGCATTCCGTTCGAGCGGATGGCACCGGGGCTGAACGAGTTCAAGGGGGCGGAACGCCGCTTCGATGTTCGCGGCGAACCGCGCGGCATCCTGGTCGTGGACGACTACGGCCATCACCCGACCGAAATTGCTGCCGTGCTCGCAGCGGCCCGCGCGCTGAACCGGCGGATCGTGATTGCGTTCCAGCCACATCGGTTCTCCCGGACGCAGGCGTTGTTCGATGCCTTCGGGCCCTCGATGGCGGGTGCCGACGTGGTCGTCCTGACTGACATCTATGCTGCAGGCGAGGACGTCATTCCCGGCGTGACGCTCGCTGCGCTCGCCGCGCGCATCCGGACGCAGATTGCCGCACCGGTCGACGTGGTTCCCCGTCTGGCTGACGTCGCGCCTGCCCTGGCGCGACTGGCACAGCCCGGTGATGTGGTGATTACGCTCGGTGCCGGCTCCATCGCGAGCGTGCCCGACCAGTTGGTGGCACTGCTCGACCGCCGAGTCAGCACGCCCCGCGTGACAGAGGCGACGTCATGACTCCGGTTGCGGTCTCTGCCGATCGCCGCTTCCATCGCGCCCACGTCAAGCCGGGGCGCCGGCGCGCCGCATGGCGCAGTGTGGCCGTCGTCGGGACGAAGTACAGCGTGCTGCTGGCGCTCGTGCTGTTCGCTGCGGCGCGGGTGTCGACGTTCGTGTCGACGTCACCGCTGCTCCGCATCGACCACATCGTCATGAGCGGTAACCAGCGGCTGCCGGCCCAGGCGGTGCGCGCGCTGCTCGGCGGCCTGCACGGCGAGAACCTCCTGTCCGCCGACCTCGAGGCGTGGCGGAGCCGATTGCTGGAGTCACCCTGGATCGAGGACGCGTCGTTCCGCCGCGCGCTGCCATCGACAGTCGAGGTGGTGGTGCGCGAGCGCACGCCCATTGCCATTGGCCGGAAGGGCGGTCGGCTTTCCCTCGTCGACGAGCGGGGGGTGGCCATCGATGCCTATGGTCCGCAGTACGCGAACCTCGACCTGCCGATTGTCGACGGATTCGGGAAGGGGAACGACGCGGCCGACACTGCTCGAGGCGCAATGGCGGCCCGCCTGATCATGGCGCTCAGGCAGAATCCGGCCATTGCCGAGCGACTGTCGCAGGTCGATGTGTCCGACGTGCACAACGTCATCATCCTGCTGAACGACGACACGGCGGAATTGCGTGTCGGCGACGATCACTTTCTCGAACGTGTGGAGTCCTACCTGTCGCTCTCGACGGCGTTGCATCAGCGCGTGCCCGAGATCGACTACGTCGACCTGCGTTTCGATGGCCGCGTCTATGTGCGGCCGCTTGGCAAGACGGGTGCGCTGCGGGCGGGCCACCCGAAGGTCAGTTCCGTGAACGACGCCGAGCAGCAGTGATGAAGCAGCACCGGAGGCAGAGTGGCGCGTAAAGAACGGTATCTGGTCGGCCTGGACGTAGGCACCTCGAAGGTGACCGCGGTGGTTGGCGAGGTTCTCGACGGAGAGGGACTCGACATCGTCGGGCTCGGGGTCGCGGAGTCGCGGGGCATCCGCCGCGGTGTCGTGGTGAACCTCGAGGCGGCGGTCGATTCGATCAAGAAGGCCATCGAAGAGGCCGAGCTGATGGCGGGGGTGGAGATCGACTCCGTGCATCTCGCCCTGTCTGGACCGCACATCAAGGGCTTCAACAGCCGCGGTGTGATTGCTGTGGCCGGGAAGAACCGGGAGATCACGAAGGAGGACGTCAGACGCGCCATCGATGCAGCCAAGGCCGTGTCGCTGCCGACCGGGCGCGAAATCCTGCACGTGCTGCCGCAGGACTTCGTCGTCGACGAGCAGGACGGGATCGGGGCACCGGTGGGGATGACCGGGGCTCGCCTCGAGGTGAATGTCCACATCATCACCGGCAACCAGAGCTCGACCCAGAACATCGTGGCGTGCGTCAACCGCGCCGGCGTGAACGTCGCCGAGACCGTGGTCGAGCAGTTGGCGGCGAGCGAGTCGGTGCTGACGGCGGACGAGAAGGAACTCGGCGTGGCGCTGGTCGACATCGGCGGCGGTACGACCGACATTGCCATCTACGAGCGCGGCAGCCTCTGGCACACCGCGGTAATCGCCGTCGGTGGCGACCACTTCACAAACGATATTGCGGTCGGCCTGCGCACGCCGGTGCCGGACGCGGAGAAGATCAAGCGCAAGTGCGGCTGCGCGCTGTCGGCGATGGTCGACGAAGACGAGACCATGGAGGTCGCGAGTGTCGGTGGGCGCAAGCCGCGGGTGATGGCGCGCCGTATCCTCTCGGAGATCCTGCAGCCGCGGGCGGAGGAGATCTTTCACCTGGTGTGGGACGAGATCCGGCGAGCGGGCTACGAGAAGAGCCTGAACTCGGGCATCGTGCTCACCGGTGGCGGCGCCATTCTCGATGGCATGCCGGAGATTGCGGAACAGATTTTCGACCTGCCGATCCGTCGGGGGTGCCCGACCGGCGTGGGCGGCCTCGCCGATCACGTCAACAGCCCGACCTTCGCCACTGGCGTCGGCCTGGTGCTGTACGGCTATCGCAATGCGATTGGTGAGGGCGCGCGGTCTCCGGTCGGAGCCGGCGCACTGGTTCGAGTTGCCGGCCGGCTGCGCGGCCTGTTCAGGGAATTCTTCTAATTCACGAGGGAGTGGACGAATGTCCGAGTACAACCTGCGGGGTGACCTAATGCACGGCATGCCGGAAGATCGGCTGCGACTTCGCCTCGACGAAGAAGCCTTTTCGGGCGCGAGGATCAAGGTCATCGGCGTCGGCGGTGGCGGCGGCAACGCCGTGAACCGCATGGTGCGTGCTGGCTTCGACGGCGTCGAGTTCATCGTGGCGAACACCGACCTGCAGGCGTTGAAGACCAACGCCGCGTCGGTGAAGCTGCAGATCGGATCGAAGCTGACAAAGGGCCTCGGCGCCGGTGCCGACCCGAACGTCGGCAAGAACGCCGCGCTCGAGGACACCGACAAGATCATCCAGGCGCTCGACGGCGCCGACATGATCTTCGTGACCACCGGGCTCGGCGGCGGCACCGGCACGGGTGCCGCGCCCATCATCGCGAGCCTCGCCAGCGAACTCGGCGCGCTGACGGTGGCCGTGGTGACCAAGCCGTTCAAGTTCGAGGGCAAGAAGCGACAGCTCCAGGCCGAACGCGGCCTCGAGGCGCTGCGCGACTGCGTCGACACGATCATCACGATTCCGAACGAGCGCCTGCTCGCGATCATCGACCGTGCGACGCCGCTCACCGAGGCGTTCTGCACGGCGGACGATGTGTTGCGACAGGCGATCCAGGGGATCTCGGATCTGATCCTCGTTCCGGGTCTCATCAACCTCGACTTCGCCGACGTGAAGACCATCATGTCCGGCATGGGTCTGGCGATGATGGGCACCGGCGTGGCGGAAGGTGAGGGGCGTGCCATCGAGGCGGCACGGAGGGCGATTTCGAGTCCGCTGCTCGAGGGCGCGTCGGTGAACGGCGCCCGCGGCGTCATCATCAACATCACCGGTGGTCCGGACCTGTCGCTGGTCGAGGTGAGCGATGCCTCGACCATCGTCCAGGAAGCGGCCGATGAGGACGCGAATATCATCTTTGGCGCCGTGGTCGACCCGACGCTCGTCGGCAAGGTCAAGATCACTGTCATCGCCACGGGCTTCGGACCCGGCGGATACGTCCGCCAGATCAGCCCAGGGGCGCAAACCCCGATCGACATGAAGCACTACGCCGAGGTGGCGCGCCGCATCGAACTGCCGGGGGTCGCCACGGGCGCGGCGGCGGAGCGATTCGCGTCAGGCAAGGTCGCCATCGGTGGACGCCGCGGGATCGTCGACCTGCCGTCGCTCGGCAGCGGCTCGGGTTCGGCCGGCGGCAGCGAGCTGTCTGGTGACAACGACCTCGACCTGAATAGCGCGTTCGACGTGCCCGCCTTCCTGCGCCGGCAGGAAGGCTGAGCGCGGCCCAGACACAGCACGACCGGTCCGCTGCTGCTGGCGGTGGTAGAGTAGAAAGATCCACGGCACCCGGGAACGCCGACGTCGCAGCGTTAGCGCCCGGACCGTTCGGCATCGGGATGATGAGCCAGGTGGCACGTCATCCACTGCTGGGTTAACCAGATCTACCGGCACCCATGAAGTCCTGGCAACAGCGCGAACGCGCACTGGATATCCTTTCCAAGGAAGTCGGCTACATCCGTAAGCCGCACGGTGGACGGCTGCGCATTGCGCTGGCCTTCCCGAACACCTACTGGGTTGGCATGTCCAACCTGGGCTTCCAGACCGTGTACCGGCTCTTCAACGACCAGCCCGACATCGTCTGCGAGCGCGTGTTCCTGCCGCCCAAGCAGGAGCTGGCGGCGCAGCTTGCGGCGGGAACGCCGCTCGTGACGCTCGAGTCGCAGACGCCGGTGAACGAGTTCGACGTGTTCGCCTTCTCGGTGTCGTTCGAGTGGGACTACGTCAACATCCTCACGCTGCTGCGGCTTGCCGGCATCAAGCGGTATGCGACCGAGCGCACCACGCGCGATCCGCTGATCGTCGTCGGCGGGGCCGTGACGTTCGTGAACCCCGAACCGCTGGCGCCGTTTGCCGACGTCATCGCCGCGGGGGAGGCCGAGGTGCTGATCCCGTCGCTCGAGCGGGCGTTCCGCGAGTCGACCGGACGTGAGGCGCTGCTGCTGGCGCTGGCACAGGAGCGCGGCTTCTACATTCCCTCCTTCTACGAGCCGCGATACGATCCGAGCGGGCTGCTGACCGAGTACGTGCCGTTGCCGGGAACGAACGCGCCTGTGCCGGTGCGCAAGGCGGCGCTGAAGGGCACCGACGCGGTCGACCCGCCCGCCACCGGCATCTTTACGCCCGACACCGAGTTCGGTTCGCGCTTCCTGGTGGAAGTGGTGCGAGGCTGTGCCAACCTGTGCCGCTTCTGCTGGGCCGGCTATAACTACCTGCCGGTGCGATCGTTCCCTGCGGATCGGATCCTCGAACTTGCCCGGAACGCCAGGCAGCATGCGTCGCGCGTCGGGCTCGTGTCGATCGCGTTGTGCGACCACCCCGAGATCGAGCGGATTCTCTCCGGCCTGCTCGAGATGGGCTACCAGATCAGTCCGGCATCGCTGCGTCTCGACGATCTCACCGATCCGATCGTGAAGATGCTTCACGACAGCGGTGAGAAGAGCATCACCATCGCGCCCGAGGCCGGCTCCGACCGCATGCGCCGCGTCATCAACAAGACCGTGACGAACGACGAGATCCTCGATCGCGCCGACCTGATCTTCAGGAACGGCATCGAGAACCTGAAGCTGTACTACATGATCGGGCTGCCTACGGAAACCGACGACGACCTTGTCGGCATTCGTGACCTGACGGTGCAACTGCGCGACATCATGATGAAGTACGCGCGACCGAAGGGGCATGTCGGCAAGATCGTCGGCAGCGTGAACCCCCTCATTCCGAAGCCGGGCACCGCCTACCAGTGGCTCCCGATGGAGGACCCGGCGATTACCGACCGCAAGATCAAGCGGCTGCGTTCGCTGATGGCCGGCATCGACAACGTCTACTTCAACATCAAGTCCGAACGGCATTCGTACTACCAGGCGCTGCTCTCGCTGGGCGACCGCCGCGTCGCGCCGGCGATCGAAGCCGCGGAGCGGAACGGCCAGGACTGGCGTGCCGCCGTGGAAGAAGCCGGCGTCGACGCCAACTTCTTCATCTTCCGCGACCGCAGCAAGGACCCGTTGCTGCCGTGGGACATCATCGACGGCGGCATGAAGGAGTCGTTCTTCCGGAGCGAGTTCGAGAAGTCGACTCGCGCCGAATGGACGCTGCCGCCGAAGCGGGCGCAGGAGAACGCGCGCCTCCTGCCGATGGTCTGACCGCTGGTCCCACCCGTTCCCTCACGACGCGATCGCCGCCCGTTCCTCGAACTCCGAGAACGCCTCGAGGATGAGATCGCGAATCTTGTCCTGCGCGGTCGAGTCGACGATCGGCCGAAGCAGTGCGTAGCTGCGGCGTTCACCGGCCACGCTGTACTGGCGCGCCGGGAACGTGACGTTGCGCCCTCCACCCCCACCCCGCCGTTCCCAGATCGCGAAGCCGATCAGCTTGAGTCCCTCCAGCGGACCGTCGGTGAAGTGCAGTTCGGCGTCGGCGAGCTTGCCGGGCGGGTTGCCCTTGTCGTTCGGCGAAATCTTGATGATCACGAAACACGCTCCTTCCTGGATGCGGCGCGCGGCGCCGCGGGGTTGCGGACGCGTGACTGCACATCAAGCTGGGTACCGCTGGCGCCCGAATCGCTGGTGTGTCTGTAAACGTGTGCGGGATCGTCGGTTGTGGGCGCGGCGTGTGGAAGCAGCGGGGCAGGTGGGGCCTGGTGCGGGCGCGCGGCGCCAACACCCGTTACCGGCGGCGAGCGGGCGAGGAGCATAACCTGCGCGATCGCAAGGCTATCCGAGTGCCTTCATCGCCGCGTCCTTCGCGGCGAAGCGTCCGGCAAAATGAACAGCCGATTCGCGGCGACGCTGGCAGTACGTGATCTCCCCGGCGATGAAAATCGCTGGATGAAAGAGCTCACCGTAGCGTTCAATCGTGCTGACGATGCGCGGGATGTCCGTGGCGTCGATGCCGAGGCCGATGATGGTGGACACGCGAACATGATCCTGCCGCCCCCCAGCGCCGCCTTCGAGTGGCGCCACACAGGATTCGGACCGGCGCTGGTCTGCCTGCCTCTCGAAGACATCGCCCCCCATCTCTTCACCAGCCGTCCGTGGCCGCTCGGTGAACATCGCGCGGCGAGAGGGGCGTGGACCGACGTGGCGGCGGCGTTCGGCGCCACGGCTGCCGAACTCGTGCGTCTCCAGCAGGTGCACCGCGCCGGGGTCGTCGTGGCCGACGCGCTGCCGCGCGAGGCACAGACGGTCCTTCCGGAAGCGGACATACTGCTGGCGCGGGACGCGCCGCGCGTCATTGCCGTGCAGGGCGCGGACTGCGTGCCGCTGCTGGTGGCCGACCGGCGCCTCGGCGTGGTCGCGGCCGCGCATGCGGGCTGGCGCGGTCTTGCGCAGGGCGTGCCGCGACTTGCGATCGCGGCGATGACCGAGACCTACGGCTCGAATCCGGCGGACCTGGTCGTCGCTATCGGGCCGTCGGTTGGCGCCTGTTGCTACGAGGTGGGGCCGGATGTGCAGGTCGCCTTCGACACCGGGGGATGGGCGAGGGATGCGTTGACGCGATGGTTCGTGTCTTCGCCCAGCGTGGACGCCGGCAACCCGCCGATGCCTGGGCTGGCGACCGAACGGCGACCGGGCCATGCCTTCTTCGACGGGTGGGCGTGCGCGCACGAGCAGTTGCGCCTGGCCGGCGCGCCGGCGGAGCAGATCTTTGGTGCGCGGCTCTGTACGGCCAGTCACGAGGTGCTCTGCTCGTACCGTCGCGATGGCGCCGCAGCGGGCCGTATCGCTGGCGCCATCATGCCCGCGCCTCCCGCCTGAGCGCCCGGCCTACGGCATGGGCGTGACCGCCGGCGGCGGCACGAAGTAGAGGATGCGATTACAGTGATCGCACTGCAGGATCGCGTCGTTGCGTCGCACGGTGTTGAATACCTGCGGCCGGAGGCGCACGTGGCACAGCGTGCAGACGCCGTCCTTCGCCTCCGACATCGCGATACCGTTGCGGCGGCCTGAAATCCGCTCGAACATACCGAGCGCCTCGTTCGACAGGCTGGAGACAACGCCGGTGCGCTCGGCCTGGAGTGCCTCGACACGGTTGCGGAGCATGTCGTGTTCCGTCACGATGGCAACCTTCTCGGACTCCACGCTCGCCTGGGTCGATGCCAGCTCCGTCTCGGCGGTTTTAAGGGCGGCGTTCAACTCGTCGAGTTCCATCATCCGCTCGAGCATCCGGTCTTCGTGCACCTTGATTTCGTTCTGGGCGAACGCGATCTCGTGCTGGATGGCGTGGTATTCCTGGTTCGTCTTGACGTTCATCCCCTGTTCGCGGAATTTCGACAGGCGCCCCTGATGCAGGGCGACGTCCTTCTCGATCTCGCGGCGCGTCGCGCCGTTTTGCGCGATACTCTCCCTGGCCGCCCCCACCTTTGCGGCCGCCGCAGCCAGCCGACTGTCGAGGGCCGTGATCCGGGCCGATTCAGCCCCGAGCTTGTGTTCGGCGTCCCTGGTCGACGAGTCGATCTCCTGGAGTGCGATCAGCCGTTCAATATCTGCATGCATGTCGTGAGGTCCGGTGCGCCCGTGCGTCGGGTGACGCAGGCATAAAAAAAGCCCCGGCACGCAAGTGCCGGGGCTGCGCGGGCGGCATGATGCCACCAACGATGAACGCGTGCGATTGAGCAGGCCGTGACGTCCGTGCTGTTGTCATCGTGACCGTTCCGGCACCCCTCTTCTGTGACTCGTCGAACACGGCGTGGCGTTCCAATCTGAACGGCGCGACCAACGCCGCGCTCCGCCTCGTGCGTATGGTGGGCCCACCAGGATTCGAACCTGGAACAGGCCGGTTATGAGCCGGCGGCTCTAACCGTTGAGCTATGGGCCCG
>JBKJMH010000304.1:0-6978 GCA_046596625.1 Vicinamibacterales bacterium | reverse complement strand
GGCGTCGCCCGGCAGCATCTCGCGCTGTGTGAGCACGCCGTCGATTTCGATCTCGTAGAGCATCTTCCCCGTCTGCAGGTAGATCGTCTCGTCCTTCAGGTTGTGGTACTGGAGGCTCAGGGCGTGGCCCGCGTTGATGTGGATCAACTTGCCGACGTAGCGATCCGTCTTCGCCCAATGAAGCTCGTACCCCCAGGGCTTCTCCACACGCGTCACTTGGCTGGTCGTCACTCTCAGTCCTCCGTCACCTGATGCTGTATCGGCCCAGGGCCGCCAGCAGTTCCTGTTCGATTTCGTCGACTGTCTGGAGCCGCAGGACGCGCCGCGCGAGCGCGCGCAGGTCATCGCTCCGGAGTTCGGATAAAACCTGTTTCGCCACGCCGATTGCGCCAGGCGTCATACTGAATTCCGTCAACCCGAGTCCGACCAGTAGCGTCAGCAGCGCCGGGTCCGACGCCATCTCGCCGCACAGCGACACCGGAATGCGTGCCCGTGCGGCCGCGCGCCTCACCATCAGGATGACGCGCAGGATGGCCGGATGCAGCGGTTCGTAGAGTCGCGACACCCGCTCGTCCACCCGGTCAACCGCCAGGCAGTACTGGATCAAATCGTTCGTGCCGATGGTGAAGAAGTCGACCTCGCGCGCCAGCAGGTCGGCGGTGTACGCGGCGGCCGGAATCTCGATCATCACCCCGATTGGGACGTCGGGCACGTCGATGCCGCGCGCGGCGAGATTGGCGGCGGCCTCCGCCACCAGCTGGCGCGCACTGCGCACCTGCTCCACTCCAGAGACGAACGGGAACATGATGCGTAGCGACCCGTGACGGGCGGCACGCAGGAGCGCCCGCAGCTGGGTCCGGAACAGTTCCGGGCGAGTCAGGCTGAGGCGCAGACCGCGCAACCCTTGCCGGCTTCCCCGCTCTTCCTCGGAAATCCAGCTGCCGCCGAGCGTCGGGTCAGTGGACCGCATGGCCATTTGGTCTTCGTCCACGTCGAACGTGCGCACGGTGACGGTCCCTGGCGCCATCCCTTCCAGCATCCGGCGATAGATCTCGTACTGCTGGTCTTCCGTGGGGAGCGCGCGGTGATTCGTCAGCAGGAATTCCGAGCGATACAGGCCAATCCCCTCGGCGCCGGCGTAGCGCGCGTGGGCGAGGTCGTCGGCGAATTCGATGTTGGCGTCGAGGGTGATGCGGACGCCGTCGGCGGTGGTTGCCGGACGCCTGCGCTCGCCGTCATTGTGACGGGCCGGGAGGTGGTCGGTCGACGCGTCCTCGGCGAGGGCCAGCGTCTGCGCATCGGGATCGATGATGATCTCGTTCGCAGTGCCGTCGATGACGATCATCTGGCCGGGCTGAATCCGCTCGACCGCGCAGTGCAGGCCAACGACAGCTGGCACCTCGAGCGAGCGAGCGAGGATGGCCGTGTGATACGTCCGGCTGCCTGCGTCGGTCGCGAACCCACGGACCTTGGTCCAGTCGACCTGTGCCGCGAGCGATGGCGTCAGTTCATCGGCAATCAGCACCGACGCTTCCTCGAGCGCGCTCAGCAGGTCACGTGGTGTCGAGACGTCCTGCCGGAGATTCATCTTCAGACGTCCGACGAGGTCAGCGACATCACCCTTGCGTTCCCGAAGATAGGGGTCGGCGATTTCGTCGAAAATCGCGCTGAACTCGTCGAAGACCTGCTGGACGGCCCACTCGGCATTGACCAGGGTCTCGCGCATCAGTGCCTCTGCCCGCGGCACGAGCATCGGGTCGTCGAGCATCAGCAGCTGCGCGTCGAACAGCGCGGCGAGTTCCGGACCGCGGCGCCGCGCGACGCGCGCACGGATGTCCCGCAGTTGTTGTCGCGATCGCAGGCGGCTCTGGTCGAGGCGTGCCATTTCGTCGGCAATCCGCTCGGGTGCGACCCGGTAGCGCAGCACCTGCGCCCGCTGCATCAGCACGACAGCCCGGCCGCAGACGACGCCCGGCGAGACGCCGATCCCCTTCAGGCGTTGCATGTGACCTCGCCGAAGCCGCTGGCGACCAACGCCGTCAGTTCTGCGACGGCGCGCGCTTCGTCGGGGCCGTCGGCACTGATGGCGATGACCGTACCCCTGGCTGCCGCCAGCAGAAGCAGCCCCATGATGCTCTTGCCGTCCATCTCGTGCTCGCGACGACGGACGCGAATGCGCGATTGGAACGTCGCCGCCGCATGGACGAATTTGGCCGCAGCCCTGGCGTGCATGCCCAGTTGGTTGACGATGGTGACCGAGCGCGAGGTCATGGCGCCTTTTCGCCACGCAGCAGGTCGGACGCGACCCAGATGGCGTTCCGTCCATCATCGCGCATCTCGCGGGCCACGACGAGCAGGTTGCTCGCCTCCTTCATCGAGGCCAGCTTGATCAGCATGGGCAGGTTCACCCCGGTGATGACCTCCACCTTGTCGGCCTCGAGGAAGGTCATGCCGAGATTCGACGGCGTGCCGCCGAACATGTCCGTGAGGATGAGCACGCCGGCGTCGGCCCGCACCCGCTCGATTGCCTGGACGATGTCCTCGCGGGCGTCGTTCACATCTTCGTGCCAACCGATCGACACGGCGGTGAACTGCGGGAGATCGCCCACAATCATCTCGGCGGCGTTGACCAGTTCGGTGGCGAGTTGGCCGTGAGTGACGACGACAACACCGATCATTTCGTGCTCCGGCGGATGTCGCGATGCTTCACGCGCGTGCGGGTATCGGGCACGTTGGCCAGCGCCCGTCCCAGCCGTTCCGCGAGCATCACCGAGCGGTGTCGTCCGCCGGTGCAGCCGATCGCGATGGTGAGGTAGCTCTTTCCTTCGCTGACGTAGTACGGCAGCGTGAACCGCACATACTCCTCGAGCTTGTCGATGAAGGCGCGCGACGACGGATCGCGCAGGATGAACGATGCCACTGCCTGGTCGCGTCCGGTGCGGAGGCGCAGCGTCGGGACGAAGTGCGGGTTCGGCAGGCAGCGCACGTCGAACATCAGGTCGGCGTCCACGGGCACGCCGTGCTTGAATCCGAAGCTGACCAGGTTCACCACGAGTGGCGCACGGACCCGATCGCGCGACAGCCCCATGAAGAACTGCCGCAGTTCGTGCACGGTCATGTCCGACGTATCGACAACCTCGTCGGCCAGGGCACGAACCGGAGCCATCACCTCGCGCTCTTCGAGGATGCCTTCGAGCACGGACTTGTCGCGTCCCATAGGATGCGGCCGGCGTGTTTCACTGAAACGACGCACCAGCGACTCGTTGCTCGCGTCGAGGAAAATCAGCACCGGATTCAGCCGCGCCATCGTGCGCAGGCGGCGGAAGACCGAGGGGAACGTGGTGAGGAACCGCTGCTCGCGGACGTCGGCCACGATGGCGGCCTTCTCGAACCCGCCGCGGACGGCGAGTTGCGCCAGCGTCGGGATGAGGGCAGACGGCAGGTTGTCGACGCAGAAGTAGCCGAGATCCTCGAGGGCCCGGATCGCCTGCGACTTCCCGGAGCCCGACAGACCCGTCACGATAATGAACGGCTGTTTGGCCGCGGCCGCACGGCTCTGGCTCGCGGCTGACCGGCGTGACTTCACTGAGGGTCTCCGTGTTCACTGTCGTCGTCTTCATCGTCAGCGAGCGGTACGACGTCGGGCTGCCCGTTCAGCAGCGCCTGTTTCAATCGTTCGGCCAGGAGCCGCGCCGCGTGGTGTCCGCGCGCCCGCAGGAGTTGGTTCCGGGCTGCCACCTCGACGAGGATAGCGATGTTGCGGCCCGGCGCCACGGGCATCCGGATGAGCGGGATGCGGACGCCCAGCAGGTCGAAGAACGCGTCGTCGATGCCGAGGCGATCGTATTCGCGGCCGACTTCCCACCGTTCCAGATGGACGACCAGTTCGATGCGCTTCGAGGAGCGAGTGGACGACACCCCGAACAGTTCGCGCACGTTGATGATGCCCAGACCACGCAGTTCCATGTGGTTGCGGGTCAGTTCGCGGCCACTGCCAATCAGCACCGTGTCCGAGGGCCGCTTCACGTCCACCGTATCATCGGCGACCAGGCGATGGCCGCGCACGACCAGGTCGAGTGCACATTCGCTCTTGCCGATGCCGCTGTCTCCGGTCAGCAGGACGCCAAGCCCGAGCACGTCGAGCAGCACGCCGTGCTCGACTGTCCGCTCGGCGAGCGCATCGTCCAGCCAGGCACTCAGCCTGGCAATGGCGGTCGGGGTCGCGGTGAGGGTGTGCAGCAGCGGCAGGCCAGCCCGTTCCGCTTCGAGCGGCAGTTCAGTTGGCGGGGCGAATCCGCCGGTGATCAGGATGCAGGGAAAGTCGTGATGGAGCGCAGCCTGAAGCGCGAGCAGCCTGGCCTCGGTGCTGAGGCTCTCCAGAAAGCGGATTTCGCTCTCGCCGAAGATCAGGACGCGGCCCGGTTGCAGGTACTCGTCGAACCCCGCGAGTGCGAGTCCGGTCTTCTGCACGTGGGGGCTGGTGATGCGGCGCTCCAGCCCACCCGCGCCGGCCAGGAGGTCGAGCGTCAGGCCGGCATGCTCCGACAAGCCTTGCAGAAGCGTGCCCACGGCGACGCTTGAACTCTGGGACATGAGAATGAACCGGCGCAGCGGCACGGTGCGCCGCCGGGCTGGTCTGCTGAACGGCGTGCTACGGTTTGGTTTCGATGAGCGTCAGGTCGCCGCCGGGTGTCCGATAGACTACTGCAATCCGCTCGGTCTCGGCATCAAGGAACAGCACGACGCCTTCGCCACCGTCCAACTGCGTGGCGGCGGCGCTGACGGTCATCGTCCGGATGGTCTGCCGCCTGGCCTTGAGGATGGGCGGCATCTTCACGCGGCTGCGGCTCGCGGGGGGACGCGGCAGCTCAGGATCGGCCACCTCAATCGGCAGCGGCGCCTCTTTGGCCGCTTTACGCTTGCGCCCCTCGAGCTTCCCCTTCAACTTGTGGGCCTGCTGCGCAATCTTGTCGACGGCCTCGGCCATCGCGGTGGCGACGCTCTCGCCGCGGCCGTCGCCGTGCAGGAAGCGCTCGCCGCGCGCATGCAGCGTGACATCGGCGCGATGTCCGGCCTTCTCGCGCGTGATGATGACCTGCGCCGAAAGCGCCGCGTGGTTCATGAAGCGCTCGAGTTTGGCGAGCTTCGTGTCGATGATCCGGCGCATGCCGTCGGTGATGTCGATCTGTCGTCCTGTGAGCTCGAGTCGCATAGTCGCAGTCTGTCCGTACAAAACGTGTGCGCGCCACTGGGGCGCGCACACGGGGTGAATCGGATTAGTAGAGAACCTTGCGCTGGTTCGACGTGGGTATCTTCAGCTCTTCCCGATACTTGGCAATCGTGCGTCGCGCGAGTTCGAGGCCTTCACGCTGCAGGATGCTGACGATCTTCGAGTCGCTGAGTGGCTTACGGGGGTCTTCATTCTCGATGATCTTGCGGATGCGCTGCTTGATGGTGACGGATGAGACGTTGTCGCCGTACTGGCTGCTGATGCCGCTGTGGAAGAAGTACTTCATTTCGAACACGCCTTGCGGCGTGTGCATGTACTTGTTCGTCACGACCCGGCTGACCGTCGATTCGTGCATGCCGATGTCGTTCGCCACGTCGCGAAGCACCAGCGGCCGGAGATGTTCGATGCCCTGATCGAGGAAGTCGCGCTGGAAATTGATGATGCTGGTGGCGACCTTGTGAATGGTCTTCTGCCGCTGCTCCACCGACTTGATCAGCCACAACGCCGACCGGAATTTGTCCTTGACGTAGGCGCGTGTCTCGTCTGAGTTCTCGCCGTTCTTGTCCAGTAAGCGACGGTAGACCGGGCTGATTCGCATCTGCGGCAGGCCGTCTTCATTCAGGGCGGCCACGTACTGGTCTTCCACCTTGATGACGTAGACGTCCGGGATGACGTACTGCGACTGGCTCGGGTTGTAGCGGCTGCCTGGCTTCGGATCGAGATGCCGGATGACCTCGATGTGCTCCTTCAGGTCCTCGATGGTCATCCCCATCTTGCGGGCGATTTCGGGAACCTGGTGATTCTGGAGGAGGCGCAGGTGCTCGGTGACGATCTTCTCGGTGGGCGTGTTCTCGAGACCGAGGCGACGCAGCTGCAACAGCAGGCATTCCTGCAGGTCGCGCGCGGCCACGCCGGTCGGATCGAAGCTCTGGACCAGGCGCAGCGAGCGTTCGACATCGGGACTCTGCCACGGCCCCATGGACGCCAGCTCCTCGAGCGAGGCCACCAGGGAACCGTCGTCATCGAGATTGCCGATGATCGCCGTGCCGATCTCCCGCGTCAGCGCATCGTCGGTCTGCATCGAGAGCTGCCACATCAAGTGGTCCGACAGCGAACTCGACGTCGACAGCGTGTTCTCGATCGGCGGCAGTTCCTTCACTTCCTGCGGCGCCCGCGGACGGTAACCGTCGTCCAGGTAGTCGCCGAAGAAGTACTCGTAATCCTGGTCGTCCCAGGTGTCGGTCTTGTTCGCCTGCTGATCGGTGTCGGGTTTTTCCTGCGTCTGCGTGGCCTCGGCCGGCTGCAGCTCCTCGGTCGGCACCTCCTCGAGCATGGGGTTCTCGACCATCTCCTGGTTGAGAAGGTCAGAAAGCTCGAGTGTTGACATCGGCAGCAGCTTGATCGCCTGCTGCAGCGACGGCGTCAGAATGAGCTTCTGGACGAGTCTGGTGTGAAGTTTCTGCTGAATACCCATTGGACCGCAGCGCGCGTCAGCTAAGTGTTGTTGCGTGAACGAGTTGTCTGAATGAGCCGACCCGCACCGAAGTGCGGTCATCCGCGGCCCGCCTCAGCTGATGCAATTACTAGACCCGATTTTAGTCCAATCGGAAGTCGGTCCCGAGATAAATCCGGCGGACGTCTTCATCGGCCGCAAGGCTTTCGGGCGTGCCGCTCTTGAAGATCGCGCCGCCGTGCACAATATAGGCGCGATCCGTAATGCGCAGCGTCTCGCGGACGTTGTGGTCTGT
>JBKJMH010000053.1:0-8432 GCA_046596625.1 Vicinamibacterales bacterium | reverse complement strand
GAGGTGTTCGACCGCGAGGGTGCATTGGCCGGCGGGTTGTACGGCATCCGCATCGGGCGCTTCTTCGCTGGCGAGTCGATGTTCCACCGGCAGCGCGACGCGTCGAAGGTGGCGCTGTTGTCGCTGGTGACCCTGATGACCGAGAGCGGCATGACGCTGCTCGACACGCAGTGGTGCACGGAGCACCTGGCGTCGCTCGGGGCCATCGAGATCGCGCGCCACGACTATCTGCGCCGTCTCGCTGACGCGATCGGTCCGCCTTCCCACCTGTAATCGCTCGTCCCGACAACCTCGCCAACAATTAAGAGGTCGTCGCTGGGCAAAAGCCACAAGTGTGTCGCTATGCGGATCGGCTGATCTGCTGTTTTCCCATGAAAAACTCGCATATCGTGCGTGGCCCTGCGCTTGCTCAAGGGGAGGTGCAGGAGGCTTCAACACCATGTTCAGTGTGCGTTCGGTACTCGTGATGATGCTGGTGGGTGGCGCGACGTCAGCGATGGCGGCGCAGCCGCGCGAATCGATGGGTGTGATCTCGATTCGCGTGCACGACTACGCACAGACCGACCGACGCCACCTGCAGCAGGCTGAACGCGAAGTCAGCCGCATCTACGAACGCATTGGCGTGCGTCTCGACTGGCGCGAACCGGTGCGTCCAGCGGAACTCGAAGCGTCGCACGGTCCATGGCCGGCCGACGTGGCGATGGTCACCCTCGTCGTGCTGGCACCTGCCATGAGCGATCGGCTCCATGCGCCGGACGACGTGGCGGGCTACGCCCCTGTTTCGAAGGAGCGCGGCGGCCGGGTGGCGTTTGTGTTCGGCGGCCGAACGAGGGACATCGCCCTGAGTGGCGAGGTGTCGCAAGGCAAAGTGCTTGCCGGCGTCATGGCTCACGAACTGGCGCACCTCCTCAATCCGCGCGGCACGCACTCGCCCGACGGCGTGATGCGTGCCCACTGGACACCGGTGGAGTTCAAGCGCGTCAACCGCCAGCGCTTCTCCGATGCGCAAGGCTCATCAATCAGGCAGACGGTACGCGCCCTCGGCGGCGGCCCGATGCGGGTGGCGGACTAGATCATGACTGCACAGGACAAGCGCACAGCGGCTCTCGGTCTCGTCGGTGAGTGCACCACGAGCCTTCGAACACTGACGGACGCGACGCAGGTGCGCGACCTCGGGCAGGACCTGCTCGAGCGCGCGCACCAATTCCAGGGAGCGCCGGAGGACCAGCCGTTCTTCACGCGCACCGTGTCGCGCCTCGCGCACGAGGTGCGGTCGCATGGGTGGGTCGACATCGCGCTCGAGATCCTCGAGTGGGGTATTGCGCGAGGGGCGCTCGATGGGCACGTGTTGAGCGAGGTGGCCGAATGTCAGCTCTCGCGCAACGACGTGGACGCGGCCGAGCAGACATTGGCGCGGGCGAAGGCGCTCGGCGTCTCGCTCGACGCCATCTACACGTCGCTGGTCAAGGCGCACGGCCGCAACAACCGGGCCGATCTCGCTCGCGAGATGTTCGATCGCGCCCGCGCTGACGATGCGGTGACGAGCTTCACGTATCCGGCGCTCATCTCTGCGTATGCGTCGGCAGGGCGGCTCGTTGAAGCCCGTGCCGCGTTCGACATCGCGGCGGCCGAGGGGCAGGTGAGTGCGCCGGCGTTCACCGCTCTTGCTACGGCGTTTGCCAACGTCAACGACCTGGCCGGACTCGACGGCGTGCTGGCGGCAGCACGAGCCACGGGGCACGTGTCCTCGCGCCTCGTGCTGGGCGCCATCAGGGCGCGGCTCGCCCAGCGCCAGTTTGCGGCTTCGCGCCGCATCCTCGAAGAAGGGCGCGTCAGCGGTTTCGCCGACGTCACCTGCTACACGGCGATCATCTCCGCGTGCCATCAGGCGGGGCGGCACCGCGAGGCCAAGCGCGTGGTGACCGCAGCGCAGCGTGACGAACGGCTGTCGGTCGACGATCTGCGCCGCGTGAAGATGGCGAACGGGCGCGCCAGACGGCAGCAGGCCGACGCGAGGCCGCAGGAGAGCACGCTCGCCGCCTGAGTCGGGCGCGTCGGCTACACTGGCCGTGGACACCGACGCGCATGACACGCGACATCGAACTGGGACTGGATACGTTCGGCGACGTCACCGTTGACGCCGCCGACCGCCCGATTCCGCAGCCACAGGTGCTGCGGCACGTGGTAGCCGAGGCGGCCCTGGCCGACCGGCTGGGGCTCGACTTCTTCGGCGTCGGCGAGCATCACCGCGCCGACTTCGCGGTGTCCGCGCCGGAAGTGCTGCTTGCGGCCATCGCCGGGCAGACTACCCGCATTCACCTCGGCTCGGCCGTCACCGTCCTCAGCACCGACGACCCGGTGCGTGTGTTCCAGCGCTTTTCGACGCTGAACGCCGTGTCGAACGGCCGCGCCGAAATTATCATCGGCCGTGGCTCGTTCACCGAATCTTTCCCGCTCTTCGGCTTCGACCTGCAGCAATACAACGAGTTGTTCGAAGAACGCCTCGAGCTCTTCGCGGCGCTGCTGAAGGAGGAACCGGTCACCTGGTCGGGCCAGACGCGGTCGCCGCTGCGCGATCAACGCGTGTATCCGCCCACGGACGGCGGGCTGCGCGCGTGGGTCGGTGTCGGAGGCAGTCCAGAGTCGGTCGTTCGCGCGGCCAGGCATGGCCTGCCGCTGATGCTGGCCATCATCGGCGGCAGCCCCGAGCGGTTCGCGCCGTGGGTCGACCTCTATCACCGCGCGCTGGCGCAGACAGGGCAGCCGACGTTGCCGGTCGGCGCGCATTCGCCTGGCCACATCGCCCCGACCGATCGACAGGCGCGCGAAGAACTGTGGCCGCATTACGCCGCGATGTTCACTCGCATCGGCGCCGAGCGTGGCTGGCCGCCGCCGACGCGCGCGCGGTTCGAGGTCGAGTGCGGGCCGGACGGGGCGCTCTACGCCGGCGCGCCGGAATCGGTCGCTCGCAAGATCGTGCGCACGGTGAAGACGCTGGGGTTGTCGCGCTTCGACATGAAGTACAGCAACGGCACGCTTGCGCACGAGACGCTGATGATGAGCATCGAGTTGTATGCCACCGAAGTGGTGCCGCGCGTGAGAGCGCTGCTGGCGCAGGACACCTGAGTCGCGCTATCGGCTGACGCGCCAGAAGCGCATGCCGCCGGCCTCGCACAGCAGCGTGCGCGACGGCCACCGGTCCGACCACCGGCATCTGGACGCGCCCGGAGCGACGCCGAGCCCGAGCGTGTAGCCGGTATCGCCGCTGACCGCGCTATACATCCGCACCGCGAATCCGTCCTCGAACCGCTCGACTGGGGCGTCGACGAACCCGGTGTTGCGATAGGCACCGGAAAAGCCCTCGGGTACCAGCTCCCAGCCCCGCTGCCGCGCAGCGAGCGCGGCCAGTTCGTCGCCGACCGGCGGCAGCGCCTGCAGGCCGGCCGCAGAGTGGAAGGTGTCGCCCAGGCCCATGATGCGGCAGAGCGCAGCCATGGCCAGGTGTTTGTCCTCGGCCAGATCGTCGCGCTTCGGTTCGTCGTTCACGACCGGCTTGCCGACCTCTTCGGACAATGCGCGCTGCTCGTTGGTGTGGCGGATGAAGCGCCAGCCGCCATCGCCGTCGCCACGCGCGCCGTGCACGGTAACGTAATCGCCGCCGACAAACGCGCGGCTCTCGTCGTCGTCGCCGTGCGCCGCCCCGAGCGCCACGGGCACGCTCGAGGGTACCAGCGCCCTGAGCCCGAGCAGGTACGCGGCGTCGCCCACGTCGTGCGCCTGCGTGTCGTGCACCGGCTCGTTGGCCAGTTCGAGGACGGCATTGCCTGCCGAGGCACAGATGGCGCCGAGCGTCGCGATGAAGGCGCGGCGGTCGAAGGTGTAGCTGGCGGTGTCGGCCAGACCGACCACTTCGACATAGAGACCCGCGCGACGCGCGAGGTCGAGTGTTTCCGTGAGCCCCTGCGCCCCGGTGTCGGGCGGCAAATCGAACAGGTTCCGGGCCATAGCGAGGACCCGCACCACCGTCACGCCGTGGTCCGCCAGCACGTCGAAGAAGCGGGTCACCTCCGCCTGCTGCCGTCGCGCCACCTTCTCGACTGCTCGGAAGCCCGTCGCGCCTCGCCATGTGAAGGGACGCCCCTGCTCGGTGACGAAGCTGCGGCCGTCGACGCGCAGGCGCGGCAGTTGTTCCGTGGTTGCGCGAGCGCGGCGGCTGCCGTCGGCGCTGCTGCGCGTCGTCGTCGCTGACGAACTGGTGGCGGTGCCGAGCGTAGTCGAGGACGGGGCGACAGGCGATGGCGCGGGCAGTAACGGTTCCTTGGGCAGTGGCGGAGGAAGCGCTACGAGCCGTGCGTTCGGCAGTTCGTGGTCGCCATGCCCGGTCTGCACCCGCATGCGGAACGGCACAAAACCGTCGGCTTCGACGACCAGGTTGGCGCCCCAGCCCAGATGTTCCGGTGCGACCTCGACGACGAAGGAAAGCCGTCCGTTCGCGTCGCTCTGGCTTGTAAAGACGTTGCCGTTGTCAACCTCGAGTCGGCCTCGGGCTCCAGGGAGCGGCGCGTGATTCCCGATGACCGTCGCGTTCTCGAGGTGTGTGGGCATGCCTGGGGTCAGCCAGCGTGAGCCGGCACCGGCGCCGTCCCGTCGAACGCATGGACCAGCACCCTGACCGGAGGCGCATCATCACCCCGACGCGTGGCGACGGCGACGAGGTGTTCACTGCCGACAAACAGCCGATCGAACTGCCAACTGTCCGGGTCGTCATCGAAACCGGGAGCGAAGCGGATAGCCGGCCGGCCAGGGGATGCCACGTCGAACGCGAACTGATCGAGCGGAAGCGACAGCCCCGCACCTCGAGCCTTGATGTACGCCTCCTTCAAGGTCCAGTACTCGAGGAACCGTCGCGGCTGTTCGACGTCGGGCAGGGCGCGGAGCGCCGCCACTTCGGACGCGGCGAAGAAGCGGTTGGCAACGGCCAGCTGCGCACGGCGGCCCAGTCGCTCGATGTCGACACCGACCTCGTGATGCGCGGACACCACCAGCGTGACCACGCCTTCGGCGTGCGAGAGGTTGAAGCGCAGGTGCGTCGCGTCGAGCGGTTCGGCCACTTCAGGCCGACCGTGGGCGTTCTCCATGAATCGCCAGTCGCGCGCGTGCACTGGCGCGTAGTGCGATAACACCGACCTCACCATGAAGCGTGCGGCCAACCGTTCTCGCAATCCCTCCGCGTAGGCAAAGCGCTGACAGCGGTTCCACTCGTCGTCGGTCAGGATGGGCCGCGCTGTCTCGACGCGAGCCGCGTCCAGCGCCGGGTCGAGCACCTCGTAATAGAGATGGACCTCGTCCCGCGGCAGGTCGCGCAGGACCGGAGCCGTCGACTTGAAATTCATCCGCCTGCGCGAATCCTGTATGGTTTGCTGAAGCGTGTCAAGGGTCACGTCGGCATCGCCGGGGCCTAGTTGAAGGCGGCCACCGTGCTGATGGGCCAGTTCACCGAAGCACTCATGAAAATCTGAGGGCGCACTCGCGTCCTCCGGCGGACGACACTTCGACTATGCTGTCCGCCATGTTGCGCGCGCCGTCCTCCCTTGTTGTGTGCGGTCTGCTCGCAGCCGTCCTGGCGCCGCTCTCGGCACAGGACGCCGCGACACCACGCAACGACCTCCCGCAACCCTACCGCACCACACGCGACTGGGGCGCCCTACCTCCTTCGATTCCGCAGTGGCCGGCCGTCACGGCCATCGAGCCGGCTCCCGACGGCACCCTCTACATCGTCCAGCGCTGCCACGACAACTCGTGCGAAGGGCGACGCGAGCCGCCCATCCTGAAGTACAGCGCCAGTGGCACCCTGCTGAAGGCGTGGGGCGAAGGGCTGTTCAATTTTCCGCACGGCGCCGCTGTCGATGCGCAGGGCAACCTGTGGGTGACCGACGCCCGTGGCGGCAACGGCAAGGGCCACCAGCTGATCAAGTTCTCGCCGGAAGGGCGCGTGTTGATGACGCTTGGCAAGGCCGGCGTCAGCGGGTCCGGCCGTGAGCTGTTCGACCAGCCGACGGACATTGTGGTGGCACCGAACGGCGACCTCTTCGTCACCGACTCGCACCGCAGCGGCACGAACAACCGCGTCGTCCATTTCTCGAAGGATGGGCGGTTCATCAAGGAGTGGGGGGCAAAGGGCTCCGGCCGGGGCCAGTTCAGCGAGCCGCACACGATCGCGATGGATTCGCGCGGCCGCCTCTTCGTCGGAGACCGCGAGAACAACCGCATCCAGATCTTCGAGCAGTCCGGGCGCTTCGTGGAGGAGTGGCGGCAGTTCGGGCGTCCGAGCGGCATCGCCATCACAGCCGACGACACCATCTATGTGGCCGACTCGGAGTCGGGGCCCGATACCGGCGCGCACGAGTTAACGGGCATCAGGAAGGGCATCCGGTTCGGCAGCGCACGCGATGGCCGGGTGACCGGCTTCATCGAAGACATGGAGTCGACGCGAGGCGATCACTCCGGCGCCGAAGGCGTGGGGGTGGACGTGCAGGGGAACGTGTACGGCGCCGTCGTGCGGCGGCAGATGCTCGAACGCCACGTGCGCAAGTAGCCGCCTCGTCATGATGCGGCGGAGCAGACCCATGACCAGACCTATGACGCTGAGCACTTCACGCTGCATCGGCACCTGCGCGTGCCTCGGACTAGCCACATTGTTCTGGGCGTCGCGGCCGGCGGCGCCGCTGGCGCAGCCGGCGATCGCCGCCGGTGAGTGGCCCACCTACGCGGCCGATAACCGCGCCACCCACTACTCACCGCTGGCGCAAATCGAGGCCGCGAACTTCAGCTCGCTGGAAGTGGCCTGGCGCTTCAAGACCGACCCACTCGGGCCTCGACCGGAATACAAGCTGGAAGGGACGCCGCTGATGGTGGGCGGCGTGCTTTACACCACCGCCGGCACGCGGCGCGCAGTGGTGGCCCTCGACGCCGAAACGGGTGAGGTGATCTGGAGCCACAGCGAGCGGGAGGGCGCACGAAGTGCGGCGTCGCCGCGTCAGCTCTCTGGCCGCGGCGTGGCGTACTGGACCGACGGCCGCGACGAACGCATCCTCTACGTCACGATCGGCTTCAGGCTGGTGGCGCTCGATGCAAAGACCGGCAGCGTCGTCTCGTCGTTCGGCACCAGTGGTGCGGTCGACCTGAAAGCAGGAGCGGTCTTCGGTAATCGTCAGCCCATCGACCTGACGACCGGCGAGATCGGCGTGCATTCGGCGCCGACGGTCACGCGCGACGGCGTGGTGCTGATCGGTTCGTCGATGCGGGAGGGCGGCACGCCGCGGACGCACAACAACACGAAAGGCCTCGTGCAGGCCTTCGACGTGCGCACCGGTCGCCGCCTGTGGACCTTCAACACCATTCCGCGGCCAGGCGAGTTCGGCAACGACACCTGGCTGAACGACTCCTGGGCAATCAACGGCAACGTCGGTGTCTGGAACCAGATCTCGGTTGACGAAGAACTCGGGCTGGCGTACCTGCCGGTCGAGACACCGACCTCGGATTTCTACGGCGGCCATCGTCCCGGTAACAACCTGTTTGCCGACAGCCTCGTGGCGGTGGACGTGAAGACCGGCCAGCGACGCTGGCACTACCAGCTCGTGCACCACTCGCTCTGGAACTTCGACGTGTCCACGGCGCCGATTCTTGCGGACATCACCGTCGCCGGCCGGCCGATCAAGGCCGTCTTCGTGATGACAAAGTCCGCGATGATGTACGTGTTCGACCGCGCAACCGGGCAGCCGGTATGGCCCATCGTCGAGCGACCGGTGCCGACTGGCGACGTGCCTGGCGAGTGGTACGCGCCGACGCAGCCGTTCCCGACGAAGCCGGCGCCGTACGACCTGCAGGGTGTCGAGGTCGATGCGCTCATCGACTTCACACCGGACCTGCGACAACTCGCGCTGCGCAACGTCGCGAAATACAAGCTCGGCCCCATCTTCACGCCGCCGCCGGTGAGCCGCCTCGAGGGGCCACTGGCCGGGTTCCGCTCGTCCGGTGGCACCAACTGGCCCGGCGGTTCGTACGACCCCGAGACGCACGTGGCGTACGTCCCGTCGTTCAAGGCGTTCCCCACGGTGGCGCTGATGCGTCCGCCGAACCGCGAGTTCTCAGACGTCGACTGGGTGCAGGGGTTCGCGGATCGTGGGGTGGTCTACGTCACGGGCCCAGGCGAAGACGTCGGCGCCGATGCCGTGCCGCGCAGCGAGCGGCCGGCCGCTACAGTCGCCGTCCGTCCGACCGGCGCGCCCGCGTCGGCCCCGACGACCACCACCGGGGAAGCCGCGCAGAGCCTCAACCCGCTCGGCCTGCCGTTGCTCAAGCCGCCGTATGGCCAGTTGACGGCCATCAACATGGATAGCGGCGACGTCGTCTGGCGGACGCCGCATGGAGAA
>JBKJMH010000376.1:0-5248 GCA_046596625.1 Vicinamibacterales bacterium | reverse complement strand
CGGTTCACCTTCAGCACCAGTGCGCGGTTCCTGAGTGGCAGGTGTCCGGGCTGCGCCGTGTCGTGTTCGTCCGTGTAGACGGCGAAGAGCTCGCTGCCCGGAAGATATTCCCAGCGGAAGCGGAAGTTCGTGCTGAACAGCCGGTCGTTGGAGCTGTACTGAATCAGGGCACTGACAAACATCCGCGGCGAGAAGCCGTAGTCTGAACGCGCACGCACGAGCGTCGTCGTGAAGTCGCCGGCCGACAGGTGAACGTCAGTGATCTGGACGTTCGGTTCCACCGACCACTGGCGGACGATCGACACGCGCGCGCCGGTGTAGCTGACTGCGGTGATCGTGCCGTCGTAGAACTCGCCGCGCTGCAGCGTCCAGGTGCCGGACACCCGCCGCTGCAGCCCCATCTGGTAGGCAATGGTGGCGTCCGTGAACGCATAGGCGCCCGGACGAATCGTCACGCCACGCGCCACCGCGAACGGACGGAGCAGTCGCTCGTAGTTCGAGCCGGCTTCTACCGAAAAGGTGTCGCTGTTCTGCCGTTCCAACGCGACGCGGCCGGTCCGCGCGCGGGTCTCGAGTTGTCCGGCCGAATTCTCGATGTACTCGAGACTGCCCTGATAGGTGAACTGGCGAACGCCCTTGAAGCGCACGCGCGGCCTGGGGCTGAAGCGCAGGGAGCCGAACGAGCGGCGCATGTCGTCGCGCCTGACCAGACCGACATCGGGTGTGAAGTGGTCGCCCACCTTCAGGAACTGCGCCTGCGCACCATAGCGGTCGCCGTCGTAGGCGGCGCGGGCCAAGTAGCTGTCGTTGTCACCCTCGAGCGTGCGCGTGTCCGAGCGCGCGTAGTAGCCACCGAGGTTGACGTTCTGGAAGAACGAGAACGCGGCGTCGGCGCCGTACGCCAGGTTGCCCGTACCCGCCACGGCGGACGACACCGAGCGGTTGGTCACCATCGCGCCAATCGTGCTGCGGCGCAGGATGTCGCGCTTGACGCGGGCGACGGTGAAGTTGGTCGACGGTGTGTTCGACGCGGCGTCGGCGCCCGACTGAATGTTCATCGCCCCGACGCCGAACTTGCCGACCTTGCCGGTGAGGCGCTCGCCCGCCACGATCGGCACCACCCGTCCGCTGTTCAGCCCGACACGGCGGCTGTAGAACAGGTACGGCGTCAGGGCGCTGGTAGTCGCGGCCGGCCCGCTTCGAGCGAAGTCGAAGATGCCGCGGCCTTCGAGAAAGAAGTCGCGCTTCTCCGGATACACAACGCTGAAGCGCGTCAGGTTTACCTGCTGCTCGTCCACTTCCACCTGCGCGAAGTCGGTATTGAGCGTCAGGTCGGCCGTGAGATTCGCCGTGACGCCGTACTTGGCGTCGAGGCCGATGTCCGGATTGAAGTCGTTGTTCACCGCCGGCGTCCGCACGCGGTCGGTCGTCAACTGGGAGATCGCGTACGGTTTCAATTCAACGTTCTTGCTGGCGGCCGGCAGGTCGAGCCCAACCAGCGTGCCGGCGCGCGACAGGCGGAACATGCCGCCCGGGACACCAGCCGACGCCGGCACCAGTGTGAGGTGCGTCCACTCGTTCTTGCGGCGAATGACGCGTCGGATGTTGATGCCCCACACCTGCGACGTCCCGGACGTATACCGCAGCGACTTGAACGGGATGGCCATCTCCACCGTCCAGCCGCCGTCGAACCGGCCGGTGCGCACGTCCCACACCGGGTTCCAGTCGACGTTCAGGTTGCCTTCATCCGTCACCGCCTGGTCGGCGCGGGCGCCCAGCGGGTTGGTGTAGAACAGGAACCCGTTCCGGTGGTCGTAGAAGGTGTCGAAGATGACGCCGAAGGTGTCGTTCTGCCGGAGCTGATTCGTGTCGCGCCGCAGTTCGTTCGCCACCCAGCGGGCTGGCGGAGCCGAGTCCCAGCAACGCGCCGCCACATAGATGTGCTCGTCGTCGAACAGCACCCACGACTCGGTGCGCTCGCTGGCCACGGCACCTTCGCGAGGCACCTGCTGGATGAAGTCGCTTATCGACGCCTCACTGGCATAGACGTCGTCATCCAGCCGGCCGTCCATGACCAGCGGCTGCGCCAGCCGGATGGCCCGGACCGTGGCATGGCCCGCAGCGTCGCGGTTCACCACGGCTGGGGCGATCGGAGCCGGCGGCCCCTGGATGTCCTGGGCGGCTGATTGCGCGGCCACGGTCGGCGTCAGGCCGGTGACGAGCAACAGGGCAACGACAAGCGCTGGCGTTCGCATGTATGAGATTTCTGTGGATCCGATGCGTGCCCAACTGCGCGACTACCCGCCAGGCGATCACCCACCTCCGTGTGATCGATGATGAACGAGTTGGGACCGGCCCAGACGTAGGTCATGAGTCCGTCCGGCGCCTGCGAGTCGCCGATAAAGAAGCGGCCCTTCGCGCCGTTGTCGTCGTGATTGATGGTCATGGCATGGCTGCTGTGATGGGGAGTGCATCGCGGCTCACTTCGCCAGCGCGATCGTCTTCACGGCGATGACGCCGGTGGCCTCGGCCAGCGTGCCGACGACGGTCACTCTCTGCCCGGCGAACGGCGTCGCGGCCTTCTGATCGTCGAGGCGACGCGACGTCTTGCCGTCGTGCAACAGCAGCGTCGCCTGGTGGTAGTCCACACACGCCTTCGCGCATTCGGCAGCCGTGTCGCCCATGCGCATGCCGCTGTGGTCGCCGTCAGCACACTCGCTATCGGTGACGACACCGGAGAATGTCCGAAGCGCAGGCGCCGTCTGCAGCATCGCCAGAACGACCGCGCACATCAGCGGCGCGTTCATTCCTGCGGCGGCAGCATGATGTGGGCCGATGACGTGCCGGCGTCCATCACCCAGGCGCCGTTGGCGGTCCCGTTCTCTGGAAGCCCAAGCGCGGCACCGGTTGCGCCCGGCATGGCCACGGTCATGTGATGCAGCACATGCTGCTTGTCGGGGCCATAGAGATGGTGCCAGAGCGAGCCAACAACCGGTTGGACACGCGTGCCATTCTTCTCGGCTTCGAGCACCAGGGCATTGCGCTTCGCACGATCGCCCGAGGCTTCGAACTTGTAGTTCTGAGCGACGCGCGGCAGGTTCCCGACGTTCGTGCACTCAATCGAGAACGCCTGCTGCAACGGCCAGCCCGACTGGTCGTAGCAGACGATTTGATTCGTGCTCTTCTTGAGCGTGTCGTAGGTGAAGTCCGGCTTCCACTTCAGGACGCCGGCACCTTCCCGCTGGGCGACTGGTGCCCCGGCAAGGATGTAAGCCAGCGGATCCGCCGCTGTCTGCGCGCGCAGGACAGGCGCGACCGAACAGAGGGACAGAGCGAGAACGATTGCTGTTTTCATGATGTCAGCGTACCGCAAGTGACGTGCGTCATCGGTGTGTTCTTCAGGTCGGCCTTGCCTCTCGCGGACCTGGAGGTCCGCGGCTACGCTGTATAGAATCGAAACCGCTCTAGAGGCGCCGCCGCTCGACGAAGGCACGCACGAGGGAGGCGGCCTTCGCCGGTCCGCCGGATGCGATGAGCGTTGCACCAACCCGCTGCGCGTTCTCCCTGAACGCTCCCTCTGCCAGCAGGCGACGAAGGGCGGCCCGAAGAGCCTCGGGTGATACGTCGCTCCTCGCCAGGAAGACGCCGGAACCCAACTGCTCGACCCGACGGGCAACGATTTCCTGTTCGGCCATCTGCGGCACGGTCAACATCGGGACAGCGAATCGCAGGCTCTCACTCACGCTGTTCATCCCGCCGTGGGTGACGAATGCCGCGGCACGCTGCAGTACCTGCAGTTGCGGAACGCTCGACGCGACCGTGACGTTGGCAGGCGCGGCGCCAAGCGCTTCGATGGAGACGTGGGCTCCAACCGCCATGACGACGTCTACCGGCTCGCCGCGAAATGCCTCGAAGCACTGCCGATAGAAGCCCGTATC
Organism: Vicinamibacterales bacterium; assembly: GCA_046596625.1. Classification (GTDB taxonomy): domain Bacteria; phylum Acidobacteriota; class Vicinamibacteria; order Vicinamibacterales; family CAVVIG01; genus CAVVIG01. Next base: position 1,310 of record JBKJMH010000376.1, on the reverse strand, counting down.
GGCATTGAACAGTGTGCCGAGTGATACGTAGACAAGAGGGAGAGCTCCCGCTGGCCAAGGGAAATCGGTCGCTTCAGCCCGCGGACCCACCGGCGGGCCGACGAACTGGAACGTCTCGTCGAAGGTCTCACCGCACGGTTGGAAGTCCCGCGAGGTATAGACGATGTTCAGATCGGAGCTGCCGTACACCGTGCGCAGCACGCCGGGCCCTCTGACGCCGTACTTCTTCGACAGTGCTCGGCGCAGGACGACGGCTCTGGCGACATGGCGCAGCTTCGACAGGACGAGCCTGACACTCCTGGGGCGGATCCCCTGCGCCGCGGCGAACGCCAGCACGTGGCGGTTGATAGCGAACGTCGTCACTGACGTCACCACCGGAATCCCGAGCAGCGGCGCCGCCCATTGCCCCCAGGGGGCGACGGAGTCGGTCACGATGTAGTCGGCGTGCTCGGCGCGCATGCCCGGCAGATCGGCCGCCAGTACGTCGCCAGCGATGCGCATCAAGAGCCAGGAGAGTTGCTCCGTCCGCTCCGGCAGTCTTGTCAAGTCGTCCAGTTGACCGGGTTGATAGGGCCGGAACCGAGCGCCGGTCGCTTCAATCTGTGCGGCAAACGGGGCTGTGCAGTAGACCACCACCTCGTCACCGAGTTCCACCAGTTCACGAGTCAGGGCCAGCAGCGGCGTCATGTGACCCTGCAGCGGAAGACCGATGACCAAGCCTCTTGCCATGTGATATCCCCGACAGCTCGTGATGTGGACAGCGGGGAGTGTGTTGGCGCTCAGAATCGGAACAGGCGGTTGACCTTGATCACGATGCCGCGGTTCTGGAGTGACGTCTTCCCCAGCGCGACGTCGGTGTCGTGCCCATCCGTGTAGACGACGAAGACTTCGCTGCCGGGTTGATATTCCCATCGAAAGCGGAAGTTCGTCGACAGGCTGTTGGTCGACGAGGCGTACTGCACCAGTGCCGAGACGAACATTCTCGGCGTCATGGTGAAGGTGGTGCGGGCTCCGGTGGCGCGAATCAATGTCGCGGTGCCGGCGCGCGCCACCCAGTTCAACGAGATGTTGGGCTCGACTCCCAGCTGCGGCGTGAAGCCGTAGCGGCCGTTGACCGAAATCGTCCGCTTCGTGCCGTCGTAGAACTGCCCGACGTCCAGCGCCACCACACCAGACAGTCGGTGCTGCTGGCCGGGCGCCCAGGCAGTACGCAGATGGCTGAACCCGTACGATCCGACTGGCACGCGCGCGTCCGCAGCCAGCGGTAGCGGCCGGCGCAGCAGTTCATAGTTGCGAAACACGTCGACACT
>JBKJMH010000293.1:0-19116 GCA_046596625.1 Vicinamibacterales bacterium | reverse complement strand
AAGGTCGGGCTGATCGTCTGCGCGGGGTTCAGCGTGCTCGCCGTCGTGCTGATGCTGGCCGGCCGCGCGCTGGTGTATGTGGTGGCGCCGCTGGCGAACACCTCGTCTTTCCCGCTGCGGCACGCGGTGCTCCACCTCTCTCGTCCGGGCAACCAGACGCGGGTCATCCTGCTGGCCGTCGGCCTCGGCGCCTTCTTCATCGTTGGCGTGCGGACGCTGCAGTCGAGCCTGCTCGCGGAGTTCTCGACCGAGATGACCGCGAACGCCCCCGACATGTTCCTGATGGACGTGCAGCGCGGGCAGGCCGCGGCTGTCACCACGTTCCTCCAGGATCCGGCGCACGGTTCCGGAGCGTTCCGGCTGATCCCGGTGCTGCGGGCGCGCGTTACCGGCGTCGAAGGGCGTGAGACACAGCTCGAGAGCTTCGAGGACGTGCGGGCGCGAGGTTCGCTGGCGCGCGAGTACACCATCACGTATCGCGATCGGCTCGAGGCCAACGAGGAACTGGTGGAAGGAAAGTTCTGGAGCGGCTCTTCGACAGAGGCGGAGGTGTCGGTCGAGCAGGGGATCCACGAGCGATTCCAGATCAACCTCGGCGACATCGTCCGCTTCGACATTCTCGGCCGGACCGTCAAGGCCAGGGTCACCAGCATCCGCCGCGTCGACTGGCGCGACTCGCGCAACGGCGGCTTCATGTTCCTGTTCCGGCCGGGCGTGCTCGACGATGCGCCGCAGATGTTCATTTCACCGCTGAAGGGACCAGCCACCACGGCGGCCAGGGCGAAGTTCCAGTCCGATCTCGTGAGGCAGTTCCCGAACGTGTCGGTCATCGACTTCCGCGAGATCCTGCTTACCATCCAGGACGTGATGTCGAAGGTCACGCTTGCCATCTCCGTGGTCGGCGGCCTGGTGTTGTTCAGCGGCGCGCTCATCCTGGTGGGCGCCGTGGCGATGACGAAGTTCCAACGTGTCTACGAGGCGGCGGTGTTCAAGACGCTCGGCGCGAACACGCGCACCATCGCGCGCATGCTGCTGTTCGAGTACGGCGTGCTCGGGTTCCTGTCGGGCGCGGTGGGTTCGCTTGGCGCCGTGGCGCTGTCGTGGGGCGTGAGCCGCTACGCGCTCGACATTCCCTGGCGGTTCTTCTGGATGGAGCATCTGGGCGGCGTCGTGGCGACATCGGTGTTGGTGGCCGCGATCGGCGTGCTGTCCAGCCTGGACGTGCTCCGCGAAAAACCTCTCCTGACACTGCGCGCGGAGTAGGCCTGCGAGGCCCGCGCGCCAGGGTGCCGAGGCGTTCGGCCTAATGCTATGATTCTCTTTTCGACACCCCTGGCCGGGCGGCTCATGCTGCAGGAGTCCTAGAGACGATGGACGAGCAAGTGTACAAAGACGCGCTCCTCAGGAAACGGATCGAACTGCTGGGGACCGGCGGCATCAAGCCGGTTCAGGCGTCGATGGAAAACAACACCCGTCAGGGCGACATGGCCGACCAGGCCACCGGCAACAACGAAGTCCACATTGCCCTGAAGCTGAAACAGACCGACGCGAAGATTCTTCAGGCGATCGAAGAGGCGCTTCAGCGGATCGACAAGGGCACCTACGGCGTGTGCCGCGACTGTGGCGGGCCGATTGCCCCAGCCCGGTTGAACGCGATTCCGTGGACCCGCGTCTGCATCACGTGCAAGGAGAAGCAGAAGTCGTGACCGATGTGCTGCCGATGCTTCAGGAGTTCTACCGCGAGAAGCTGACGTCCGTGCTTCGGCACGAGGCGGCCGCCAAGCACGTCGCGCAGTATGACGCGAACAACACCTACCAGTACATCATCAATCGCGAAGACACCCAGTTGTCCTGGGTGGCGCGCTCCATCGTCGACCTCGGCGGCGAGGTGCCGGCCCTGTCTGTTGCGCCGGACCGCAAGCCTTCCGGCAAAGGCACCGCGGCGGCGAAGCCGCTGTTCGACGAAGACGCGCGCGACTCCAGCGCGTTCGTCGAGCGCTGGAAGCCGAAGGTCGAGGCCATGGACAACGCCCGCCACCGCGGCATGCTGCGCGTCATCCTCGGCGAGACGCTCGAGCAGCAGCGTTTCTTCCAGCAGGCCTCCGCCGGCCGGCTCGACCTGCTCGGGCGCCGCACCGAAGGCGTCGGCAAGCTCGAAGGCGTCGTCCTGCCGACCCGCTGGATTGAATAGCACCACCGTCGTCGCGATCGCCCTGGGCTCGAACCTTGGCGACCGAGATGCGCACCTCGACGTCGCGGTATCCCGCCTCTCGCAGCTCCTGTCCGACATCTCAGTCTCTTCGCGCCACGACACGGCTCCGGTCGGCGTCGTCGGCGAGCAGCCTAGGTACCTGAACGCCGCGCTGGTGGGCCGCACGTCGCTCGCCCCGCACGCGCTGTTGCGCGAGTTGCAGGCGATCGAGGAGGCCGCCGGGCGTGAGCGTCCCTATCTGAACGCGCCGCGCACGATCGATGTCGACCTGATCCTGTACGGGCAGTCGGTTGTCGATGATGAAGCGCTGGTCGTGCCACATCCGCGCTTTCGCGAGCGCGCTTTCGTGCTCGAGCCGCTGGCGGAGATTGCGCCGGATCTGGTGGACCCGGTGTCCGGGTTGACGGTGGTCGAACTGCTGGCGCGTCTTCGTCGGGGATCGCCGACCTGAGGTCGGCAGCTACGTTCTGCGTGCGGGACGTAGCCGCGCACCTTCAGGTGCGCCGTGACACGATTCAGGCCTGTGCGGCGAGGCGATTGAGCGCCTCGCCTGTCAGCCGCTGCACCGTCCACCCGTCGAGCGGCTGCGCGCCGATGGCGCGGTAGACCCGCAGGGCCATCTCGTTCCAGTTCAGGACCGACCACTCCATTCGTCCGCAGTCGCGGTCGACGGCAATCTTCGCGAGGTGTGCCAGCAACCGGCGTCCGAGGCCGCAATTGCGGTGCTCCGGGCGCACGAACAGGTCTTCGAGATAGAGACCGGGCCTGCCCACGAACGTCGAGAAGTTGAAGAAGTAGAGCGCGAAGCCGGCCGGCGTGCCGTCGGCAGTTCGTGCAACCACCGCGTGCGCCACAGCAATGGCCGAGAACAGCGCGTCGTGCATCCGCGCGTCCGTCGCCGTCACCTCGCTCGCCAGACCTTCGTAGTCTGCCAATTCTCGGATGAGGGTGAGGATGAGCGGCACGTCAGCAGGAACGGCGTCGACGATCGTGAACCGTGTCGCGTTGTCTGCCGTCGCCACACTCATGTCACTGTCTCCACTGGCAGCGCTTGCAGTTCTCTTTCCGCGGTGCGCCGTTGCTGAACGGGTGTGTCGGAGACGATCAGTCCGTCGCGGCAGGTGATGACGCGTGTGCCGTACTCCGCGATGTCATGCTCATGGGTGATCACCAGCACCGTGATGCCGCGCTCGACGTTGAGGCGCTGGAAAATCCCCATCACTTCGATGCTGGTTCGCGTATCGAGGTTCCCGGTCGGTTCGTCAGCCAGCAGGATCGACGGTTCGGTGATGAGCGCGCGGGCAATCGCGACGCGTTGCTGCTGTCCACCCGACAACTGGTTCGGATGATGGTCGAAGCGCTCGCCGAGCCCGACTGCCTCGAGGGCGGCCATGGCGCGTCGCCGACGATCGGCCGTCTTGATATTGGCGCCGCTGTAGAGCAGCGGCAGTTCGACGTTGTCGATGGCGCTGGTGCGCGACAGCAGGTTGAAGCCCTGGAAGACGAAGCCGATCTTGTTGTTGCGAACTTCCGCCAACTGGTCCTTCGACATCTGCGACACGTCGTCACCGTCGAGGAAGTAGCGGCCAGACGTGGGACGGTCGAGACAGCCGAGGATGTGCATCAACGTCGACTTGCCGGAGCCGGACGGACCGGTGACGGCCACGAACTCGCCCGCCTTCACCTCGAGCGTCACGCCGCGCAGTGCGCGCACTTCCACTTCACCGACCACGTAGGTCTTGACGAGCTGACTGATGCTGATGACCGAACGCGGCTCGCTCATTCGAATCGCAGGGCGTCGATCGGATCGAGACGCGCCGCCTTCTGCGCGGGGTAGAAGCCGAAGAACACGCCGACGGCAGCGGCGAAGCCGAAGGCCATGCCGACGGCATTGGCCGGCACCTTGGCCGGCCACGACATCCAGCGCGACATGCCTTCCGACAGGCCGAAGCCGAGCGCGATACCGATGCCGCCGCCGATCAGGCTGAGCGCAATGGCCTCGACGAGAAACTGCAGCAGCACGTCACGCCCCTTGGCGCCGATCGCCATGCGCAGCCCGATCTCGCGCGTGCGCTCGGTCACCGACACCAGCATGATGTTCATGATCCCGATGCCGCCGACGATGAGCGAGACCCCGGCGATGCCGGCCAGCAGCGTCGTCATGGTACCCATTGCCTGCGTGCGGATGTCGGCGATTTCCTCGGCGGTGCGCACCGTGAAGTCGTCGTCCTGGCCGGGCATGATGCGGTGCCGCGTGCGCAGCGTCACCGCGATGGCGTCGGCGACGGCGCTGGTTTCTCCAGCGCTGGCCGCCGACACAGTGATGTCGCGGATCGACGTGACGCCGAGCAGCTTCTTCATCACCGTGGTGTAGGGCACCAGAATCTGGTCGTCCATGTCGGGGCCCATGCCGCTCTGGCCCTTGGCCGCCATCACCCCAATCACCTTGAACGGCTGGTTACGGACCCGGATGATTTCCCCCGTCGAGTCGACGTCCGGTCCGAACAGCGTGTCATTCACGGTCTTGCCGAGGACGGCGACCTTGGTCGCGCTGATGACGTCCTGCGCACTGAAGAACGACCCGTAGACGGTGTTCCAGGCGCGGATCAGCGGGAGGTCGACGTCCGTGCCCTGGATGCGCGTGAACCAGTTCTGGTTGCCGGCGATCACCTGCGTCTGGGCCTGCTGGCCCGCCGCCAGGTACTGCGCGCCGGGCACGTCGCGGCGGATGGCTTCGACATCGTCCTCGGTGAGGGTGCTCGATGTGCCGACGCCGCCGCGGACACCGCCGCTGGAGAAGTTGCCGGCATTCACCGTGATCATGTTGGTGCCGGCGCCCTTGATCTGGTCCTCGATCATCGACTGGGCGCCGTTCCCCATGGCGACCAGCGTGATCACCGCAGCGACGCCGATGATCATGCCGAGCATGGTCAGGCCGGTGCGCATCTTGTTGCGACCGAGCGCCTTGAAGGCGATGCGGAACGTCATCACAGGTGACATGGGGACTCCAGTTACCGGCCGCGTCCGCCGCCGCCGCCCGGGAGGCCGCCGCCCGGGAAGCCCTGGCGGCCACCAGCGCCGCCGAAGCCGGGGAACGCGGTCGTGGCGGGTCGGGTCGATTGCCCGGCGATGGTGACGTTGGTCACCACGTCCTGGCCCTCCTTCAGATCGCCCTCGATCAGTTCGGTGAACTGCCCATCAGTGATGCCGAGGCGGAGACGCAGCGGCTGCAGTTGGTTGTTCACGTACGTCCACGCACGGCCGAACGACTCGGTGCGTGGCAAGGGGGCGAACAACGCATCGATGGTGGTGGGGCCAGCAGCGGCCGGCGGTGTGGCGGCCCTGGGCGCAGCAGTGGCCACGCCCGGTCCACCGCCGCGGCCACCGCCGCCACCGCGTCCGGTGCCAGCACTGTTCGGATCGATGCCGCGTTCGCGCATCCGCGCGATGCGCGCGTCGCGTTCCTCCGGCGACAAGTTCTGCATGCGCTCGGCGAAGCGGGCGCGACGCTCGACGTCGGCGTCAGGGCCTCCTCCAGGAGCAGGGGTCGGCGCTGATCCCGATGCAGCAGTTGCGGCGGGCGCCTGCGCTGCGCGCCTGCCCTCGCGCGGCTGGGTCGCCGGCATGGTCGCGGCCGTCGTGCCTGGGCCCGTTGCCGCCGCTGCGGCTGGCGCTGCCGACGGCAGCGCCGCGGTGTCTGGTGCTCCGCCACGGCGTCCACCTGGGCCGCCGCCACGCCCCTGCGGTTCAGGCGGCGTCTGGCCGAGGGCCGCGAAGACCTCGTTCGACGGGCGGAAGCGCAACGCCCCGTTGGGCACGCGCACCACGCTGCTGGCCCGCGCGATCTCGACGTTCACGTTCGCCGTCATGCCTGGCTTCAGGCGCAGATCGTCGTTGGGCACGTCGATGACCGTGGCGTAGGTGACCACGTTCTGCTGCACCTTCGGTTCGAGACGCACCTGCGACACCACGCCCCGGAACGTGTCGTTCGGATAGGCATCGACCCGGAACGTGACCGCCTGCCTGGGACGGATGCGGCCGACGTCGGATTCATCGAGGTTGGCCACCACCTGCATCTTGGTGAGGTCGGCGGCAAGCACGAACAGGGTCGGCGCCTGCATGCTGGCGGCGACCGTCTGGCCGACATCGACGCTGCGCGAGATGACCAGGCCGTCGATCGGGGCAGTGATGACGGTGTGCTCCAGGTTGACCTGGCTCTGGTTGACAGAGGCTTCTGACTGGGTAATGGCCGCCTGCACCTGCGTGACGGTCGCCTGCTGCGACTGCAGGGCCGCCTGTGCGATGTCGACCGACGTCTTCGCCGTGTCGAGGTCACTTTGCGGCAGCAGGCTGCGCGCCGACAGCTGAAGCGCACGCGCGAACTTCTGCTGGGCGTCCACCAGTTGCACGCGGGTCCGCTCCAGATCGCTCTGCGCCTTGGTGAGGTTGGCCCGGGACTGCGCGAGGTTGGCTCGTGTCTGTTGCGTCTGGGCTTCGAAGAGCGACGGGTCGAGGCGCGCGAGCACCTGACCCTTCTTGACCAGCGAGTTGTAGTCGGCTCCCAGGAAGGCGATGTTGCCCGACACCTGGCTGCCGACCTGCACGGTGGTGACCGCCTGCAGCGTGCCGGTGGCACCCACCGTTTCGATGATCTCGCCGCGCGTCGCCGCGGCGGTCGTGACCGCGGGCGGAGGAACCGTCTTCGAATACCGGTAGTACCAGAAGCCGCCTCCCCCGGCGACCCCCAGCAGGAGGACGGTCACGACTAGTTTCTTCATGTGGGCTCAGGCTGCGATGGCATCTGCCTTCTTGGACCGTCGGAACGGGTTGGAGAAACCTTCCTCGAACAGCGTATAGACCGTCGGCACCAGCACCAGCGTAATCAGCAGCGAGGTGGTGAGGCCGCCGATGACGACACGGGCCAGCGGCACTTGCAGCTCGCTGCCTTCCCCGATGCCGAGCGACATCGGCACGAGGCCGAGCGCGGTGGCGATCGAGGTCATCAGAATCGGGCGCAGTCGCGTGCGTCCGGCCAGCATCACCGCTTCGCGGATGGGCAGGCCGTCGCGGCGGCGGAGGACGTTGGTGTAGTCGACCAGCAGGATGCCGTTACTGACCACGATGCCGGCCAGCATGATGATGCCGATGTAGGCCTGCATGTTGAACGACGTGTTCGTCAGCTTCAGCGCCAGCACCACGCCGATGGCCGCGGTCGGCACCGAGAACATGATGATGAACGGATCCTTCAGTGACTCGTACTGGGACGCCATCACTGCGTACACCAGGACGAGCGCCAGGAGCAGCACCGTGCGCAGCTGGTCGAACGCCTTCGCCTGTTGCTCGACCTCGGCGCCGAAGCCGATGGAGAAGTCCCTGGGCAGCATGCCGAAGATCTGCGGCAGCTTGGCGTTCACCGCGTTGACCGAATCGCTCAGCGTCACTTCCGGCTCCGCGCTGACGTAGGCGATGCGCTGCTGGTTCTTGCGCTGAATCTGCGACGGACCGATTGAGTCGGCGACGCGCATCAGGTTCTTCGCCTGCACGACGGTGCCCTGCGGCGTGCTGACGAGGACGTCATTGACGTCGCTCAAGGCCTGGCGCTGGTCTTCCCGCAGGCGGACGATGATCGGGTACTCCTGGCCGGACTGGCGGAACATGGCAGCCTGAGTGCCAGCCACGTTCGTGCGCAGCGTGTTGGCCACGGTCGTGGTGTTCACGCCGAGCAGCGCCGCCTTGGCGCGGTCCACTTCCACGGCCAGTTCAGGACGGCCTTCATCGCGGCCGAGACGCGCGTCGGCGACGCCAGGCACGGTGTCGAGCAGGTCCTTTGCCGCCTGCGCCACCTTCCGCGCATCGTCGAGGTTCTCGCCGCGGATCTCGAGCGAGAGGCGGCCGCCGCCGTTGTTGCCGCCCGACAGGAAGCGGTTCATCTGGTTATTGCCGCCCGACGCGTTCGCGCGGACGACCACGCCCGGGATGCCCGAGAGCTGCCGGCGCAGTTCCATGGCGATCTGGTCGCTCGAGCGCGTGCGCTCGTCCTTGGGCTTGAGCAGGATCTGGAGCTGACCGCGGTTGACGTTGCCGCCGCCGGGAGGTCCGAAGCCGCCGCCGCCACCCGCGTTGGTGATGACGTCCGTCGCCTCCGGCACCAGCTCGTTGATGGCTGCCTCGACGCGCTGCAGCACCGGGTCGGTGACCTCGATGCGCGTGCCCTGGGCCAGCTCGATGCTCACCGAGACCTGGCCCTCGTCGGCCTGCGTCGCAAGCTCGGTCGGCAGGGTGCGTCCGATGACGACCGCGACAACGACCGAGGCCGCCGCGACTGCGACCACGAAGGCGCGGTGGGCCAGCGCCTTCTGCAGGAGGCGCGTGTAGCCCTCGTCCATGCCGTTGAGGAAGCTCTCGCTGAAGCCGTACAGCCTGGCGCCGATGGCGCTGCGATTCTCCGGCGGCGGCGGCAGCACGAGCAGGCGCGAGCAGAGCACCGGCACCAGCGTGACCGCGACGAAGAGTGACATCAGCAGCGAGAAGACCACCACCACCGACAACTGCCGGAACATGATGCTCGACACGCCCTCGAGGAAGAGCAGCGGCACGAACACGGCGATGTGCGTGAGGATGGACGCCAGGATGGCGGACCACACTTCCTCGCTGCCGTCGATCGACGCCTGCATCCGGTCCTTGCCGTAGTGCTCCATGTGCCGGAACGAGTTCTCCAGCACGACGATCGCCGCGTCGACGATCATGCCGACGCCCAGCGCGAGGCCGCCGAAGGTCATGGTGTTCAGCGTCAGGCCGCCGAAGTAGAGCAGCGCGAACGTGCCGATGACCGAAATCGGAATCGAGGTGGCGACGATCAGCGTCGAGCGGAAGTTGCGCAGGAACAGGAAGATGATGAGGATGACGAGCACCGAACCGAGCATCACGTGCTCCTGCACGGCGCTGATCGAGCGCTCGATGAACTTCGCGCTGTCGTCGAGCATCGAGATGCGGACGCCGGGCACTTCGCGGTTGATGCGGTCGATTTCGGCGCGCACCCCCTGCGCAATCTGCACCGTGTTGGTGCCCGACTGCTTGGTCACCGACAGGCGCACGCCCGGGCGGCCGTTGATGCGCAGCACCGAGCGCACGTCCTCGGTCGAGTCGCTGACGTCGGCAATGTCCTTCAGGTAGACCGGCACGCCGTTCTTGGTGAGCACCACCGTGCTCGCGATCTGTTCGAGATTCTGGTACTGCCCCTGGCTGCGCAGCAGCAGCGCCCGGTCGCCCTGGTAGACCTCGCCGATCGGGATGTTCTGGTTCTCGTTGCGCAGCACCGTCACGACGCGGTCGACCGACAGGTCGAGCGCCGTAATCTTTTCGCGCGACAGATCGACGTGAATCTGGCGGCGCAGGCCACCGTTGACGGTGACCGCGGCCACACCCTGCACGCGCTCGAAGCGCGGCGACAGGATGTTCTCCGCCAGCTCGCGCAGCTGGACGCGGTCGAGGCTGCCGTCCGTGCTCTCGAGCGCCAGGCCCATGATTGGAAACGCGTTCGAGTCGAACTTCTGGATGATTGGCGGGTCGGCGTCCTCGGGCAGACGTCCGCGGACGCGGTCGATACGCGTGCGGATATCGTCCAGCGCTTCGTTGAGGTCGGTGCCCCATGTGAAGTTCAGCTGGATGCTCGCACTGCCTTCCTGCGCGTTCGAGTTCATCTGGTCGAGGCCAGACACGGCGCTGAGTTGCTGCTCGAGCGGCCGCACGACCAGCTCCTCCATCTCGAGCGGGCCGACCCCCGTGTAGCTCACGCGGACGTTCACCGTGGGCTGGGAGATGTCGGGTAGCAGATCGACGGGGAGGCGCGACAGGGAGATGCCGCCAATCAGGATGACGATGGAACTGATCATCGTCATCATGACGGGGCGCTCGATCGCAAAACGCGGAATACTCATGCCTGCTCCTGGAATCCGATATCTGCGGACTGTCTACTGACCGGTCGACGGAGTGCCGCCGCGACGGCCCCGCCCTTCACCATTGCCCGCGCCACGCGGCCCGCCGCCAGGTGCCGTGGCGCCTGGCGCGCCGGCCCCGGGAGCCGTGGCCCCTGGCGCGGCCGCACCAGGTCCGCCCATACCAGGTCCGCCCGCACCCGCGCGTCCGCCGTCGTTGCCGCCAGGGCCACCTCGACCACCGCGTCCGCCGCGGCCGTTGCCACCATTGGCGCCGAGCACGATGACGCGATCGCCTTCGCGCAGGGCCGCCGCACCGGTGGTCACCACACGCGTCCCCTCGGCGAGGCCGTCCACGATCTCGACGAGGTCCGTCCGCGACATGCCGAGCGTCACCGGCCTGAAGCGCGCCACGTCGCCTTCGTCAGGCAGGAACACGCCTTTCGCGCCGCGCACGTCGACGACGGCATTCGCGGGCACGACCAGGGTGTTGTCGCGGCGTTCGACGACGAAGTCGACCTTGGCATACATGCCCGGCTTCAGCCGGAACGTGGCGTTCTGCACTTCGACTTCGATCTGGGCCGTGCGTGTTGCCGGGTCGAGCACCGGCGCGACGTGCGCGATGCGGCCCTCGAACTTCTCACCAGGGAAGGCGTCGACGGTGACGTCGGCCTTCATCCCCTGGCCGATGCGGCGCAGGTCCTTCTCGACCACGTTGGCCACGAGGCGCACGACGCCGATATCGACCACCGACAGGAACGGTGAGTTCGGCGTGACCCACGCGCCAGGGTCGAGCGTGCGACGGCCGATGAAGCCGGACACCGGCGACGTGATGGTCGTGTTCGACAGGTTGATCTTCAGCTCGTCGAGCCGCGCCTGGGCCTGTGCGTACTGCGCGCGGGCGAGGTCGAGCGACGCGACCGCTGCCTGCTGGCGCGCGTCGGTATCGTCGAAGGTCTGCCGCGGGATGAGCTGACGATCGTAGAGGCTGCGCGACCGATCGAGGTTGGTCTGCGCCAGCCGCAGGTCCGCTTCGCGCTGCCGGACCGTCGCCGCCGACACATCGAACGAGGCCTGCGCCTGCTTCACCTGCTCCAGCATTTCGCGGTCCTCGACCTTCGCCAGGCGCTGGCCGCGCGATACGCGGTCGCCCAGGCGAACGTTGACCGTCTCGAGGCGTCCTGCGACCTTCGGCACCGCCTCGATCGTGGCGGCGCCAATGAGGTTGCCCACCACCGAGATGCTCTCGGACATGTCGGCGCGCTTCACGGCTGCCAGTTCGACCGTCATCGGCAGGCGCGGGCCGCCGCCGCCGAATCCGCCGAACCCGCCGCCTCCAGGATTACCGCCCCCCTGACGTCCGGCGCCGCGCGCGCCGCCGCGTCCCTGCGGTCCTCCGGCACCGCCGGCGCCCGCGGCGCTGGCCGACTCCGTTGCCGCACGCTTCGTCGAGTAGTAGTAATAGCCCCCGCCGGCTGCCGCGAGGATGAGAACGATGATGATTCCGCGCTTCATAAACTCCGTGTGCTTTCGTGGGCGGTCGGCCTATCGGCCGAGAATCGTGATGTTCGACGTCGACAGCGACGTCTGCTGGAGCCGCTCGAGTTCGACCAGCGCCTTGCGGTACGCCAGCACCGCCTGCAGCTCGTTGTTCTGCGCCGTGGCGACATCGCGCTGGGCCTGCACGACGAAGTAGTTCGTCGACATGCCGACTTCGAACTTGCTCTGCTCGGCTTCGAGCGTGCGCTCCGCGAACTCGCGCGCCGCCTGCGCCGCCTGCACGCGTTCGACGGCGTTCTGCACGTTCGTGCCCGCGTTGGTGACGTCGGTCGCAATCTGCAGTTCGATCTGCTTGAGCTGCGCTTCGACCTGGTTCACCTGCACACGCGCGCGCGCCACCGTGGCGTCGGCCGCGCTCGTGCCGATCGGGTAGGTGACGTTCAGCTGCATCGTCCAGGTGGGGTAGTTGCGATTGAACAGCGAGCCGAGCGCGTCGCCGTAGCCGCCAGGAATTTCACCGGTCACGACACGGTTGATGCCGGTGCCGCTGGTGATGTACTGCGTGCCGCCCTGGCCGATGAGACCGTAGCGCGCGACGAGGTCGGCCTGCGGCAGCGTCTGGTTGTTCAGGTACTTCAGGGTGGTGTCGTTCACCTGCAGGTTCTTGCGCGCCTGCTGCAGATCGGTGCGGTTCTCGAGGGCGCGTTTCACAGCCGCGGGAATGTCGATCGGCTGCGGCGCGAACTCGGCGCGGTCGGCCGGCACGATGTCGGCGTTCCAGTTTGGATCCTGCGTGCCCGCGACGATGAGCCGCTTGAGCGACAGTTCGTTCGTGCGACGCGTGCCCTCGGCCACAGCCAGGTTCTGGCGCTGTGTGGCGGACTGCGACTGCGCCTGCACGACGTCGATTGGCGCCATGGTGCCGATCTCGACGCGTGTCTGGTTGTCGCGGACCAGGCGTTCGGCCAGTTCCACTGACCGCTTCGCCACGTCAACCGCCTGCGTGGCGAAGACCAGGTCCCAGTAGGCGTTCCTGACGTTCGAGACAATGTTGATGATCGAGGCCTGCAGTTGGATTTCGCTGATGTCCTGGTTCAGCAACGTGATCGCCAGCTGCTGGCGGGTGTTGTCGATCTTGAAGTTGCGCAGCAGCGGCTGCGTATACTGCGCCGCCCAGTTGGTATTGAACGCCGGGTTGAACAGTGCCGTCAGGCTGGTGGTCGTCTGCTTGTTGTTGTTCAGGTTCGCGGAGAAGGTGCCGCCGCCCCAGCGCAGGTTCTGCGTGACGCCGGCGTTGTAGGTGGTGAGGCCCTGCTCGATGCCGGTTCCGGCCGCGGCGCCAGAAATCGTCTGCGTCGACGGGTTGGTGTTCGCCAGGTGACTGATCTGCGAGGTCAGCGACGGCCGATAGCCGGCCCGGATATTGGCGACCGCGTAATCGAACGTCGCCGGGTTCAGCCGCTGAACCGCAATGTCGAGGTTCCGCTCGAGGGCCAGCTTCACCGCATCATCCAGCGTGAGAGGCACCGTCGGACGGGCATCAGCCGCGCCGCCGCCCGTTGACGTGCCCGAAGGCGCACCGGTCTGGGCGCCAATGCGCTCCGCTGCCGCACGGATGAGTTCCTGGACGTGCGCGTCCGTCACCGGCTGGGCCTGTGCCGGCACCGCCGTGGCAAGGCCCGCGCAGAGAATCGTCGAGAGAAAGACGTACCGTGTCATGCCGCAGCAATCCTTCGAGATGAGAACAGATCCGAGTGTCAACGTTCAGGACGTCGGGGTGCGTCAGGGGCTCGGCCCGGACCGACGGCGCGATCGTCGTGCTGCCACTTGTCGTGCAGCGTGCTGAAACGGGTGCGTTGCTCTGGTGTGAGCACCTTGAGCATCTGCACCAGCATCAGCGACCGCGTCTTGTTCGCGGCGGCGCGTGCCGTCTCGACCCGGTCGATCTGGCGCGTGAGCACGGCCTCGTCGGCGTCGTTCTGGATAAGACGCGACAGCTTGCCTTCGAGCTTCGAGAGCTCGTCCCACTCCTGTCGTAGTTCGATCCGGGTCGTCTCCCAGATCTTGTCGATGCGCGTCGACTGATCGGCGGCCAGCCCCAGGTCCTTCTTGAACGGCTCCGACTTCCACCACGGGAACGGCCGCGGCGCTTCCCGTGGACGTTGGGCCAGGGCCGGGGCGGCGCTGAGCAGGAGCGCGGCTACCACGAGGCGGAGCCGCAGCGGAAACATCATCGTCAATCCTCTGTAAGCGTAGTTACTGGAAGGGAATACGATGCGCGACAGCCGGTCGTTTAGCCTGTCCGGAGATTTCTTTTGCCCAGCGGATGTGAAGGGGGTCAGCGACGCGGTCGGTCTCTGACCGTCGGCGCCGTCAGGCGCAGAAGGCCTCCAGCATGGCGATGGCCGCACCGACGAGGTTGTCGGGAGTCGACGCCCCCGAGGTCAGGCCAATCGTCACAGTCCCGCTGGACGGCAGCCAGTTCGTGGTGATCACTTCGCCCTTGGCGCCGACGGGCCGGTGCTGGATTTCCTCCCGCGAGAGGAGGCAGTCGGGATCGGCGATGTGGAAGGTCGGCTTCGAGGCGGCACAGATGCGGGCCAGGTTGGCGGTGTTGCTGCTGTTGTAGCCGCCGATGACCACCATCAGATCGACGTTGCGCTCGTGCAGCAGCTGCACCACCGCATCCTGCCGGTCCTGCGTGGCGCTGCAGATGGTGTCGAACGCCTGATAATGCGCGGCGAGGTCGTCAGTCCCCCAACGATCGGTCATGGCGGCCTTCAGCATGTCGCCGATCGCCAGCGATTCGGTCATCAGCATCGTGGTCTGGTTCGCCAGGCCGACGTGCTGCAGGTGGCGCTCGGGGTCGAACCCGCTTGATGCCGCCTTGCCGAACCGGGCCACGAACGCCGCGGTGTCGCCGCCGTGGCGGATGAACTCGCACACCTCGCCGGCTTCGCGGTCGTCGTAGACCACCAGGAACGCGCCGCCAGAGGCCACCGCCTGAGACGCCGTGGCCTGGGTTTCCTCGTGCCACATCTTGCCGTGGATGACCGACGTGTAGCCCTGCTCGGCGTAGCGCTTCACGTTCTTCCAGACGTTCAACACCGAACCGCAGGTCGTGTCGACCAGCGTGCAGCCGACCGCATCGAACTGCTGGAGCATCTGCACGGTGACACCGAAGGCCGGGAGGATGATGACGTCGGCGGGTGTGAGTGCGTCGAACGTTTCTTTCGGATCGCTCAGGAACCGGATCCCCATGCTCCGCAATTTCTCGTTCACATGAGGGTTGTGGATGATTTCACCGGTCAGGAACACCCGACGGTCGGGAAAGCGACTCCGCGTCTGGTAGGCGTAGTCGACCGCGCGGTCGACGCCGTAACAGAAGCCGAACTCCCGCGCCAGGTGGACGGTGAGCCGCCCCGAGGTGTGGACGAAGTCGTTGGCCTTGATCGTTTCGATGAGGGCGCTGTGATAGCTCTCGGCGAGGATGCCGGCGACGGCACCCTTCATCTCGAGCCCCTTGCGGAAGATGAGGGACGGCATCAGGAACGATTCTACCGTTCCCGGTAGTCGATGTCGCGAACGTGCGGGGTGAGGGCGTCGAATGGCTGGAGTTCGCGCGTGTGCGGTGCCCCCAGCGCCAGCTCCAGTTCGACCAGGAACGCATCGTCATCGACGTCGGCTGTCGCGGTGCTGATGAGCGCGGCGGGGGAGGCCGCGACGGCCGCCTGGCGCTCGACGACCGCTCCGGTTGCAGGCGTCGGCGGTGTGGCGCGCCGGGGCCCGACATAGGCACCGAAGCCGACGCCGACGCACACACAGGCCGCTGCCGCCGCCGCCATCCAGCGCGGTGCCACGCGCAGGGTGGCATGTGAGGAGATGGCTGCCGACTCGCGCCCGGGGAAGGTGATGACGCGTGCCGACCGCTGCACGTGCTGCAGACGGTGCAGAATCTGCTGCTGCTGGCCACGCAGGTGGTCGTCCGTGAACAACGCGTCGGTGTCGGTGTCGGCGTCCTCGCGCACGCCGTCCATGAACGCGCGGAACTGGTCGTATCGCGTGTCGCACGCAGCGCAGTCGCCGAGGTGTTCCGCCACTCGCGGATCCAGCGGCTCGCCGGCCCGGGCGGCGAAGTAGCACTCGAAGAGATGGTCGTCTTTGAGGTGCGATGCGTGAACGATCACGAGGTGCCTCCCAGAAACCCGCGGAGCTTGCGAACGGCGCGGAACAGGTGGAC
Source organism: Vicinamibacterales bacterium (assembly GCA_046596625.1). Classification (GTDB taxonomy): domain Bacteria; phylum Acidobacteriota; class Vicinamibacteria; order Vicinamibacterales; family CAVVIG01; genus CAVVIG01. The sequence goes on along the minus strand of JBKJMH010000293.1, from coordinate 3,230 downwards.
GCGAACCGTGGACTCGTTCAAGCCGGTCATGGCGCTGACATCCCGCGGGGAGCAGTCGCCGTAATGACAGAGCATGAAGACGGTGCGCTGCCGTCCGTCGAGCTTGTCGACCGCCGCCGCGAGTGTGCCACGGCGCTCGCGCGCCAGCAACCGGGCTTCCGGGTCTGGCCCGGTCGAGCGGCCACCGGTGTCGACGACCGACTCATAGCCACTGTCTCTGTCGCCAGGCACCAGCCAGCGTTCCCGGCGCGCGCGCGCCTTGCGACGGTCCAGGCAGCCGTTGATGAGGATGCGGGTGAACCACACCTCGAACGGCCAGGCCTCCCGGTACGAGCTGATGTGGGTGAACACCTTGACGAACGCGTCCTGGACGGCCTCGTCGGCCTCAGTGCTGTCGCGGAGGTACTGATAGGCGATTCGCAGCGCCCGGCGCTGGTGCGCGGACACCAGGCCGCCGAAGCGCTCGCGCGCCTCGTCCATCGCGCCCTGTTCGACCAGGCCGCGAATCTCGACGGCGAGCAGGGTATCGTCGGTCGGGGCGTCTGAACGCGGAGCACTGCCGCGGCCGGTGCCCCTGGGGCTGGCGTCCGTGGATGCGCGCTTCGGCGTGAGGTGTCGCACGTTCCGTTGATCACTCATGCAGGATTACGCCCGGCCCCCGGAGACGTTTACAGTCTACCGCACGGCGCGGCTTTATTGACTTGCGACGAAACCGGCGACTACGATCCTGTGGTTTGCCGGTATGTCTTTGCCCTGTCTCCGTTTAGGAGCTACTTCATGACCCCCGCAGTCGACCCTCGCCGCAGCCTCGAACAGGAAGGTATCAAAGACGCCCAGGCGCACTGGAATCTGAGTGATGCCGTGCTGTACGAGCAGGCCATCCGCCGCAGCGAAGGCCTCGTTGCCGCCGAGGGCCCGCTGGCCTGCCGGACCGGCCACCACACCGGCCGCTCGCCGAACGACAAGTTCATCGTCAGGGAACCGTCGAGCGAGCAGCACGTTGCCTGGGGCGGCCCGAACCGGCCGATGTCGGTCGAGCACTTCGACCGCCTGCACCAGGACATGCTGGCGTCGCTGCGCGGCACGGAGTTGTTCGTGCAGGACTGCTACGCCGGTGCCGATGGCCGCTACCGCCTGCCCATTCGTGTCATCACCGAGTACGCATGGCACAGCCTGTTCGCGCGCAACCTCTTCATCCTCGACGATGTGGCCGGGCACGTGCCCGAGTTCACCGTCATCGATAGCCCGTCGTTCAAGGCGGACCCGGCGCGTCACGGGACGAACTCCGAGGTGGTCGTCGCGCTGAACTTCGCCCGGCGGCTGGTTCTCATTGGCGGCACGAGCTACGCCGGCGAGATCAAGAAGTCGATCTTCAGCACGCTGAACTACCTGCTGCCGCTGCGCGGCGTGCTCTCCATGCACTGTTCGGCGAACATCGGCTCGAACGGCGACACCGCGCTTTTCTTCGGTCTCTCCGGCACCGGCAAGACCACGCTGTCGAGCGACCCGGACCGCGGCCTCATCGGCGACGACGAGCACGGGTGGAGCGACCACGGCGTCTTCAACTTCGAGGGTGGCTGCTATGCGAAGACGATTCGGCTGTCGGCCGAGGCAGAACCGCAAATCTACGCCACTACCCGCCGCTTCGGTACCGTGCTCGAGAACGTCGTCATCGATCCGGTCACGCGCCAGCTCGATCTCGATTCGGACCAGTTCACCGAGAACACCCGCGCCGCCTACCCGATTCAGTTCATCGAGAATGCCGTGCCCTCGGGGCAGGGCGGTCATCCGAAGCACATCGTGATGCTCACCGCTGATGCGTTTGGCGTGCTGCCGCCGATCTCGCGGCTCTCGCCCGCCGCGGCGATGTACCACTTCCTCTCTGGCTACACCGCGAAGGTGGCTGGTACCGAGAAAGGCGTGACCGAACCGAAGGCCACGTTCAGCACCTGCTTCGGCGCGCCGTTCCTGCCGCTGGCCCCGAGCCGCTATGCCGAACTGCTGGGTGAGAAGATCGCCCGTCACGACGCACAGGTCTGGCTGGTGAATACCGGCTGGACCGGCGGACCCTACGGGGTCGGTTCGCGCATGCGCATCCGGTTCACCCGCGCCATGATTGCTGCCGCGCTCAGCGGCGCGCTCGACAGCGTGCGCTACGACACCCACCCGGTGTTCAACCTGCAGGTGCCGCAGTCGTGCCCCGACGTCCCACTCGAGGTGCTGAATCCACGCAGCACCTGGGCGGACAAGGCGGCCTACGACGCGCAAGCCGCGAAACTGGCCCGCATGTTCGAGGACAACTTCGCGACCTTCGCCTCGTCGGTCTCCGCTGACGTCGTCGCCGCGGGCCCGCACGCATGACCTACGAAGCCGTCATCGGTCTGGAGATTCACGCGCAACTGCAGACGCAGACCAAGATTTTCTGCGGCTGCAGCACCGCGTTCGGCGCGCCGCCCAATGCGCACGTCTGTCCGGTCTGCCTCGGGTTCCCCGGCGTGCTGCCGGTGCTGAACCGCGACGCCGTCGACCTGGCCATTCGCGCGTCGATGGCGCTCGGCTGCCGCATCAACGAGACGTCGATTTTCGCGCGCAAGAACTACTTCTACCCGGACCTGCCGAAGGGCTACCAGATCTCCCAGTACGAACACCCGCTCGCCAGCGAGGGCAGTGTGGAGTTCAGCGGACCGGCCGGTCCGCGCCGCGTGCAGATTACGCGCGTCCACATGGAAGAGGACGCCGGCAAGTCGCTGCACGAGGGGTTCACCGACTCCGACCGCAAGACCTACATGGACTACAACCGCGCCGGGACGCCGCTCGTCGAGATCGTGACCGAGCCGGATCTGCGTTCGGCCGGAGACGCCGCGGCATTCTTCGAGCACCTGCGCGGCATCCTCGTGTGGCTCGGTGTGAACGACGGCAACATGGAGGAGGGGAGCCTCCGCTGTGATGCGAACGTGTCGGTGCGCCCGGTCGGCACGACCACGCTGGGCACCAAGGCCGAGGTGAAGAACCTCAACTCGTTCCGCTTCCTCCAGAAGGCGGTCGAGTACGAGATCGATCGGCAGATCGCCCTGCTGCAGGAGGGCGGCCGCGTGCGTCAGGAGACGCGCCTGTTCGATGCCGCGGCCGGCGTGACGGTGTCGATGCGCAGCAAGGAAGAAGCGCACGACTACCGGTACTTCCCGGATCCCGACCTGCCGGCGCTGACGCTCGACGCGGCCCGCGTCGAG
>JBKJMH010000158.1:0-8030 GCA_046596625.1 Vicinamibacterales bacterium | reverse complement strand
GCGCGCGCTGACCAATGCGGCCGGCGCCGTCGTGGTCTCCACCCACTACCGTCAGGCACCCGAATTCCCGTATCCCGCCGCCCATGACGATGTGTTCGCGACGTATCAGTGGACCCTGAAGAATGCGGGGAGCCTGAAGGGCGACGTGTCGAAGGTGGCGATCGCCGGCGAGAGCGCGGGCGGCAACATGGCGACCGTTGTCTCGATGCGAGCCCGCGACCGCGGTGTGGCGCTGCCGGTGCACCAGTTGCTGGTCTATCCCGTTGCCGGCTCGGACATGAACACCGAGTCGTACCGCGAGAACGCCGCTGCGAAGCCGCTCAGCAAGCCGATGATGCAGTGGTTCGCGAAGCACTACTTCGGCACGCGCGCCACCGGAAATCCCGAACTCGAGTTGTCGAACGCGAACCTGAAGGGATTACCGCCCACCACGCTCATCACGGCTGACATCGATCCTCTTCGCACCGAGGGACAGAACCTGGCGAAGGCGCTGCAGGCCGCTGGCGTCAACGTGGCGTCGCGCAACTACGAGGGCTCGACGCACGAGTTCTTCGGCATGACTGCCGTGCTGCCCGATGCGAAGGATGCCGTGGCATTCGCAGCGACCGAACTGAAGAAGAGTTTCGCCGCCGCGCGGCCGGTGGTCGGAACGTCAGGACGGCAGCCGCGGTAGCTCCACGCCGGAACCCCGTTTGACGGTTGGGCGATCCTCTGCACATAATCGCCGCATGTTCCGCCCGATGCTGAAGGTCGTCACATCGACGGCCGCCGCCTTGGCTCTGCTCGCAGCAGCGATGCTGCCGGCGGAACATGTACACCACTCGTCGGTTGGCCATCCCCACTCGACGGCTCATCGCCACGCCGCGTTTCACGTCTCTCCGGACAGCCACGACGACCAGGCTGCCCACGTGGAGACAGGTGAAGCGTCCGACGACGATGGGCCGGCGGTGTGGCTGACGAACGCCAGCGTTGGGCGGAACGACCACATGCATGTCTCGAGTCCTGTCGAGCGCTGGGTTGCGACGGCGAGGCCGATGCCGGTAGGCGGACGATTCGCTCCCAACTACGATTTCGCCCCTCCGCACGGCCCGCCGCGCCGCTCGGTCGACTCACGCGGCCCGCCCCTTTCCCGCCTCGCCTAGCTTCCGCTGACGGCTCCGCCGTCATTCGTTCCGTACGTCCCCAGTCCCGATCTTTTCGAGGTTGCAGATGCGCACAGCGGTGCTCTGCGTCGTCCTGGCCATGGTGTCTGCACCGCGACCGGTCGGCGCACAATCCACTCCGCTCACCGAGGCCGACGCCCTGTCCCGCCTGTCGACGGACAGTCCGTACGTGCGGGCCATTCGCGCTGGAGTCGACGTGGCGCGCGCCGATGTTCTGTCCGTTCGGCGGTGGCCCAACCCGCGTTTGATGTGGGACCGTGAAGCGGTCGGCGGCGTTGCCGAACACATCGTCACGCTGGCGCAGCCGCTGCCCATCACGGGCCGGCGAGGACTGGAAACGCAGGCAGCCGAGAGCCTGGTCTCCGCCGCGTCCGACCGGGCAGACGATGCGCTGCGGAGGGCGCGGGCGGACCTGCGCCTGGCTTTCGCGCAACTGCTGGCGGCCCAGCGGCGGCAGCGCGCACTCGACGTGAATATCGCTCGGCTGCAGGAACTGGCGACCGTGTTGACGCGGCGTGAGGCGGCCGGAGATACGGCCGGGTTCGACAGGCTCAGGGCGGAACGCGAGGTGGCGGAACTCGAGGGCGAGCGCGGCGGCGTGCTGGCCGATCGTCTTCGCGCGCAGGCGGCTCTCGCGGCATTCTTCGCAGGCGAGGTATCGCCCGCATCGCTGCAAGCGGCCGAGGCGGCGCCAGTGACCGGTGCGCTGCCAGAGGCAGACGCACTCGTCGACCGGGCGTTTCGGTCGCGCGGTGATCTGCTCGCACTGCAGAAGACCGCCGAGGCCTCGCGTTTCGCTGAACGGGCCGCGCGGCGCCGCCTGGTGCCGGAACCTGAACTCGTGGCCGGAACGAAGTCCTCGTCGGCCGGCACCGGCGACCTGGGCAGCATCATCTCCCTGCAGGCCAGCATCCCGCTGTTCGATCGTGCGCGGCCAGAGCGCGCGCTGGCGACAGCGCGGGGTCAGGAGGCTACCGCGCGTGAGGCCATGCTGCGGCAGGTACTGAGAGCGGAGATCGCGGCGCTCCACGCCGAAGTCCAGACGCGACGAGCGACCGTCACTCGATACCGCGACAGCGCCGTGCGGACGTCAGACGCGATCGCCCGCATCGCACAAGTCAGCTACGACGCGGGCGAACGCTCCATCCTCGAGCTGTTGGACGCGCTGCAGACCAGTTCCACCGCAGCCTTGCGGGAGATCGATCTGACCCTGGCCGTCCGCGCGGCCGAAATCGAACTCGAGTTCATCAGCGGATGGGATCTGCCATGACCACGAAAACCGCCCTGATACGCGTGGTCGCCGCGGCCAGCCTCGCCGTGACGCTGGTGGCCTGCCGCCAAGCCGCAGTGGCGCCAGAGCCGCAGACCGAACTGCCGTCGCGCGACATCACGCATTGGACCGACGTCAGCGAAGTCTTCATGGAGCACCCGGTGCTGGTGGCAGGACAGACTGCTCGGTTCGCGGTCCATTTGACGCGTATGCAGGACTTCACGCCGTTCACCGCGGGACGACCGCGGCTGGAGTTCGTGCCGGAGGCTGGCGGTCCGGTCACCACGCTGCCGGGGAACGAGCCGTCACGCCCGGGCGCCTTTCGCGTCGAGGGTGTCGTGCCGCCGGCGGGCAGGTATCACTGGGTGCTTCGCGTTGACGCGCCGGACCTGAGCGACAGTCACGATCTCGGCACCGTCACGATCTTCGCCGACGCCGCGGCCGCTGTTGCTGCCGATGGGGAGGCGCCCGCTGACGATCCAACAGCGATTGCCTACCTGAAGGAGCAGCAGTGGACGAACGAGTTCGGAACGGAGCGTGTACGGGACGCGCCAGTTCGACCAACCGTCCGCGTCTCCGGCGTCATCGAGCCCGTCGCCGGCGGCGACGTGGTGATGAGTGCGCCGGTGGCCGGCCGATTCGTCGCCGGTCCAGACCTCGCAGTTGGCGCAGGCGTCCGCCAGGGGCAGGCGGTCGGACGGATCGAGCCCCGGCTCGCAGAGCTGTCCGACCGTGCAACGCTGCAGTCCGACGTCGCCGAAGCGACGGCTGCACTCGATGCCGCCAGCGCCGAGCAGGCCCGCGCCGATCGGCTCTTCCAGGAGCAGGCCGTTCCACAGCGCCGCGTCGAAGACGCGCGGCGTAGCGCGGGCGTCGCGCAAGCGAAGCTGGACGCCGCCGTCGCGCGCCTGGCCCAGCGCGACGAAACGCTTCGCACCGGCGGCGGTGCGGCGTCGGGCAACACCTTCATGCTCATCGCACCGATTAGCGGACGAGTGGTGGCGGTGTCGGCGGTGTCTGGCGGCTCCTACGACGCGGGTGCGACGCTGCTTCGCATCGTGCGGACCGACCGCGTGAAGGTCACCGCACTGGTACCAGTCGCAGATGTGCCGACGGCGCGACTGGCCACGGGCCTTGCCATCGAAGTGCCCGGTCAGAGCGAGCCGCTCCCGATCGCCTTTGACCGTCGGCATGATTCAGGAGTGCTCGATCCGGACTCGAGCGCGCTGGCAATGCACTTCGACGTCGCGAACCCGAGCGGCGCACTCCTGATCGGACAAAGCGGATCAGTCGTTCTCTACCTGCCGACCGTCGACAATCGCCCCGTCGTGCCGAAGTCAGCGGTCTTGATGGAGGCGGGCCGGGCGTACGTATTCGTGCAGTTGCGTGGCGAGCGCTTCGTGCGACGCCCGATCGAGGTGGATGCGCGTGACGGCGACCTGCTGGCGGTCAGGAGCGGTCTGGTCACGGGTGACCGCGTGGTGACGCGCGGCGCGTATGAAGTGCAACTCGCATCGGCGGCAAAGGGCCTGCCCGCCGAAGGCCACGTCCACTGAGGCGATCATGAGACGACTGATTCACTGGTCTGTCGAGCATCACTGGATGGTGCTCGTCCTGTCAGCTGTGATGCTGGCAGCTGGCGTGTGGACCGCGCGCACCATGCCGATCGATGTGTTCCCCGATCTCACGGCACCGACCGTCACGATTCTGACCGAAGGGCACGGCATGGCGCCGGACGAGATGGAGTCGCTCGTCACCTTCCCGATCGAGAGCGCAATCAACGGCGCCGCCGGTGTGCGCCGCGTCCGCTCGGCGACCGCCGTCGGCATTGCGGTTGTCTGGGTTGAGTTCGACTGGGGCACCGACATCTTCACCGCGCGGCAGCTCGTCGCCGAAAAGCTCTCGCTGGTCGGCGGCAGCCTGCCCGCGCAGGTCGAGCGGCCGGCGCTGGCGCCGATCTCGTCGATCATGGGCGAGATCCTGTTTTTCGCCATCTCGTCTGAGAGCGACGACGCGATGAACCTGCGCACTCTCGCGGACACGACGGTGCGGCGCCGGCTTCTCGCGCTGCCAGGCGTGTCGCAGGTGACACCCATCGGCGGCGCCGAGCGCCAGTTCCAGGTCGTGGCGAAGCCAGAGGCCCTGCGTGCGAACAGCGTATCGCTGTCTCAGTTGCTCGAGGCGGTCCGCGGGGCCAGTCAGAACACGTCGGCCGGGATCTACACCGAGGGTGCCCAGGAATACGTGCTCGAAGCGATCGGGCGAGTCCGCTCGGTTGCCGAGATTGGCGAGTCCGTGGTTGCACTGCGAGGCGGGCGGTCGGTGCTGATCCGCGACGTGGCGGACGTACGCGAGGCGCCGGCCTTGAAGCGCGGAGAAGGCTCCCGCAGTGGCAAGCCCGCGGTCATCGTCGGCGTGCAGAAGCAGCCGACGGCCAACACGATCGAGCTGACGGCCAGGCTGGACCGCGAACTCGATGCCATTCAGGCGGAACTCCCTGTGGGAACCACGATCGATCGGCGCATCTTCCGACAGGCGGACTTCATCGAAGTGGCCGTGGACAACGTCATCACAGCGCTGCGCGACGGTGGGTTGCTGGTCGTGGTCGTGGTGGTGCTGTTCCTGGCCAACATGCGGGCCGCCGCGATCACGCTCACCGCGATGCCGCTGTCGCTGGCCGCGGCGGTCCTGGTGCTGCGAGGATTTGGTTCGAGCATCAATACGATGACGCTCGGTGGCATGGCCATCGCCATAGGCGCACTCGTGGATGACGCAATCATCGATGTCGAGAATGTTGTCCGACGCCTGCGCGAGAATGCTGCCAGACCGCCGGGCGAGCAGCGGCCAGCCAAAGACATCGTGCTCGACGCCACGCTCGAGATCAGGACCTCGATCGTGTTTGCGACCGTCATCATCGTGCTCGTGTTCCTGCCGATCTTCGGCCTGTCCGGCGTCGAAGGACGGCTGCTGGCGCCGCTGGCGTTCGCCTATATCGTCTCGCTCGCGGCCTCGCTTCTTGTCGCCATTGTCGTGACGCCGGCGCTGTGCGCAGCCTTTCTGCCAGGGGCGCCGTCGATTGCGCGCGGGCATGACGGCTGGCTGGCGCGCACGCTCAAACGCGCCTACCGGCGCATGCTGCCGCCAGCCCTTGACCATCCCCACCTCGTAGCGGCGGTGGCCGGTGCCCTGCTGATCGTGGCGGCGGTGGCCGTGTCTCGAACCGGGTCAGCGTTTCTCCCTGAGTTTCACGAGGGTAGCCTGACCGTCCAGGCCAACACCCTGCCCGGCACGTCGCTGGCGAAGTCCGACGAGATCGGACGGCGGATTGAGCAGATCATGCTGGCGCAACCGGAGGTCATCGCCACCGCTAGGCGCACCGGGCGCGCCGAGGCCGACGAACACGTGCAAGGTGTGGAAGCGGCCGAGATCGACGTGGGGCTCAGGGAAACCGGTCGGCCGAGAGCGGAGCTGCTGGCGGAGCTGCGTCGTGGCTTCTCCACGCTGCCGGGGACGAATGTGACGATCGGTCAGCCGATCTCACACCGCATCGACCACATGTTGTCCGGCACACGGGCGAACATCGCGATCAAGGTATTCGGCGACGACCTGCCCACGCTGCGCCGGCTTGGCGAACGTGTGAGGGGCGTGGCGGCAGGCATCCCTGGTGTCGTCGACCTGTCGCTCGAGCAACAGATGGATATTCCGTTCATCAGGTTCGTGCTGAACAGAGCCGCCATTGCCCAATACGGGCTCCGCGCCGATGATGTGGCGTCCGCGATCGAGACGAGTTTCGCCGGCACGACGGTGGGCCGCATCTTCGACCGCGGCGTGGCATTCGATCTCGTTGTGAAGCTCGATGCGAGAGAGCAGGGCGAGTTCGAACGGATTGCCGACCTGCCGATTGATACGCCTTCGGGCGTGCCGGTGCCTGTGCGCATGCTGGCCGAGGTCAGGCGCGAGGAGGGTCCGAACATGATCCTTCGGGAAAACGTCCAGCGCCGCATCGTCATCTCGGCCAACGTTGCCGGGCGTGACCTCGGCAGCGTCGTCGGCGACCTGCGGACGGGTGTTGCCGCGACCGTGGCGATGCCGGCCGGCTACCGCGTTGAGTACGGCGGCCAGTTCGAGAGCGAACAGCGCGCCACAGAACGGCTGACCGTGCTGGGCATCGCCATCATCATCGCCCTGTTCCTGATTCTCGTGCTCGCCTTCGGACGGGCGCGGGACGCGCTGCTGATCATGCTCAACTTGCCGCTGGCGCTCATCGGCGGTGTGGCTGGGGTGTATCTGTCTGGCGGTGTGTTGAATGTCGCCACGATCATCGGCTTCATCACGCTCTTCGGCATTGCCACGCGCAACGGCATCATGCTGGTGGCGCACATCCAGCACCTGCTGACGGAGGAGGGCGTGACGAACGTCCGTGACGCGGTCGAGCGCGGGGCGCACGAGCGGCTAGTCCCGATCCTGATGACGGCGATGGCGGCCGGGCTCGCGCTGGTGCCGCTGGCACTTGGCGGGGGACAGAGTGGCAGCGAAATTCAGACGCCCATGGCCATCGTCATCCTGTGCGGGCTGGTGACGTCGACGATCCTGAACATGGTCGTCGTCCCTACGCTCTACCTGCGCTATTCGTCGCCGACCCTGACGACTCTCGATAAGCCTGTCAGGTCCGCGACTTCGTCGTAGCCCCGATTGTGAGGCGAGGACTCGCCCTCGCGCTCCGTCTTGTTGTCCAGCCATCGCACACCTCCGCGGTCGCTCAGCAGACCGCGGACCGCTCGAGAATCGACTCCGCGTCGTGCGGGAAGGATGCGGCTATTTCGGCACGACGGTGAGTTGATTCGTCACAGTGTATCCCGGCGCCTCACGGCGGGCGATCGTCTCGGCCTTGGCCTTCATGGCGGCGGTCGGGACGGAACCGCGCAGCACGACGGTCTTCGTCTCGACCATGGTGTCGACGTTGATCGCGCTGGTATCCACGCTGGAGTCAGCAATCAGGGCAGACTTCACGTCGCCGGTTTTCGCGCCTTCGCTGATCTTGTCACCAATGTTCGACGCATCCTTGGCAGCGCCGTGCATGGTGTTGGCACACGCCGACATGCTGATAGCCAGCCCGATGACCACGATGGCAACCTTTGATCGATCTCTCAACTTCATACTGCTCCTGTTTGTCCTGAACGTCACCCAGTGACCGCCGTCTCGAAGGAGGCCGGCCGCAGCCAACCCATTGCAACCATCACGCCGTGATCGCACCTCGACCGTTGCCAGCGGCCGCAGGAGCCCGGGTGTGCCATTCTGCACACGGACAAGAACGGGGGCCGAGCCAGACTGTCAACGAGGACGTGCGTCACGCTCGGGAAGTAACTGGGGAGGTATTCATGATCCGACTGGTCGCCTGGTGCGCGGCGCTTTCAATCACTGTCGCATCGTCGGGCTCGGGCCAGTCGATGCCTGTCGAGTATCAGCAGGTGCTCTCCACCCTGGGTCGCCAAGGCGACTATGTGGCCAGTGTGTTGAAGGTCAACATCCCACGGAACGACATCATGGTGACCGTCGCGGGTGTACAGACTCCCACGCCGTTTGGGTTTGGCGGATGG
>JBKJMH010000374.1:0-13205 GCA_046596625.1 Vicinamibacterales bacterium | reverse complement strand
CAGCTCACGCGCGGCCCCTACCTGCAGATGGGCACGCCCGACTCGATCGTCGTGCGCTGGCGCACCGGCGCGCCGAGCAACAGCCTGGTGATGTACGGACCGGATCCGGCGAACCTGCTGTGGTCGGCGTCGAGCGCCACGCTGCTGACCGAGCACGCGGTGACGCTGCCTGCGCTGACGCCGGGCACGCGCTACTACTACGCCGTCGGTTCCAGCACGCAGACGCTGGCGGGCGACGCCACCCACTACTTCGTCACCGCGCCCGCGACCGGCACCGCGCAACCGGCGCGGATCTGGGTGCTGGGCGATTCCGGTACCGCCGACGCGAACGCGCGCGCCGTGCGCGACGCGTTCTACGGCGTGAATGGCGGCTCGACGTGGGCCAATCTGTGGCTCATGCTCGGCGACAATGCCTACCAGTCGGGCACCGACGCCGAATTCCAGAGTGCGGTGTTCAACATGTATCCGGCGACGCTGCGGCAGTCGGTGCTCTGGCCGACCATCGGCAACCACGACGGCGCGTCGGCCGACTCCGCCACCGGCACCGGCCCCTACTACGACATCTTCAGCCTGCCGACGTCGGCACAGGCCGGCGGGCTGGCCTCGGGCACCGAGGCCTACTACGCGTTCGACTACGGCGACATCCACTTCATCTGCCTCGACTCGTTCGAGACCAGCCGGGCGACCAACGGCGCCATGCTGACGTGGCTGCAGAACGACCTCGCCTCCACGAACCAGAAGTGGATCATCGCGTTCTGGCACCACCCGCCGTACAGCAAGGGTTCGCACGACTCCGATACGGACCTGGCGATGAGCGAGATGCGGCAGAACGCCCTGCCCATCCTCGAGGCTGGCGGCGTCGACCTGGTGCTGGCCGGGCATAGCCACTCGTACGAACGCTCCTACCTGCTCGATGGTCACTACGGTCTCTCCACCACATTGACTGCATCGATTAAGAAGGACTCCGGCAGCGGCCGCGAAGACGGCGCCGGCGCCTACCAGAAGCCGACCGCCGGCACGGCGCCGCATGAGGGGACGGTATACGGCGTAGCCGGCAGTTCAGGCCAGATTGCCGGCGGCACGCTGGATCACCCGGCGATGTTCGTCTCGTTGAACGTGCTCGGCTCGATGGTGCTCGACATGAACGGCGACCGGCTCGATGCGCGCTTCATCGACAACACCGGGGCGACGCGCGACTACTTCACGATCGTCAAGGGCACCGCGCCGGTCGCCATCACCACGACGACACTCCCGGGCGCCACGGTGGGCGTGCCCTACGGCCAGACGCTCGGAGCCACCGGCGGCACCCCGCCGTACGTGTGGAGCCTGCAGGCCGGCAGCCTGACGTCTGGCCTGACGCTCTCGAGCACCGGCGTCATCAGCGGCACCCCGAATGCAGCGGGCACCTCGTCGTTCACCGTGAGGGCCTCCGACAGCGGCGCTCCGCAGCAGTTCGCCGATCGGCCGCTGACGCTCAACGCCGTCACCGCGCTGCCGCTGCCAGGGGCGTTCGCGAAGTCGTCGCCGAAGAACGCCGCGAAGAACCAGTCCACCAGCGTGGCACTGGCGTGGGGTGCCAGCCCCAACGCCTCGAGCTACGAGTACTGCTACGACACGTCGAACAACAGCGTCTGCAACGGCACATGGACCAGCACGGGCACCGCGCGCACGGGCACGGCCACGGCTCTGGCACGGAGTACCACCTACTACTGGCAGGTGCGGGCGGTGAATGGCACCGGCATGACACTCGCGAACGGCGGTACGTGGTGGAAGTTCACCACGGCGCGGTAGCGGATTTCCGTGTCGCTGGGACGTAGCCGCGAACCTTCAGGTTCGCCGAGCCAGGCCGACCTGAAGGTCGGCAGCTACAGGCACGTGACGCTCACGAGGAGGCTTCAGGGATAGCGCTGGAAGTACGGCACGGTGAGCTTGGACAGCGCGCCGAGTGCAAAGCACAGAGCGGCGGCCGCGGCGAACAGCGGGAAGCGCGGGCGCTGCGTGCCGTATTCGGTCAGCTGGATGGAGCCGGCCGCCACCTTGTCGATCTCGTTGATGGCGGCGAGCAGCGTGCGCTCGTCGCTGGCGGCAAAGAACCGGCCGCCGGTCTTGCGCACCGCGTCGCGCCACAACTTGTCGGGCACCGCCGGGTCGCCTTCGGCCTTGTTGTAGTTCGTCCGCACCAGGTAGACCGGCACGCCGGCGTCGATCGCACCGCTGATGATGTCGTCGAGCGGCCGGCCGTCAATCGTCGCGTTGGTATCCTCACCGTCGGAGAAGATCAGCAGCAGGTTGCCAGAGGCGTCGAGAAACTTGAACGCCTTGAACAGCGCCACCGCCTCCTCGATCCCCTTCGCAATCAAGGTGCGCTGGTCCGGGAAGGTGGCGAACTCGTGCGGCTCGCCGATGAGCGACAGGCTCACCAGGATGTTGTCGTAGTCGTTCGTGAAGGGTGTGACGACGTAGGCGTCGGCGCCGAATTCGACGAGCGCGAGCAGGTCGCGGTACGGGCCGCTCATCCGCATCTGCACGAAGCGTTCGGCGGCCGCCACGGTGGTGATGAACGCGTTCGACTCGCCGTCGGCACGCTGCGGCAGCAGCTCGGTCTGGAACGGGCTGCTCATGCTGTTCGAGGCGTCGATCATCAGGCAGATGCGCCGGCCGGGATAGGTAGCTTCGCGCCGCACCAGTGCGGTAAAGGGGTCGGCGAGCGCCACCGCCAGCAACGGCAGCCCGGCGAGTGCCAGCAGGAGCGGCAGGTGGGTGAGGTGGGCGGAGAAGGCGCGCGGAATGGAGCCCATGACCGCCGGCACCGTGACGCTATAGCGGCCGCGCCGGCGCGGCAGCACGAGGCGCACGATCAGGACGAGCAGGGCCGCCAGCCCGAGCGCCACCAGCAGCAGGCGCGCTTCGCTGCGATGCCAGAACTGCAGGTCGCTGAAGCGGAGCACCCGCCAGTCGCTGAGCAGGTCTGCGGCGAAGGCACGCAGCGAGTCAGGCACGCGTCACATCTCCGCGCAACCTGCCGCTACTGCTGCGGGTCCGAAGGCCGCACGACGAATGCCGACAGGCCCGACGCAGTCATTTCTTCGCCGCCGCGGATGGCGGAGATTGTCCAGAAGTACGTTCCGGGTTCGAGGCGCAGGTCGGTGGGCACGAAAGAATTCGTCGGAATCAGATCCTTCCGCCAGAGGAGCATGTCGACTTCGTTCCAGATCCCGATGCTGTACGTCTCGGCGCCAGGCACCGCCGTCCACTCGAAGCGCGTCGGCAGGCTGCCCTGAGAGTCGCGTACCGGCATGATGTGGTCGAGACGGGGCGCCGCCACTCCCGAACCTTCAATTTGCCGATCGATCGCGGTCGCCCCGTGAAGCGACGGATCGGCGCCCTTCGGCGCGGACGCACAGGCCAGGCTCATGACGAGCGCGCCGATGACGGTTGCGAGACGGACGGTTCGACGGCGCTGTTCAACGGTCACCAGGGGCTCCTCGGGTGTTCAGGTGTGGCGAGCAGACATTGTAGATTAGGCGTGCTGCGCCTCGGCCGCGCGGGCGTCAGCGGACAATGGCGGCGGTTGGCGCGGGAATCGGTGAGGCCCCCAGCACCAGCGCATCGAAGTCGCCGGCGCGGATGCGAATCTGGCCGTTCTGCACGAAGGGGGCGATATCCACCCGTCGAGCCGCAATCGTGAGTTCGACCTCTGACGAGCCGACGGCCAGATAGGTGGGCTGCGTCTCGAACTCGAGGCGCTCACCTGCCGCAAGCGTCTTCTCGACGGCGTTGTCATCCGCGTCGCGCAGAAAGATCCACGCCGGGTTCAGCACGCGCACACTGCCGAACGCGGTGGGCGCGAGGCTGACCGGCAACGCGTTGCCGGCGGGTTCTGTCAGCGGGACCTCGGCCGGCGCCATATCGGCCGCGGCAACGACGGCCGGCTGCACGACCGCCGCAGGGGCGGGCGGCGGAGGCGGGAGTTCGACCCGGGCCGTGCTGGCCGCTGGCCCTGCCGCCGCCGTGTCGCGCAGCCACAGGAAGGAACCACCCGCGACGATGGCCGCCGCCACCAGCACAATCGACCCGATCATCACCAGCCCGCGGCGCGAACCATCGTCCACCAGCGGTTCGTCCACGGCCGCCGCCGAAAGGACCGGCGCGGGCCGTGCGACGTCGGCCGCCACGCGGTTCAGCAGCGTCGTGTCGACGCCGGCGAACACCACATACTTTCGCAGGGCCTTGAGATAGAACGTCGGGTTGTGAAACGCCGCGACCTCGACCTCTTCGAGCGCCTTCACCTGGCGCGTCGAGAGCAGCAGCGACTCACCCACCTGCGCCGGCGTGAGGCCGCGGGCGACCCGGACGCGCGACAGTTCGGCGCCAATGTCGGCACACGCGCCCGCATCGAGTGGAGAGTCGTTAGTAGAGAGACCCGACCGTCCGGTGATCATCGCCATCGTAGGAAGAATTCGGCTGCCGGAGCAGCATACAATCGCACGTGGCCTCCAGACAAACGCCGTTCGCTGCATGACCCTACTTCGCGACACGCTCCAGGGCGCACTCATCCTGGCGCCCATGACCAAGGGCTCGAATCTCCCCTACCGGCAGCTCTGCCAGGAACTGGGCGCTCGCGTCACCATGAGCGAAATGACCGTGGCGCGGCGGCTGAAGCAGAAGCGGCGCAGCGAGTTCGCCCTGATCAGGCGGGCGCCGGACGAGCGCTTCTTCGGGGTGCAACTCGCCGGGAACAAGCCCGAGGAGATGGCCTGGGCGGCTGAACTCGTGGCGTCCCGCGGGGCCGACCTCGTCGACGTCAACCTCGGGTGCCCGATCGACTACTTCACCAGCAAGGGCCTCGGTGCCGCGCTCGCCCGCGAGCCCCGCCGTGTCTTCCGCATCGTCGAGGCGATGAAGAAGGCGGTGACCGTGCCGGTGACGGTCAAGATTCGGCTGGGATGGAACGACGATCACCGTAACTACCTCGAGGTGGCGAGGGCGGCGGTCGATGCCGGGGTTGATGCCATCGCGGTGCATGGGCGCACGCGCGCGGCGCGCTATACGAAATCGGCGGACTGGGCGGCGATCGCCGAGGTCGCAGCGGCGGTGCCGGTACCGGTCATCGGCAACGGCGACCTGCTGTTCGGCCACGAGGTGGCGCCCGCACTCGAACGTGCGGGGTGCACAGCGGTGATGTCGGCGCGGGGCATCCTGATCAAGCCGTGGCTCTTCCGCGAAGTCACCGAAGGCGATCTCGACCTCACCGCCGAGGAGCGGTTCGCCATTTACGCGCGCTACGTGGCGCTCGCGAAGCTCCACTGGCGCGACGACGAGAAGGGGCGGGCCCGCATCCGCGAGTTCCTGCTCTGGCACATCGGCTTCTGGTGCCGCTATGCCCCGCCGCGCGCCGACGGCACCGTCCCAACCATGCAGCAGCGCGAGTCGTGGACGCCGCGCTCGCCGCTCGAGGCGCTCCTGGCGCGGGCCGACACGGCCGCGCACGGCTTCATCGCCGACGCACTCCTCGATGACGTGGTCCCCGATCCCGGCGCGGCGCCAGAGCCGACCACCGCGACCGCGATCGATGACGACGCGGCGGAGGCCGGCTAACGGTGGAGCGACCCTGGAACCGGACAGTCATCCGCTCGAAGCCGCGATGGGCACTGCTCGTGCGCGAGCAGATCGTGGCCGCCGCCACCCTCGCCCGCGCGGCCCTGGCCAGCAGCCGCACCGCGACGCGGCCGCGCTTCGTGGTGCAGTCGCTCGGTCGCTCGGGCAGCACCCTGCTCACCGATCTGCTGGCGGCCCATCCGCAGATCCAGTGCGACGGCGAACTCCTCTCGCATCGCCTGCTGATCACCACGCCGGCACGGCTGGTGCGCGACCGCGCGCGGATATTTCCGACGCAGTGCTACGGTTTCAAGATACGCCCGCGGCACTATCACGATCAGGGCATCAGCGATCCGGCCGCGTTCCTGAGCGCGATGCACGCTGACGGCTGGCAGGTGGTCCATCTTGAACGCCGCAACTTGCTGCGTATCGCGTTGTCGTGGGTCGCGAACGAGCAGACGAGGGTCGTGCATCGTACAGTGCGCGATCGGAGCACCGTCCAGCGGCAGCACATACCCGTCTCGATGCTGCAGCATCAGCTGGCGCGCGTGGCGCGCGATGTGGCGGTGGAGCAGAAGGCACTCGCCGGCGTGCCCCATCACCGGATGGTGTACGAGGACGACCTCCTCGCGACCGACACGCGTCAGGCGTCGATGGATCGACTGTTCGCGAGGTTCGGCCTGCCGCCAGCGCCGGTGTCGACCAAGCTGGTGCGCTTGACGAGCGACCGCCTGGAGGATTTCGTCGAGAACCACGACGAGGTCCGCGAGGCGCTCCTGGGCACCGAGTGGGAGCGGTTTCTCTAGTAATTCACATACCCTTCCGTCAGTTCGATGTACACCCCGCTCGGATCGGTGATGTAGGCGATCTTCAGGCCGATGGTCGGTACTTCGCGGTAGGCGACGTCGAATTTGATGCCCTTGGCTTCGAGCTGCTTGACGAAGGCGGCGAGGTCCTTCACTTCGAAGCCGATGTGGTCGATGACGCGCCCTTTAGTCGGTACCACTGGTTCACGCGCGGTCTGGTACGACAGGTTCACCGTGCCGGCATCCGCCGTCGACTTGATGGTGCCGCGGGTCCGTCTGGTCAACGAGAAGATGTCGACGTACCAGTCGAGCAACTTCTCGAACTCCGGTGTCCAGAAGTGGATGTGGTTCGGGATGGCCTTCGCCGAGAGCGTCGTATCTTCCTGCATCTCGACGCGCAGGCCGTCGGGCCCCAGGAAGTAGGCGTTCGGAAACCCTTCGGCGCCCGTGAACTCCTGCTGCACCGTGTAGCCGGCGGCGCGGACGGCGGCCAGCATCTCGGGCATGCTGCGCACCTTGAAGCCGAAGTGATCCATCACCGTTCCCTGTGAGGGACCGGTGGGCGCCTTCTGCGTCAGCGCGATCAGCATGTTCGGGAACTTGACCGTCATCAACGGTCCCCTCTGCACGTACGTTCCGCCGAACATCTCGACCCACAGCTTCTTGTGAACTTCGACATCCGCGACGTTGAGATGCACGTGCCCAAATGTGATGCCCGCGGCATTCATCGGCGACAACTGGGCGCGCGCGGTGCCCGCTGCGGCCAGCAGCAGCGCGACGGTCAGGAACAGTCTCTTCATGGATCCTCCGGGCGGTAACGATAGCGGCTCGGGCCCAAACTTCAAAGCCAAAAGGCGGGCGCGCTGCGCACCCGCCCGCCCTGCCCGACCAGTCTTACCTGCCCTGAGCGAGGCCACGCTCCGTCAGCAACGCCTGCACCTCGGGGTCGCGGCCGCGGAATCGCCGATAGGCCTCGGCGCGATCGATCGTGTTGCCGTCCGACAGGATGTACTGGCGGAACCGGTTCGCCATCTCCGTGTTCCACGGCCCGCCTGCTTCCATGAAGGCCTGCCAGCCATCGGCCGCCATCACATCGGCCCACAGATAGCTGTAGTAGAGCCCCGAGTAGGCGTCACTGCCGAAGAGGTGATCGAAGTGCGGCAGGCGGTGGCGCAAGGCAATTTCGTCCGGCATGTCGATGCGGTCGAGCATCTGCGGCTCGAACGTCTTCGGGTCGAACACGCCGTCTGGCCGCGAATGGAGTTCGAGGTCGAGAATCGCCGCCGACACCGCCTCGACGGTCTTGTAGCCCTGGCTGAACGTCTCGGCCGCCTGCACCTTCTCGATGAGCGCGGCCGGGAGTGGTTCGTTCGTGCGGTAGTGCCTGGCAAAGCGGTCGAGCAACTGCCGCGTGAAGACCCACTGCTCGTTGATCTGCGACGGCAACTCGACGAAGTCGCGCGGCGTGCCGGCCAGCGTCGGGTAGGTGATGTCCTGCAGCAACCCGTGCAGCGAGTGGCCGAACTCGTGGAACAGCGTCCGCACGTCATCGAGCGAGACCAGCGCCGGCTCGCCTGGCGTGCTGCGCAGGAAATTGTTGTTGTTCGCCGCGATGGCCGTCACGCCGCCGTCCATGCGGTACTGCGTGCGGTAGCTCGAGGCCCAGGCGCCCGAGCGCTTGCCGCTGCGCGCGAACGTATCGAGGTAGAACAGGCCCCGGTGCGCGCCGGACGGCACATCGATCACGTCCCACACTCGCACATCGGGATGGAACACGGGGACGGTGCCGGTGATCTCCCTGAACGCGACGTCGTAGCGCTGCTCGGCCGACCACATCGCGGCGTCGAGCATGCGCCCGAGTTCGAAGTAGGGGCTCAACTGCTCGATGTCGATGTCGTACTCGGCCTGCCGCACGCGCTCGGCGTAGTACAGGTAGTCCCACGGTTCGATTCGCAGCAACGGGTCGTCGGTGGCCGCGAACGTCTGCATCTGCCCCACTTCTTCGCGCACTCGCGCCACCGCCGCCGGCCACACCTGCATGAGCAGGGCGCGCGCCGCATCGGGGTGACCGGCCATCGAGTCGGCCATCTGCCAGTGCGCGTGCGAGACGTAGCCGAGCAGCCGCACCCGCTCGGCGCGCAGCGCGACAATGCGGGTGATGGTGGTATTGGTGTCGTTGGCATCGCCGTTGTCGCCGCGCGACTTGAACCGCCGCCACACCGCTTCACGCAGCGGCCGTCGCGCCGAGAAGGTGAGGAACGGATCGACGCTCGATCGGGTGTTGAGGATGGCCCAGCCGGACAGTCCGCGCTCCTGCGCCGCTGCCGCCGCGGCGGACACCAGTCCGGCCGGGAGGCCAGCCAGATCGTCCGCGGTTGTCAGCAGCGTCCACGTGTTCTCGTCGGCCAGCACGCTGGCGCGGAAGTCGGCATAGAGCCCCGCCAGTTCCTGATTCACTGCCGAGAGCCGGGCACGATCGCCAGCGTTCAGCGTGGCTCCTGAGCGGATGAACTGCGTTCGCGTCAACTCGACGACGCGCGCATCCTCGAGCGGCAGCGGCTGGTCGAGGTGCGCCGCGTGCACGGCATCGATGCGTTCGAACAGGCCCGGTGTGAACCGCAGCGCGTCGGCGGCGGCTGCAAACCGCGGCTGCCAGTCGCGGTCGAGCGCACGATATTCCGGCGTGCTCATATTGAGCCGCATCACGTTGAAGAGACGCAGGACGCGGTCGAGCATCCGTCCGGCGCGCTCGAGTGCCACCACCGTGTTCTCGAAGGTCGGCGGCTCGGGGTTCGAGGCTATGCGCTCCACCACCGCCCGCTCGTCGGCCAGCGCCACCTCGAGCGCCTCGGGGAAATCGGACGCCGTTACGCGGTCCCAGGGCGGTACGCCGCCGTACGGGCCAGACCACTGCTGCAGCAGGATGTTGTCGCTCGACATGCTTGTCACTCTAGCGCGATGAGCTGCATGCGTGTCGACGCCGAATGGCCCTGCCCGCTTCTCCGGCGTAGACCGCTGGTGTCGCCACTTGCCGCGGTGAACGTGACGCGATAGCGCGCGGCCGGCAGCCGGCGGGCTACAATCCACGCATGCCTGTTTCACTCACGCCACGCGAGCGCGTGTCGCTCAAGGGGCGCGCGCATGCCCTCGAACCGGTCGTTCAGGTGGGCAATGCCGGCCTCACGGATGCGGTGGTCGCCGAGGCGATCCGCGCACTGGTCGCACACGAGTTGATCAAGGTCAGAGTCGGCGGCGCCGATCGCCACGAGCGCGCTACCACCATCACCGCACTCTGCGAACGCACCGACGCGGCGCTCGTCCAGAAAGTCGGCAAGATCGTCGTGCTCTGGCGCCCGCGCGAAGAGACCGCCGGCGACTAGATCGGGACGTGCAGGGCGGCTAGCGGTTGAATCGCAACAACCCGCGCGACGACACCAGGGCCATCGTGCCGCCCGAAATGCCGACCGTGCTCTCGCCGTCGAGGATGCGGATGTACATCGCTTCGAACGACGCGGTGCTGCAGGCGGCGCGCGTGCAGGCCAGCGCCGACGCCACGGTCAGCGAATCGCCCACCAGCGTGAACGTTCCGCCGCATGTGTTGCAGTCGGCGCGCGTCGCCAGGGTGCCGGTGGCGGCCAGCGTGAGCGTGTAGGTGGTGCCGGTCGGCGTCAGCACCGCGCCCTGCCCGAAGGGCTGCAGCAGTTCGAGGCGCCAGGTGCCAGCGAGTCCCTGCGGCGAGATGGTGCCGATCGTCGGCGACTCCGGATTGCTGGTGCAGGCCGCCGCGATGATCGCGACACCGAACACGGCCACACGCAGCCACCACGCGCCATAACGGATCGGTCGACAGGCTCGTCTCATCGCGCCGCGATCGTAACATCCACATGGTGGAAGGACACAGGATGAACGAACGGGTGCGCATGTGAAGACTCGCGAGTGGAGCATGTTCATCCTGCTCGGGTTGATCTGGGGGTCGTCGTTCCTCTGGATCAAGGTGGCACTCGGTGACGGTGCCGCGGCCGGCTTCTCGCCACTGCTGCTCGTCACCGTCCGCCTGGCGTTCGGCCTCGCCGGGCTGCTGACGCTGCTCGCTGTGCAGGGCCTGCGGCTGCCGCGCGACGGACGCACACTGCGCGCCTGTGCTGTGGTCGGACTCTTCAACACCGCGGTGCCGTTCATGCTCATCACGTGGGGCGAGACGCGCATCCCGTCAAGCGTGGCGTCGATCTTCAACGGCACGGTGCCACTCTTCACGCTCGTCATCGCGCACTTCGCGCTGCACGATGAGCCGCTCACCCTTTCCCGCGTGTTCGGGCTCATCGCCGGCTTCGCCGGCGTGGTGGTGCTGGTTGGCCGCGGTCTCGGCAGCGGCACCGGTAGCCTGACCGGGCAAGCTGCCGTGGTGGCCGCCGCCATCTCCTATGCCGGCGCCGCCACCTACACGCGGCGTACGCTGCGCGGCATGTCACCGCTGCTGCAAGCCTCGACGACGATGCTGTTCGCGATGGTGGTGGTGGTGGCGGCCACACTGGTATTGGAGTGGCCACTCGCGCTGCCAGCGCGGCCGATGGCGTGGGTGGCCGCGGCATGGCTGGGCCTGCTCGGGTCGTGCACGGCGTACCTGCTCTACTTCTCGCTGCTTAACGCCTGGGGCGCCACGCGCGCGTCGCTCGTCACCTACGTCTTCCCTGTGGTGGGACTGCTGCTCGGCATCCTCGTCCTCGGCGAACCGTCCGACTGGCGGCTGCTGGCCGGCACCGCGCTCATCGTTGCCGGCATCGTCATCGTGAACGCGCGCGCGCTGCGCACGGCTCTGCCGGGACGCGCCGCTGCCGTGCGGCACGACGTGTGACAGTCACCACGTAAATTCTTGCGCGTCGACCGCTGCGAGCCGCGATTGATCGGCTGCGCACGCCCGCATCTTCGGTATCATCGCGATATGGAAATTACGCTGGGACGAGCCCGCTCCGCGCACGACGTCGGCGAGGCCTGGACAACGGCTGACGCCACGGAGCTGTACGAAATCGCTCGCTGGGGCCGCGACTACTTCTCGATTGGCGACAACGGCCAGGTGAAGGTCCACCCCTCCAAGGATCCCAAGCGGTCCATCGACCTGAAGCAGCTGGTGGACGACCTGCAGCGGCGCGGCATCAACCTGCCGGCGCTCATACGCTTCAGCGACATCCTCAAACACCGGCTGAAGGACATCCACGACGCCTTCCAGGCGGCGATCGCCCAGAACGAGTACAAGGGCCAGTACGTCTGCGTCTACCCGATCAAGGTGAACCAGCAGCGGCACGTCGTCGAGGAGGTGTTCGAGTTCGGGCGCCCCTACAACTTCGGCCTCGAGGCCGGTTCGAAGCCCGAGTTGATGGTCGTGGCGGCGCTCGCCGACAACAACACGCCGATCATCTGCAACGGCTTCAAGGACGCCGAGTTCATCGAGATGGCGATGCTGGCCCAGAAGATCGGGCGCAACATCATCCCGGTGGTCGAGAAATACACCGAGCTCGAACTCATCCTCGACTACGCCGAGAAGGTGGGCGTGCGGCCGAACATCGGCATGCGTGTGAAGCTGGCGGCGCGCGGCGGCGGACGCTGGCAGTCGTCGGGCGGCTACCGCTCGAAGTTCGGTCTCACCGTCGGTGAAATCCTGCAGGGGCTCGAGGAACTGAAGAGCCGCGGCATGGAAGACTGCTTCAAGCTGCTGCACTTCCATCTCGGCAGCCAGATTCCGAACATCCGTATCATCAAGGGCGCCCTCACCGAAGCTGCGCGCATCTACGTCGAGCTGCACAAGGCCGGTGCCGGGCTGCAGTACATGGACGTAGGCGGCGGTCTCGGCGTCGACTACGACGGTTCGCAGACCAACTTCGAGTCGAGCCTGAACTACACGCTCGAGGAATACGCCGGCGATGTCGTCTATCACCTCCAGACCGTGTGCGACGAAGCGAACGTGCCGCACCCGACGATCATCTCCGAGAGTGGGCGCGCCGTGGTCGCGCACCACAGTCTGCTCGTCTTCAACGTGCTCGGCGTATCGGGGTTCGGCGACAACGGCAAGGACCTGCCGAAGGCGGCGACGCCCGACATGGAACAGCCGCTCGTCGACCTCATGGAGAGCTACAACAGCCTGTCGGTGCGCAACGCGACGGAGTCCTATCACGACGCGCAGCAGGCGCTCGACACGGCGATGAACCTGTTCTCGGCCGGGTACCTGCCGCTCGAGCAGCGCTCACTCGCCGAGAACCTCTACTGGGCCATCTGCGTCAAGCTGCAGAAGCTGGTCAAGGACATGAACGATGTGCCGGAGGATCTGCAGAACCTCGACGAGTCGTTGTCCGACACCTATTTCTGCAACTTCTCGCTCTTCCAGTCGATTCCTGACAGCTGGGCCATCAAGCAGCTGTTCCCGATCATGCCGATCCACCGCCTCGACGAGCGTCCGACGCAGCACGCGGTGCTCGGCGACATCACGTGCGACTCGGACGGCAAGGTCGATCAGTTCATCGATCGGCGAGACGTGAAGAAGACGCTGCCGCTGCACCATTTCAGCGGTGATCCGTACTACCTTGGCGTGTTCCTGGTCGGCGCCTACCAGGAAATCCTCGGCGACCTGCACAACCTGCTGGGCGACACGCATGCCGTCCACGTCAGCCTCGGCGACGACGATACGGCGGTGCTCGACGCGGTCATCAAGGGCGACACCGTGCGCGAGGTGCTCGACTACGTCGAGTTCGACGGCGACGCGCTGGCCAGCAAGCTGCGCTCGGACGTCGAGGCCGCGGTGCGCGCCGGCAA
>JBKJMH010000254.1:0-6076 GCA_046596625.1 Vicinamibacterales bacterium | reverse complement strand
GCAGGGCCCGGAAGGGATACAGGGTCGCCATCGCGTCCGACGTTATCTCACTGCTGATGACTCGGCAAGGCCACTTCGGAGCGAGAGCGACAGGCCTGTTCACGAATGCTCGTGTTCGGACACCGGTGTCGCTATTTCAACGAAACGGGTTCTCCCACTCGAAGCGAATGCGGGCGACCACGCCGCGATCTGCGTCAGTCGACTCTGCCCGGCGCGCGCGTGCAACCCACGGCGCGCTCTTCCGCGTGGCGGCGGCAGCAGGTGCCGCTACTCTGGTTGTTCGCGCGGCGGAGCCGACCGGCGTCCGCACGAGCGCGGGGAGCTCAATCGCTGCGTCCGTCGGTGGAAGAGCAATGTCGCGGGCGACGGCGCTTGGTGAAGACGTCGCTCGAGCTGACGCGGATGGAAGAGTCTTCCGCGCTGGCGCGGCGCCGCCGACGATGATCAGCGCGACACCAGCGAGCAGACACCCGGCAATGGGTCCGACCTTATTTCGTGGCTGCTGCCGTCCCAGGGGCGGACGAGACGGCGTGGTGGGGGGAACGTAGGGACGTGGGTCGGCGTCGCGTAATTCGCGGCACAATCCGGCATGACTGCCGGTGAGACGTGGCCCGTCGGCGCGCCGCGTCGGCTGCGAGGTCGCCCGCGCGTGCAGCGCAGCGATGACGGCGGCTCGTGGCCCGCGTTCGAAACGGTCCAGCGCAGCGCCAAATTGCTGGCACGAATCGAAGGGGGGCGCGTCCACCTCGAGCAACGCTCGTCCAAGGGTGTAGCGCAGCGCGCCGGGAACGGCTACCGCACGAGCACTGAGCAGATTCTGGAGGAGCGCCGCGGCTTCGTAGACGGACGGCGTCGCTGCTGTGGCCACAGCGCGGACGTATCCGTCGCTGGTAATCTCAACATTGCCCAGCGCCAGCGGGCCGTAGGGGCCGGTCGCGTCGCTTGCGCTGATGTCGTCGTGCATGAGCCGCTGAACAATGGCCACGGCTTCGTCAACGTGCACATCAACGCCGTTGTCTAGAAGGTCGCGCAGAGTCCTGGATGGAAGCATGGGTCTCGCGCCTGCGAGATACGGGCCAGCTTCTGACCTGCCAATCCAAGCTCGGGCATTAGGTCGTCGGCGCATCCAGCCCAGCCAGGTCGAACAGGACCGTCGCTAACGCCGAGTAGTCGAGGTCCGCACCACCGGCAGCCACGAGCGCATTGAGCAACTGCGACACCACGGCAGTGGCCGGGATAGCTACCCCGATCGCGGCGGCGGCTTCGTTCGCCAGGCGGAGATCTTTCTGATACAGCCGGGCGCGAAAGCCGGGTACGTAGTTGTGCTTCAGCATGCGCTCACCATGCACTTCCAGCACGCGGCTCGCGGCGAACCCGCCGAGGAGCGCTTCCCGCACCCTGGCGGGGTCGACGCCGGCTTTGCGAGCCACCGCGAACGCCTCGCTGACGCCAGCCAGCGCACCGCCAATCGCAATCTGGTTGCAGATTTTGCACGTCTGTCCGGCCCCGGGTTCGGTGCCGACGTGGATGATGCGCTCGGGGTTTCCCATGCACTCCAGAATCGGCCGCACGCGTGCGAGTGCCGCGCTGTCGCCGCCCACCATGATCGACAGCGTCGCGTTGATCGCGCCCACTTCGCCGCCGCTCACCGGCGCGTCGAGCATGGCGCCGCCGCGGGCCGCAACCAGCGCAGCGAGGCGCTTCGTCGCCACAGGCGAGATGCTGCTCATGTCGATCACCACGGAGCCGCGGGTCATCGTCTCGAGGACGCCGGCGGGGCCGGCGATAACCGCTTCGACATCAGGCGTGTCGGGCACCATGGTGATGATGATGTTGGCCTGCGACGCCACGTCCGCTGGCGAGGCGCCGGCAGTAGCCCCTGCGGCCACCAGTTCGTTCACGGCAGGGGTGCTTCGATTGAACACGACCACCGAGTGCCCCCTGGCGAGCAGGTGCTTCGCCATGGGTCGCCCCATCACACCCAGACCGATAAAGCCGACGTTCTCAGACATGGTTCCTCGCAGTATTGGCGCAGCAGGCTGACCTGCCGACTCGGGGCGTCACTCCCCGGCGGACGCGTCTCGGCGGTGGACGGCATTATCAACGAGACGGGGTGATTTCCCAATCGGCAGGTCGCCCCATACAATCGGGTCGACTATGCAGCTGCACGGGACCGTTGCTCTGATTACCGGCGCGAAGCGCATCGGCGCGGTCGTCGCTGAATCGCTGGCTGCGCGCGGTGTGCGCGTCGGGCTCTCGTATGCGCGTTCCGAGGCCGAGGCCAGGGCAGCCGCCACCGCCGTCGAGGCCGCCGGCTCGCGAGCGGCGGTCTTCCGTGCCGACCTGGCGTCGCCAGAAGCGTGTGCACGCGTGGTCGAGTCGACGGTCGCGGAGTTTGGCCGGATCGACATCCTGATCAACATGGCGTCGGTGTACGTCAGCCGGCCGCTCGCGGACGTGACACTGGCCGACTGGGACGCAGTGGTGAACGTCGACCTCAGGGCGGCGTTCCTTTGTGCGCAGGCGGCAATCCCGCACATGCGACGACAGGGTGGCGGCCGCATCATCAACTTCAGCGACTGGGTGGCGGCAAGCAGTCGGCCCCGCTATCTCGGCTTCGTTCCGTACTACGTGGCCAAGGCGGGCGTGAAGGCGCTGAGCGAGGCACTCGCGCTGGAACTCGCCCACGACAACATCCTGGTCAACACCATTGCCCCTGGTCCCATCGTCGCGCCGCCAGGCACGACCCCTCAAGAGTACAAGGCGGTGGAAGACGCGACGCCGCTCGGGCGGTGGGGCGGTGAGCTGGAGATTGCGAAGGCGGTGCTCGCGATGCTCGACAGCGACTTCATCACCGGCGAGACGCTCCGGGTGGACGGCGGTCGCCACGTGCGCTGAGCGCCGTGGCCGCCGTGCACGCGCGGTCAGAGACCGGCGCGGGCGAGGATCGACGCGAGGACGTTCTGGGCTCGAGCGACGGGCAGGTTGCTGATGTAGAAGTGCCGTGCTCCGGCATCGGCCAGCGCGCGCAGCGTCCGGGCGCAGACCTCTTCTGGCGTCGCACCTTCGGCAAACTCTCGCGTCAGTCCTTCCGCCGGCACCGGCAGGAAGCCCTTCAACACCTCGAGCGTCCTGGGATTGGCGCTCCGGTAATAGAACACTCCGAACACGCCCGGTAGTTCAACACCAGCTGCTCGCGAGGCGGCGAGAAAGCGCGTCACGGCAGGCATGTCGTGATGACTGACGACCTGCGTGAGGTAGAACTCGGCGTTGAAATTCGGCGCCTGCAGGAAAGCGACCTGCTTCTCGGCATTCGCGTGCGGGTTGGCCCAGCCGCCCAGCCCCAGCGTGTTGTCGTGCTCGCGCAGAATCTGGCGGAGTTGCCAGGCGTGCTCGACGCTGCGTGGCGTGCCCACCGCCTTGTCGCCGCCGAGGACCACAAGCGCGGGAAAGCCGCTCTGCCTCGCGCGTTCCGCGTACGAGAGGCAGTACTCCATCGAGTGCTTCGAGGTCATGAACGGCACGATGCGTTCTCGCGGGACGTCGTGCTGGAGGTTCGTGACGAGGTGGCGCAGGTTGTCTTCCTCCGCCGCGCCGACGGCACTGTCGGTGAGCAGGACGTAGGTGCCCTCCCGCGTCAGCCGCCGCACGGCGTGGTAGGTGTCGATCCACGCATCCATCCCTTCGGCGGACGCCAGTTCCGCGCGCGGCGGCCGGAGCTCCGCCGCGAACACCGGCGAGCCGGAGCGCAGAGCGGAGAGGAAGTCCATGGGCGGGGTCGTCAGGGCCAGGTGGGGCTGGTAGGTCTGGTGGGTCTGGTGGGTCAGGAGGAAAGTCGGGAGGGCGGTCGGGACGGGCAGTGTGGTTTTGATTCGAACCCACCTGCCCGTCCTGACCGACCCGCGCCTCCCGCCCTATTGTTTGTGCCCCTTCAGGACTTCATCGACGAGGAAGAGGTCCGTGAGGAGCGCGCGCAAGTGGATCGAGGCGTTGAGATTGTCGATGACCTGCGAGCTGATGGACGGCTGGGCGATGACGAGCGCAATTGCAGCACGCGCCGCGCCCGCGTCACGATCGATCACGTCCATGAACGCCGCATAGGGCGCCAGTTCAGCGTTGCCACCAGCCTTCGTGGCGAACGAGCCAACGAAGGTGGAGAGGCTGCGTAGCGCAGCCTCTGCCTTGACGAGGTATTCGCGAACCTGGCCACCCTTGGCGCTGCCGGCATCACTGGCCAGGCCCTGGCCAGCGTAGGCGAGCATGAACTCGTACGCCTCTTCGACGGTGTCGCACCGAGCGCTGAGTTCGGTGCGGGCTTCTGCGAGCTGTTCGGCGAGTGCGCTCACTATCGACCAACCGACTCGCCAGAGCGCTTCACGTTCCAACGGCGCGGATCGTGATGCTCCAGGTACTGACGACGGGTGATGGTGCCAAAAATCATCGCCTTGGTGATCCAGAACTTCTCCGGGCGCAGGGCGAAGTAGATGTGCGCAATCACCAGGCCGACGAGGCCGATGCCGCAAGCGCCATGGAGGACGTAGGTCAGGCCCCAGGTGGTGTCGGCCATGATGTAAGGGTTGCGCTCGAAGATCGGCTGGCGCACACGCGACATCATGATCATGCCGGTGAGGGACACCGACAGACCGACGACCACGAGGGCGAGGTGGTACAGGCGGTTGCCGAGCGGATACTTGCCGGTCTTCGGGCCATCGTCTGAACCAGAAAGTTCAGCCGCCATTTCGGCACGGAACTCCGGAATGTCCTTCGGGCCGATCCAGATCGACCAGAAGTCCATGAAGAAGACGGCGTGCACGATGTGGTAGATGATCGAGCCCGTCAGGACAAGACCGGCCATCCAGTGCCATTCGACCCAGGCGAACCGGACGCCGACGATCGGCAGGAACGCCGTGAAGATCAACGCGAGCATCGAGGCCGCCATCACCCAGTGGAACATGCGGGCCATGAAGGAGTGACGCGTAATGAGCGGCGGCAGGTCCTTGTTCGACGCTTCGAGTGCGTCGGTCTCGGCCCTCCCACGCTTCCTGTTCGACGACAGGATCATGTAGCTGGCATGTGCCACGAGGAACATCAGTCCGGCGAAGAGGGCCGCCCAGAACAGGTCCCACGAGATGTGCGTGAGAATTCGTTGACCCCACGGGTTACGTCCCCACGTCAGAAAATCCATATCTGCCTCCAACGAGCCACGACCAGCCGAACTCGGGCCGAAATGCCCGGCTCGGGCTGGTCGCACGTCTGAATCATCCGTTGCGTTCTGGTCGGTCTAGGTCGTCGCCGCAGCGGCGTGTCCGCGGATGGCGCGCTTCACGAGGTTGCGCATCAGCGGAATCTTGTAGGCGTTGTAGCGCAGGGCCATCGCCCCGTCGACCGCGAGTTCGCCGGCCGCACTGGCCGTCGCTTCGGTCCGCGGCTGGCCCGCCACCGCCGCTTCCACCGCCGTCAGGCGCAGCGGCCGTGCCGCCACCGCCCCCACGGCGAGCCGGACGGCGCTGATCGTGTTGCCCGACACCTGCATCGCCGCCGCCACGTTCACCAGCGGGAAGTCCCACACGTTGCGGTCCCGCACCTTCTCCCAGTAGAACTGCGCGTTCGCCCACGTCGCCGGAATCCGGATCGTGGTCAGCAGTTCGCCCGGCCGCAGCACCGTCATGTGCATGATGTCGATCTGCGGGCCGAGGAAGTAGTCTTCCGCCTTCACCACCCGCTCGCCCGCGGCGCTCCGGATGACGAACTCCGCCTCGAGCGCAATCAGCGCCGGCGCTGTGTCCGACGGACTCACCGCCACACAGCGGTCCGCCTGCAGAATCGCGTGCTCGCGGTTGATCGCCGTCGGCGTGTCCGCGTAGCAGATATTGCCGCCCGCGCGGTAGCACGACCAGCCGCTGCGGTAATACCAGCAGCGCGTGTCCTGTGACACGTTGCCGGCCAGCGTCGCCTGGTTGCGGATCTGCGGCGACGCCACCGTCTCCGCCGCCTCGGCCAGCAACTTGAACTTCGCGAGGACCACCGGGTGGTGCACCACCTCGGTCAGGGTCGTGGTGGCGCCGATCTCGAGGCC
>JBKJMH010000159.1:0-7755 GCA_046596625.1 Vicinamibacterales bacterium | reverse complement strand
CGCGCGAGCAGGGAAGGTGCTGCGGCGGCACTGAGCCTGCAGCTGAACTGACCGGTCGGGAGCGCACCATGAAACGGCGGTTTCTCTACCTTCTGCTGTTTACGGTCCCTGCCGTCCTGCTCGCTCTGCTGGTCGCAGGCGTGGCGGTGGCAGGGTCTGCCGGTGTGCTGTGGCTGCTTGTCTTCGGGGACGATCCCTGGCCACGACAGTCAGGTCTGATCATCGCGGCCGTCGCGGTCCTCGCTGCCGCGCCAGTCCTGGGCGTTGCGCTTACCGTGGCCTACCGGGTCGGACAGGCACAGGAATCGGCGCCGCACATGCCGCGCGGGCATCTGGCGCTGGCTTTCGGATCGACGCTGTTGCTCTGCGTGGTGATCGCCCTGCAACTGGCCGGGCCACGGCGCGGCCCGGCGTCGGACAGCGAGCGGTGCTCCGATTTCTGCGTTCAGGCCGGCCTGGCCACGAGCAGCATGCCGCGCCGCGATTCCGGTCTTCGGACCTGTACCTGTCTCGATGACCAGGGCAAGGCGGTGCAGACGATCGAACTGACGAACTGAGTCTCACCCTTTCGGCCGATGCCGCCAGTCCTGCGGTGGCTGTACACTCATCCATCAATGAAACTGCTGTTGTCGTATCTCAAGGGTTACTGGCCCCTGGTGCTGCTGGCGCTCGTCCTTGCCGCGGTCAACCAGATCTTCTCACTGCTCGACCCGCTCATTTTCCGGCACGTCATCGACGAGTACGCCACCCGCTTCGCCGAGTACACCACCGGCGAGTTCTTCCGCGGCGTGTCGCTGCTGCTTGGCGCGGCGGTCGGCGTGGCGTTCGTGTCGCGCGTGGCAAAGAACTTCCAGGACTACTTCATCAACGTCATCACCCAGCGGCTGGGGGCCCAGATCTACGCCGACGGCATCCGGCACTCGCTCGAGCTGCCGTACTCCGTGTTCGAGGACCAGCGCAGCGGTGAAACGCTCGGCAAGCTGCAGAAGGTGCGCACCGATGTCGAGAAGCTGATCTCGGCGTCGATCAACATCCTCTTCACCTCGGTGGTCGGCATCGTGTTCGTCATGGTGTACGCCTGGAGCGTGCACTGGCTGATTGCGCCGATCTACTTCCTCACCATTCCGGCGCTCGGCATCCTCAGTTCGATCCTGAGCAAGAAGATCAAGGTCATCCAGAAGGTGATCGTGGCCGAGACCACGGCGCTGGCCGGCGCCACCACCGAATCGCTGCGTAACATCGAGCTGGTGAAGAGCCTGGGGCTGGCGCCGCAGGAGATCCTGCGCCTGAACAGCACCACCGACAAGATCCTGCAGCTGGAACTGAAGAAGGTGCGCTACATCCGCAGCCTCAGCTTCATCCAGGGCACAGTGGTGAACTTCCTGCGCACCACCATCATGTTCCTGATGCTCTACCTGATCTTCACGCGAGAGATTACGGTGGGGCAGTTCTTCTCGCTGTTCATCTACTCGTTCTTCATCTTCGGACCGCTGCAGGAACTGGGGAACATCATCAACATCTACCGCGAGGCGGAGGTGTCGCTGCAGAACTTCCAGGACATCCTCGACATGAAGAAGGAGCCGCGGCCCGAGAATCCGGTGGCGGTGCCGGAACTCCGCGAACTGGCATTCCAGCACGTCGGCTTCCAGCACCAGTCGGCTTCGACGCCGGCGCTCACCGACATCTCGTTCGACGTAAAGCGGGGCGACACCGTCGCATTTGTCGGGCCCTCAGGCGCAGGCAAGACGACGCTGGTGAAGCTGCTGGTCGGCCTCTATCCGCCGCAGTCCGGCGACATCCTCTACAACGGGCATCCCGCGGCCACCATCGACCTGAACCAGCTGCGCGAGCGCATCGGCTTCGTGACGCAGGACACGCAGTTGTTCTCCGGCACCATCCGCGAGAACCTGCTGTTCGTGAACCCGACAGCAACTGACGAGGAGTGCCTCGCGGTGATGCGCAAAGCGGCGTGCCACACCCTGCTGGCGCGGGCGCACAAGGGGCTCGATACGGTGATCGGCGAGGGCGGCGTCAAGGTGTCGGGCGGCGAGAAGCAGCGTCTGTCGATTGCCCGCGCGCTGCTGCGCCAGCCGCACCTCCTGGTGTTCGACGAAGCCACATCGTCGCTCGACTCGCTCACCGAAGAAGAGATCGGCAGCACCATCCGCGACGTCGGCACAAGCCAGGACGTCATCACGATTCTCATCGCCCACCGGCTGTCGACGATCATGCATGCCGACCGCATCTTCGTGCTCGAGCGGGGGAGCATCACCGAGGCGGGCACACACGACGAACTGCTGGCTCTGAAGGGGCTCTACTTCGCGATGTGGCGTCAGCAGATCGGGGAACGGCGCCCGACGCCGGCCGTGCCGGCCATGGCTCGCCCGGGTGTCGTTACGGCGTAGCGTGCCGACGTGCTCGGCTCACTTCTTCTCGAACCAGCCGTGTGAACCTGCGGAGACGTCTTGCAGGGCTACAGCGTATTGCTCACCGGCCACCGGTGTCTCCACCCGCGTGACGACGTGGCCGGCCACGCGGCCGAGGTCGCCCTTCTGGAAATCGGTCTTGGCGTGCAGATTGACGGTCATGGGAATGGGGCATCCAGCGAACGGTTCGGGAAATCGGGCGGCCGAGCGCCCGGGCGGCGTCGGAGTGGCGTGGAGGGAGGTGCGAGGCCTCAGTATATCTCGCGCGCCACGGTCGTCGCCAATGACGCGACGAAGGGCACCCGATAGATCGACGCGTGCGTGCCAGGCACAAACCTGGTCGTCAGGACGGGGCAGTGCCGATCCCATCCGAGGGTCGGACCAAAGCCAGACCACTGGAAACCGCTCTGGCTCCAGGCGCCGCGGATAAGCAGCACGGGGAATGGGTAGACCGAGCGTTCGTACGCCAGGCTCATCGCCCGGAACTGCACCGTCCGTCGCCGTTCCAGGATAGTGCTTCGCTGCGCGAGCGGACGTGTGATGCGACGCGAGACGAGGTGGAGCGTCGCTGCGACGTAGGTGAACGGCCGCGTCGGACCACCCTCGGCTACCGCCGCGCCGAGCGAGCGCACGGCCTGCCACCCCCACGCCGCCACGTCGCCGACGCGTTTCCGGCTCCACGACGTCGCACGCGGGCTGCCCGGCGCTTCCACTACCACCACGCCGCTCACCACGGCTCCCCGCGCGCGCAGATACGTGGCCACTTCGAGGCCGAGCTTCCCGCCGCCGCACGGCCCCATCAGAAGGATGGAGGCGCCGCTCGCGTGTGCCGCGATGCAGCGCGCCAGTGGTGCGGCCAACTCCGCGAACGACGTGGCGTCGAACGTGCCGTCGGCCCGCAACTGCGCCTCGACGCCGAACACCGAGCGTGTCTCGAGCGCCTGGGCGAACTCCAGCGCGTACGAGAGCGACCCGTCGATGGCGGGCAGCATGTAGATCGGCTGGCGGCCGGCGCGCTCGGCCAGCGCGACGACGCGGGCGGGCGATGCGGCGGCAGCGCCGTGTCCGTCGGGCAGGGCATCGATCCACTCGGCCTGCCGACGGATGGTGGGATGCGCGAAGAGTCCGGCCAGTTCGAGCCGGCGCTCGAACAGCTCGGCCAGCCGGCGCTCGAGATGCGCCACCGCAAAGGAGTCGCCGCCGAGATCGGTGAAGGCGGTGTCGACGCCGTGCGGTTCGCGCCCCAGCACCTCCCGCCACGCCAGCATGACGCGTTCGATCGTGGTTGTGGCCTCACTCGGCGCAGTTACTGATGGCGGCGTGAAGTCAATGCGGGTAAGCGCGCGGCGATCGGGCTTGCCGCTGCGCTGCGTTGGCATCTGCTCGAGCAACACGACGCGGCCTGGCACCATGAACGCCGGATGGCCACGCCCGATGTGGCCGCGCACGTCGGCGTCTGTCAGTGTCTCGTTGGCCGCGGCCACCACGTACGCGGTGAGTTCGCGCTCGCCCCGGGCGTTCTGCGCGGGCAGCACAGCCGCCTGCGCCACACGCGACCACGCCAGCAGCACGGCTTCGATCGCCGCCGGCGCTACGCTGAATCCGCGCACCTTCACCATGTCGTCGCTGCGCCCCGCCAGGTGCAGCTGACCATCGTCATCGAGATAGCCCAGGTCGCCGGTGCGATACGACACCTGTCCCGAAGCGAGCGTCGTGAACCGCGCCGCTGTCAGCACCGCGTTGTTCCAGTAGCCGGTTGCGAGGAATGGGCCGATCAGCACCGCTTCACCGGGCGACCCTGGCGCGACGTCCTGCCCGTCGGTGTCGACGAGCCTGAGGATGCGGTCCCTCACCGGCACCCCCACGTGCATCGCACCACGCGGAATGGCCTGCACGTCGTGCATGGCGGAACGTGTGACGCTGCCCGCTTCGGATGAGGAATACGCTGTCCACACGCGCCACGCGCCGCGAAGGCTGACGGCCAGTTGCTCGGCGTCGCGCTGGTGCGCAATGGCGCCCGAGAAGCGGATATCGCGCAAGTCCGGCACGTCGACCGCCTCCCGAGCCCGCGCGTTCCACTCGCGCAGCATGGCCACTGGCATGTTCAGCGACGTGATGCGTTCGGCCCGCAACCACGCGGCCAGGCCATCGAGGCCCTGGGTCGCAAAGTCGTATATGCACAGGCACGCGCCGTTCATCAGTGCGGCAAATGCGTCGCTGGTTGCCCGCGCATAGCCCGCTGACGCGGCCGACCCGAACCGTGCGTACTCGCCGATGCCGCTGACCTCGCCGTGTATCCTGGTGGTGTGCAGGAAGGAATCGTGCGGACGCATCACGCCCTTGGGCGCCCCGGTCGAACCCGAGGTGTAGATAATGGCGGCCAGGTCTCGCCCTCGTGCGGACGCGACGGGCAGTACGGCCAACGACGGCGCAGCGAAATGCACGGGAACCAGTGACACGACACCAGCGGCGAAGCCGCCCGCGAGCACTGCGGCGGCGTCGGCCCGTGTGGCATCGAACACGATGACGCTCGGGGTGCAGTCCGCCAGGACCGTGGCGTGCCACGCGGCCGGCGCCCTGGGGTCGAGTACTACCAGGCAGCGACTGGCGAGCACAACCGCCATCTGGGCGACGATGCGCGCGCTGTCGGCACCACAGAGCACGGCGACGCGGGCGTCGTTCGCGGGCGCGTGCAGCACGACTCGCGCGGCCACGTCACTGGCCCTGTACAGCAACTCGGCGTAGGTCAGCCGGCTATCGACGGCCGCGACGGCCTCGGCGCCGGGCCGCCGCGCCGCGACGCGCTCGAAGCGCTCGCGCAGCGAGCCGTGCAGTTCCTCGGGTGCCCAGGCACTCACTGTCGCCCGCCAGCGAACGCGCCCGCCCGTTCGAGTTCCGCCACGACGCTGGTGTCCACCACGTCGGCGGCGGTGACGCGCCGCGCCCCTGGCGGCGGTGACGATTGGCTGATGATGTACTCCATCCCTGCCAGCGTCGGGGCCGGCACCGTCGCAAACACACCCTGCACGAGCTCGCGATGGGCGATAGCCAGCGATGCTCTCTGCGCGACGGGATCGAGCCGGCGGTACTTCGCGATGACCGCGCTCGTGCCCGGCTCGTCGACTTTCATCGCCGCGATGGCCTGGCCCACTGCGCGCACATACGCGAGCACGGTGGCGCGATGCGTCTTCAGGTACGCCTTCCGGGTGACGAGTCCGATGTGCTGAAAGGCCGGGCGGGCGCCGGCTCCGAACGGCACCTCGACGAAGCCCTGGGCCAGCAGTTCCGCTGATTCCGGGGGGACCTGGAGCGCGGCGGCGACAGCACCGATCTGCATGGCGGCGATGACGGCCGCCTGCGAGCCGAGCGGCGCGAACTTCACCTGCTCGAACGGCACGCCGATCGACGACAGGTGAAGCCGCAAACCCAGTTCATACGAGCCGCCCCCGGCCGGACTCGAGAACGTCTGACCGACCAGTTGCTCGGGCCGCGTGAATTGCCGCGCGGCGATCAGCTTGAACGGCGTGATGTTGACGATGCCTGCCACCACCACCAGGTCTTCGCCGGCTTGCGCGGCCGGCACAACGCTGGCGCCAGACATCTGGCAGATCTGCGACTGTCCTGAGAGCAACGTCGCGACCGCGGCCGATCCGCCGTTGGCGAAGAGCAGCGTCGCCCGCAGGCCGTTGCGCTCGAAGAACCCACGGTCTGACGCGTAGAGGACAGCACTGCTCGGAGCGTCGGTACCGGAGTAGCAGGTGGTGACGGTGCCGTCCGGGACGGCGCGGCCGGCGCAGGCCGGAAGCGACGCCAGCAGCGCGGCGACGAGGGCGACGCGTGTGCCGAGGCCGACGCGCGAACGGTTTGGCCGCACGGTCACGCCGGACGCCACGAGTGCAGATGCCGCTCGACCGCTTCAAGCAGGCCGTTCAGGAGCACGCCCGCGAAGGTGACTATGGCGATGCCGACGAACATGCGGTCGGTCTGGAACGACGAGGCAAAGTCGCGAATGAGGTAGCCGACGCCGCCGGTGCTGGTCAGGAACTCGCCGACCACCATGCTGAGCAGACCCCGCCCGACGGCGAGACGGATTCCGGCCAGCACATGCGGCACGCTGGCCGGAAGCAGCACCGTGCGCACGACCTGGCCTGACGAGGCGCCAAACGCGCGGGCGGTCTCGAGCAGGCGAGGGTCGGTGTTGCGCACTCCTGTCGCCGTCGTGGCGATGACGAGCACGATGGCGTTCATCACAATCAGCGCCACCACCGACGCCGCGCCAATCCCCAGCCAGAGAATCAGGAACGGCGCGAACGCCACGCGCGGCATGGCCTGCAACACCGCGAGCAACGGAGCGAACGCGGCGTCGAGGCGGCGGTTCACCCCGAGCATCAGGCCGATGGCCACACCGGCCACCACCGTAATCATCATGCCGACGCTGTAGGTGCGGGCGCTGGTCAGCACGGCAGCGCCGAGCTCCCGCAGGTCCATACCAAACGGCGCCTGCGCAATCGCCAGCGGGGAACTGAGGAAGATGGGCCGCACCAGTTCCGACCACGCCACGGCCTGCCACACCAGGAGCAGCAGCACGATCACCGAGCAGCCCAGGCCGCGCGGCGGTTCAGGCGAGCGCATAGGCGCCCGATTGTTCGAGGTGGTCGCGCAGTTCGCCCTGCAGTGCCGCCAGTTGCGCGATGGCGGCGACGGTGCGCGTGCGCGGCCGCGCCAGC
Source organism: Vicinamibacterales bacterium (assembly GCA_046596625.1). Classification (GTDB taxonomy): domain Bacteria; phylum Acidobacteriota; class Vicinamibacteria; order Vicinamibacterales; family CAVVIG01; genus CAVVIG01. The sequence goes on along the minus strand of JBKJMH010000159.1, from coordinate 602 downwards.
GGCACGTCGATCCGCTTCGTGATGCGGCCCGGCGCACCGGACATCACCACGACCTCGTCGGCCAGCCACAGCGCTTCGTCGAGTTGGTGCGTGACGAACAGCACCAGGCACGGCTCGCGTAGCCAGATCGCCTGCAGGTCCGCCTGCAACTGCTCGCGCATGATCATGTCGAGGGCGCTGAACGGCTCGTCCATGAGCAGCACGGACGGCTTCACCGCCAGCGCGCGGGCAAGGTTGACGCGCTGCTGCATGCCGCCGCTCAACTCGGAGGGGCGCTTGTGTGCGTGCTGGGCGAGGCCGGTGAGGTGCAGCAGTTCATCGACGCGACGGGCGGCTTCGTCGGGCGCGGTGTGTCGCAGTTCGAGGCCGTAGGCCATGTTTCGCGAGACGTCGCGCCAGGGGAGCAGGTTCGGCGTCTGGAAGACCATGGCGGCGCGGTCTGCCAGGTTGCTAACGGCCCGACCCTGCCACGTAATCTGCCCCGCGGACGGCCGTTCCAGTCCCATGAGCACACGCAGGAGCGTCGTTTTTCCGCAGCCGCTCGGGCCGACGATGGCCACGAAGTGGTTGTGGCCGACGGCGAGATCGAGATGGCCAAGCGC
>JBKJMH010000198.1:0-5885 GCA_046596625.1 Vicinamibacterales bacterium | reverse complement strand
TGCGTCTTGTCGGTGAAGTTGGTCGTATCGACCACCAGCGTCTGGCCGTCCCATCGACCGATGGAGTCGCCGTTCCACCGGCGGATGTGCGGCGGCAGGTGGGTGCCGTTCAGGCGGATAACGCGCGCGTCGTGCACCATCTCGTTCAGGATGGTGACCGTGGACGGCGTCTGCACGATCTGTTTGAGGTTGTTGTAGAAGTAGTTCGGCAGCGTCGGTGGCCCGGAGGTGGAACCGAAGCCGAGCAGGCATCGCTCCGCCAGGGGACGGGCCTCGGGGTGGTCGAAGGCCGAGGGCGGGCCGGCGCTGGCGGCCGACTCGTCGGCGCCTGGTGCGGCGGCGCGGCGGGCATAGGCCGCGTTGCGCTCACGGGCCGACGCCTTCATGGTCGGGATGCGGCCGTCGAGCGGGTCGACGAGAATGGAGGTGCGGTACTCGCCCTTCACCTTGACCACCGTCGAGCCCATCGCCACCCAGAACTGGTTGTAGCCGCCAACGACGCCGCCTCCCCCGCGCCAGAGCTGTTCCAGAAACGAGGTGGTGGCGGAGGTGTCGCCGCCGACCGGCGGGGCCGCGCGGTTGGGGTCGTCCGGGGCTGCGGCTGTCTCCTGCCGCTTCGCTTCGTAGGCCTCCATGGCGCGGGCCTCTTCCGCGGTGAGCTTTGCGCGCCCGGCGAACTCGGCCGGCCGTTCGAGCGGCGTCATCGTGGCGACGTCGTAGGTGCCTTGCAAGTTGGGCACGTTCTGGCCGTGGGTTGGGGTGACGATGGCGAACGGCAGCGCGAAGGCCAGGGCCACCGCACATCCGCATGCCTTCCAGACTCGTTGCATCATGGGGGCTCCTCGAAGCACCGATTCTACGGCCAAATCCCGCCTGTGGCGGTTGTCCGGGGAAATGGATCACCAACGGCGGCCGGTCGCGTCCTGGCCGGGCAGTGGGTATTTCACGATTGACCGCCTGCCCTTGCGGCGTCGACACTTAGATCTGCGCTTTGGGTGAACGATGTGCCCGGCGCGCAGATCGCAATATCCCGGGAGGATCGTGAATGAGGATTGGTTCTATTCGTAAGGCGCTGTTTATGGCGCTGACCGCCCTGTGCCTCGCGCCCATTGCAGCGCAGGCCCAGAGCGCGTTTACGGGCACTGTCAAGGACACGTCGGGCGCAGTACTGCCTGGCGTGACGGTCGAAGTGGCAAGCGACGCACTCATTGAAAAGACCCGTTCCGTCGTCACGGACGCGAACGGCGGTTACCGTTTGGTCGATCTGCGGCCGGGCACATACTCGCTGACGTTCTCGCTCGAGGGCTTTTCGTCGGTAAAGCGGGACGCCATCCAACTCGAGTCGAACTTCACGATGACCGTGAACACGGATCTGCGGGTGGGCGCGCTCGAAGAGACCCTGACCGTGACCGGCCAGGCCCCGACGGTCGACGTGCAGAGCACGACCAAGTCGCAGGTGCTGAACCGCGAGGCACTGGATGCGATCCCGACGGGGCGCACCATCCAGGGCATGGGCCAGCTCATTACAGGCGTCTCGTTGAACCAGCCGGACATCGGTGGCTCGAAGGCGATGCAGCAGACCTACATGTCGGCACATGGCGCTGGGTCGTCGCAGACGACGGTGCAGGTCGATGGCCTTCACGTGAACGGCCTCGACGTCGACGGTGCGGTGCAGAACTACTTCAACAGCTCGATGAGCCAGGAGATGGTCTACACGACGTCGGGCGCATCGGCGGACGTGGCCGGCGGCGGTATCCGCCTGAACCAGATTCCGCGTGACGGCGGCAACAAGATCAACGGCAGCCTCTTCCTTGGCTACCAGAAGGAAAGCTTCGCGGCCGACAACGTGACGCAGGACCTGAAAGACCGCGGGCTGCGAGCGTCGGACGGCATCGAAAAGCTGTACAACATCGAAGGCGCCCTCGGCGGACCGATCAAGAAGGACAAGGTCTGGTACTTCGTGTCGGCCCGCAACTTCGTCCTCAACACGCTGCCCTCCGATACCTTCGTGGGTCTCCCGGGAACGGGAACCCTGTTCAGCGCGCCGACGGCCGGGACCGAACGCGGCGTCGATCCGCAGAGCATCCGCAGCGTGCAGGCGCGCATTGTCTGGCAGATCAGCCAGAAGAACAAGCTGGCCGTCTACAACGACCGCATCATCAAGAACCGCGGTTCTGCTATGACCGCCGGCCTCGATCCGGCGACGGCGTCGTCGATCTGGACGTCGCCGATCTACACGGTGGGTACTGTGAAGCTCACCTCGGCGGTCTCGAGTCGCCTGCTGTTTGAAGGCGGCTTCTCGACCAACTACGAGCGCTACAACATCGTCAACCAGCCTGGGATCACCCAGGACCGCAATTCAGCGGCCTGGTTCACGACGATCAACCGGCAGGACCAGTCGCTTGGCACGCAGTGGGGCGCCTCGACCGTCGAGTCCGGCTTCGCGCCGGACCGGTTCGCGCTGATGGGATCGCTGTCGTACGTGACCGGCGCGCACAACCTCAAGGTGGGCATGCAGGACACGTGGGGCCGCTTCAACTACTGGCGCAATGCCAACGGCGACGTTCGCGCCATCTTCCGGAACGGTGTCCCCTTCCAGGGCACCATCCAGAACACGCCGCTGTCGTACGGGGACAAGCTGGATGCCGACTTCGGGATCTTCGCGCAGGACTCGTGGACTATCAACCGCCTGACCTTGAACTACGGCGGGCGCTACGAGCACTTTGCCTCCAGCACCCGCGCGGCGGTCTCCGGTGCCGGGCGCTTCGTAGGCGAGCGCAAGTTCGACGCCATCAAGATGCCGACCTGGAACAGCGTCGCCCCCCGCGTGGGTGTGGTCTACGACCTCTTCGGCAACCAGAAGACCGCGTTGAAGTTCAGCTTCGGCAAGTACATGCAGGCAGGCACGACCGGGTTCGCCAGCTCGTACAACCCGAACTCGCTCCAGACCCAGCCCGTGACCTGGACCGACCTCAACGGCGACTTCACCCCACAAGGGCAGCTGGGCTGCGTCTACCTGCAGCCGGGTTGCGAGCTGAACCTGGCGCAGCTGCCGACGGGCTTTGGCGTCGCCAACCTCGGCACCTACGCCTCGGACATCTCCCGCATGTACAACCTGGAGACCAGCATCGCCCTCCAGCACGAAGTGCTGCCGGGTATGTCGGTGACGGCCGGCTGGTACAACCGCCAGTACTACAACCTGCGCCGCCGCACGAACGTGCTGCGCACCTTCGACGACTACAGCAAGTTCACCGTGTTCAGCCCGATCGATGGCTCGGCCATCGACTACTACACGGTCAACGCCAACAAGCTGAGCGCCGTGTCGTATGAGGACCAGAACGCGCCCGACCGGACAATGAAGTACAACGGCTTCGAGTACAACTTCAGCGCCCGTGTCGGCCGCGGCATCACGCTGTTTGGCGGCGGCATGACCGAGCGGATGCTCGCCAACGTCTGCGACGAGATCTCGGATCCGAACCGGCTGCTCTACTGCGATCAGTCCAAGAGCGGTCTGCCCTTCCGGACGCAGTTCAAGATTGCCGGCAGCGTGCCGGTGGCGTACGGCGTCAACGTGGGCTTGTCGTTCCAGAGCCTGCCGGGCTACCGCTATGGCACGTCGGCGCAGTACTCACTGACGGGCGTGTCGGGGCCAAGCGGCGTCACCACCAACAACCCGCCCAACGGCGCGGGCACGGTCTACCAGATCACCCGCAACACCGTCTACTCGGCCAGCAGCCCCTGCGTCGCGCAGGGCAAGTGCACGGCGGGCCAGCGTGTGAATGCGAACATCAGCGAAGCCTCGCTCAACGTGCCGATCGTCGCGCCGATGACCGAGTACGGTGACCGCATCAACCAGCTCGACGTCAACGTGGCGAAGACGATCAAGTTCGGCCGGATGACTATCCAGCCGAAAATCGACTTCTTCAACATGCTGAACGTCGCGCCGGTGTTCGACGTGCGCAGCCTGCTGTTCGGCACGGCGGCCTACAACCAGCCGGCGGCGGTCCTGAACCCGCGCACGATTCAGATCGGCGCGGTCGTTCGCTTCTAAAGCTCGCTCGCCTGCCTCATCTGGCTCGCCGGTCGTCGGGCAGGCCAGGCAGTTCAGGCAGGTAGGGTAAGTAAGAAGGACTGAGGGCGGCTTCTCTTCGGAGAGGCCGCCCTTTTTCTTGCCCGGCACGCCGGCCAGCCCTTCCTGCCTTTCCCGCCCTTCCCGCCTTGCCTGCCCCTCCATGTGTTACTCTGTTTCACCGTCGCAGGCGCAGTTGTGTCGCGGCGCAAACAAAGGCCCATTAGCGACCCTCCGCTTCCGATTCCGGAAGCACTCGTAAATTGGTCGCGGCCGGGAGGTGCATGCATGGCAGACACCACCGGGAGTAGTCGATAGACGCTCCCAGCTGAGTGGGAAGGGCCGGTGGGAAACCACCGGCCTTTTCTTTTTCCCCCCGACCTGCCCGACCCTGCCCGACTGCCCGACCTGCCCAGCCATTCGTCGGCTCATACTTTGCTTCGTCGCACGCCGCGCACGGGTCGCGCGCACGGAGCGAACGCATGACGGACATTCGATTTCAGAGTTTCGAGGACGGAGAACTGGCCGACATCTGGTACGCACTCGGTGGTGCGGCGGTGCGTCACACGGACCACTTCAAGCCGCTGATGGATTCGGTCGCTACCGAACTCCTGGCTCGCCGCGGCGTCGGCCTGAACCCGTGGCTGGAGGAGCGTTACCGGCCATTCCGCCTCACCGACTCACGTGAGGATGCGTCGGTCAACCTGGCGAATTCCCCGGAAGCAGGGACATCGGGGGAGACGCCGTAACCCACGGCCGCAGCCGCCTCCAGCCGTGGCAGAATGCGGTCGTGATACGACCCACGACCCTGCTGCTCCTCGGTGCACTGATGACGGCGGCGTGCGGTGCGCCTCCGGCGGAATCGACGGCACCGGCCGAACCTGCTGCCGCGCCAGCCGCCACCGCCTCCGACCGCGCCGAGCGGCCCACGGCGATGGCGCCGGGCACGCCTGGCGACGTGCGGCGGCTCGAGACGTCGACTGACCTCGACACGACGCCGGTCAGTGCCGCCGACTACGCGATGTACACGGCCATCATGAGCGGTGCGTCAGCGATGCTGGCGAACCTGAGCCCGGCCGACCGCGCGGCGCTGGCATTCGCACAGCAGGTAGACGCCGGCACCGCGAGGGCGTCCTCGAATCCGGCGCTGCTGGCGCAGGCGCGGGCGCTTCGCCAGAAAGACGTCGAGTTGGCGACGTTGCAGGGGATTGATGCGCGCTACCGGCAGGTGAAAGCGAAGATCGAAGCGGTGGTCGGACCGGACGCGCATCCGCCGGCCAGCGACCTCGAGAAAGAGAACCTGCGGTTCCTCGCGGCGCATCGCGCCGCCATCGAGCGGGTGCAGAAGATCCTGCGCAACCCGCTGTCGCGTCCGGCGAACCCCAGTTAGGTCCGGCCGACCTGAAGGTCGGCAGCTACGTCATTGCGGTCGGCGGCTACGTAACGGCGCACGCGGTCGGAGGCTACGTCACGCGCGCTCGGTCGTCACGCGCGTTCAGTCGTCGCGCTCACTGCGTCCGCGCGTCGCCTTCACCGTTGCGCGCTTCTTCTTCGTGTCGATCCGGCGTTCCTTCGACGCCTTGCTCGGCCGGCTCGCCCGCCGTGTCTTCGGGCGTTTCTCCGCTGCGGCCAGGAACGACGCCAGCCGTGCTCGCGCCGCCTCGCGGTTCTGTCCCTGCGTCCGGTGCTCGCGACTGTCGATGAGCAGGACGTTGCCGGCAATCATGCGGCTGCCGGCCAGCGTCATCAAGCGCGCCTTCATCTCGGCCGGCAGCGTCGACGCGTCAACGTCGAAGCGCAGTTCCACTGCCGTGGC
>JBKJMH010000222.1:0-17953 GCA_046596625.1 Vicinamibacterales bacterium | reverse complement strand
TTACCTGGTCTCAGCGAACTCGGCGTCGAGCACTTCGCCGTCCTTGATGGTTGAGTCCGGCGCGCCCGTCCCCGAACTGGCACCGGCCGGCCCCGCCTGGGCGTTCTTGTAGAGCAGTTCGGCGATGGCGTGCGTCGCCCGCTGCAGTTCGTCGCTGGCGCCCTTGATGGCAGCGAGGTCGTCACCTTCGGCCGCCTTCCTCGCGGCGGCAATTGCGGCCTCGGCCGTCGAGAGTTCGCCGACCGGAAGCGCCGTGCGGTTCTCGTTCACCGTCTTCTCGGCCTGGTAGGCGAGCTGATCGAGCTGGTTGCGCGCATCGATCACGTCCCTGCGCTGCTTGTCCTCGGCCTCGTGCGCCGCGGCATCCTTCACCATCCGCTCCACTTCGTCCGTGGCCAGGCCACCGGATCCGCTGATGGTGATCTTCTGTTCCTTCCCCGTCGCCTTGTCGGTGGCCGTGACATTGACGATGCCGTTGGCGTCGATGTCGAACGCCACCTCGACCTGCGGCACACCGCGCGGTGCGGGGGGCAGACCCACAAGGTGGAACCGGCCCAGCGTGCGGTTGTCGCGCGCCATCGGGCGCTCGCCCTGCAGCACGTGCACCTCGACGCTGGTCTGGCTGTCGGTGGCTGTCGAGAAGACCTCGCTCTTGCGCGTCGGGATCGTCGTGTTGCGCTGGATAAGCGTGGTCATGACGCCGCCGAGCGTCTCGATGCCGAGCGAGAGTGGCGTGACGTCGAGGAGCAGCACATCCTTCACGTCGCCAGCCAGCACGCCGCCCTGGATGGCCGCGCCTACAGCAACCACTTCATCGGGGTTCACGCCTTTGTGCGGTTCCTTGCCGAAGAACTCGCGCACCAGTTGCTGCACCTTTGGCATGCGGGTCGAGCCGCCCACCAGCACCACCTCGTCGATCTTCTTCGGGTCGACGCCGGCATCGGCCAGCGCCTGCTTCACCGGCGCCATGGTGCGCTGCAGCAGGTCGTCGACCAGCTGTTCCAGCTTGGCGCGCGACAGCTTCACCTGCAGGTGCTTGGGGCCGGTCTGGTCCGCCGAGATGAAGGGCAGGTTGACGTCGGTTTCCATCGCCGTCGAGAGCTCGATCTTCGCCTTCTCCGCGCCTTCCTTCAGCCGCTGCAGGGCCATGCGGTCCTTCGACAGGTCGATGCCTTCGCTCTTCTTGAACTCCGCCGCAAGCCACTCGATGATGCGGTCGTCGAGGTCGTCGCCGCCCAGGTGCGTGTCGCCGTTGGTCGACTTCACCTCGACCACACCCTCGCCCACCTCGAGCACCGAGATGTCGAACGTGCCACCGCCGAAGTCGTAGACAACGATCGTCTCGTCCTTTTTCTTGTCGAGCCCGTAGGCGAGCGCGGCGGCCGTCGGCTCGTTGATGATGCGCAAGACATTGAGGCCGGCAATCTGGCCGGCATCCTTCGTGGCCTGGCGCTGCGAATCGTTGAAGTAGGCCGGCACGGTGATGACCGCGTCGGTGACCGGCTCGCCGAGATAGTCCTCCGCCGCCTGTTTCAGCTTCGCGAGCACCATGGCGGAGATTTCCGGCGGCGACATCTTCTTGTCGCGCGCCTCGATCCACGCGTCGCCGTTCTGCGACCGCACCACCCGGTACGGCACACGCGCGGTTTCGCCGCTGACCTCGTCGAACTTCCGGCCCATGAACCGCTTGACCGAGAAGATGGTGTTTTCAGGGTTGGTGACGGCCTGCCGCTTCGCGACCTGCCCCACCAGACGCTCGCCGTCCTTGGTGATGCCGACGACCGAGGGGGTGGTGCGCGCGCCTTCCTGATTGACGATAACCGTCGGCTGTCCGGCTTCCATGACGGAAACCACCGAGTTCGTCGTGCCGAGGTCGATGCCGATGACTTTGCCTGCCATATGTTGAATCTCCTGGAAAAAGGATGATTCGAATCTAGATCGACTATGAGTGCATGTCAATCATTATTTATTAGCTTTACACACTCATATAATGCCGAGCCAACGAAGCTTCGGCCCGTGGCCGGTTCAGCGGCGGGGCGCCACGGTTCCTCATGTCTGGCTGCGGCGACCGCCCTCTCACCCCCTCGTCTGGTCGGACCGTCCCACGCGGGCGATTCGATGTGCGATGATTTCGGGATGCGTTCCAGGATTCAGGCAGTGGTTCTGCCGTCGGAACCGACCGAGTTCCGCGAGGAACTGCGGCGGATCTTCCAGGAACTGGACCGATTTACCGGCGACGACGCCCTGAACGGCGAGTGCTCTCCGGCGCTCGACGTGCTCGAGACCGACGAAGCGGTCGAGATCACGATGGATCTCGCCGGCGTGTCCCGTCAGGCGGTCCGCGTCGTGGCAAAAGGGTCGACTATCCTGATCGCGGGCCACAAGGCCCCGCGCCGTCCTCGCACCGACGCCAGCTTTCACCTGGTCGAACGCGGCTACGGGCGCTTCGCGCGCGCCGTTCGCGTGGCCACCGCCTGCGACACCAGTCGCGTCACCGCGAGCTTCGCCAACGGCGAACTGCGCATCACCGTCCCCCGGATGACGGAGCGGCGCGGCCGCCCGATCCGCATCGAGATTTCAGACGAGTCCCCAGAACCGTGACCAGACTCCTCTTCATCGGCGACATCGTCGGACGCCCGGGTCGCGACCTCGTACGCCGCGGCGTCGCCGCACTTCGGCACTACCACCAGATCGATCTCGTCATCGCCAACGCGGAGAACGCCGCAGCCGGCTTCGGCATCACGCGCGAACTCGGCGAGCAGATTCTCGCCGCCGGCGTCGATGTCATGACGTCCGGCAATCACATCTGGGACAAGAAGGAAGCGATCGATTACATCGGTATCGAGCCGCGTCTGCTGCGTCCGCTGAACTTCCCCGCTGGCGTGCCCGGCAACGGCAGCTACATCACCAGGACGGACGCCGGCGTCAGCGTCGGTGTCGTGAACGCCATGGGCCGCGTGTTCATGTTGAGCATCGACGACCCCTTTGCCGGTGTGCTGAAGGAAATCGAGAAGGTGAAGCAGCGGGCGCGGATTGTCTTCGTCGACTTCCATGCCGAGGCCACGTCCGAGAAGATCGCGATGGGCTGGCATCTGGACGGCAAGGTGACCGCGGTCGTCGGCACGCATACCCACGTGCAGACGGCGGATGATCGCCTCCTGCCGAAGGGCACGGCCTACCTCACGGATGCGGGCATGACCGGCCCGCACGACTCGGTGATCGGCGTCGAAGTGGAGGCCGCGCTCGGACGCTTCCTGAACGGCATGCCGGCCCGGTTCGAGACGGCTAGCGGCAATCCGCGTCTCAACGGCGTCATCGTCGAAGCCGACGACACGACGGGTCTTGCCACCGACATCGAGCGCGTCAGCTACAGCATGAACGAGCTCGAGGATCTCGCGCGCGACTCGCGCGGCTGACATTCCCATGCCGAGTCCCTTTGGGCTGCCCTTCGACGACGAGCCGGCCCGGCAGCCGGCACCGCCGAAGGCCGCGACCGCCCTGCCGGCGACCCCGTCGCTGGAGGCGCGTGTGCGGGACATCGCGCGCCGTAGCCTGGAGACGGCGCCGCCGGTGCCCGCCGAACCAGCCGTGCCTCGCCGTCAGGTACTGAGCGTCAGCGAACTGACCGCGGCCATTCGCGACCAGCTCGAGGCGCAGTTCTTCACGGTGTGGGTCGAAGGCGAACTGTCCAACGCCAAGGTCTGGAACAACGGCCACCTGTACTTCACGCTGAAGGACGACCGGGCGCAGCTGAAGGGCATCATGTTCCGCACCCAGCTGCGGTACCTGAAGTTCAAGCCGGCCGACGGCCTGCGCGTCATCGCCCGTGGGCGCGTGTCGGTCTATGAAGCGCGGGGCGAGTATCAGCTCACGTGCGAGATGCTGGAACCGCAGGGGCTTGGCGCCCTGCAACTGGCGTTCGAACAGCTCAAGAAGCGATTGCAGGCCGAAGGGCTGTTCGACGAGGCGCGGAAGCGACCGCTGCCGGCACTGCCGCGCAAGATCGGCATCGTCACGTCGCTCGACGGCGCAGCCATTCGCGACATGCTGAAGGTGCTCGGTCGCCGTTATCACAACGCGCACCTCGTTATTCGCTCGACGCGCGTGCAGGGCGACGGTTCTGCCGCTGACATCGCGCAGGCGATTCGCGCCATTCAGCGGGTGCCCGGCGTTGACGTGCTCATCGTCGGCCGAGGCGGCGGCTCCATCGAGGACCTGTGGGCTTTCAACGAAGAGCCGGTGGCACGGGCGATCGCCGAATGTCAGGTGCCGGTCATCTCCGCGGTCGGCCATGAGAGCGACGTGACGATTGCCGACTTCGTCGCCGATCGGCGAGCACCCACGCCGTCGGCGGCAGCCGAGATCGTCGTCTCGTCGCGCGACGAGTTCTGTCACCGCATCGACCGCGGGCGCGATCGGCTGGATGCCGCCATGATGGGCCGCGTCCAGGCGCTCAGCCGACGCGTGCATGTGCTCGGGGGACGAACCGCGCTCGCCGGATTCCCCACTCGCCTCGCCATGCGCAGCCGCGACGTGACCGAACTGGCGCATCGGCTCGACCAGCAACTGCGCCTGCGCCTGTCCGGGCGCGAGCGCGCGCTGACGCTGCTGCGACGCCGGCTCGATTCGTTCGACCTCGGCCGACGACTCGGCGGCATCCGGACGCGCCTGGCCACGGCCGACGGGCGGCTGCGCTCCGCCGTCACCCGGCGCCACGACCGCGCACAGTCGGGGCTGCGTGAACGCGCGGGCCGGCTCGAAAGCCTCAGTCCGCTGGCGGTGCTGGGGCGCGGCTACGCTGTCGCGTGGAACGCGGACCGCACCCGCGCCCTGCGCCACGCCACCGACGTCGCCCCGGGCGACCGCATCCGGGTGACACTCGCCGACGGCGAACTCGAGTGCGATGTCCGCTCAACGGACCAGCGACCAACGACTAACGACTAACGACCACCGGACCATGTCTGACACCTCTATCAAGGACTTCGAGGCCGCCCTGGCGGAGCTCGACCTGCTCGTCAAGAAGCTCGAGGACGGCGACCTGTCGCTGGAGCAGTCGCTGGCGCTCTACGAGCGCGGCGTCCAGCTCTCGCGCTTCTGCCACACGAAACTCGAGGAAGCCGAACGTCGGGTCGAGATCCTGACCGAGCGGGGCGAGTTGAGGCCGGCGCCGGCGTCGCTCTCGGGCGACGAGCCAGATCGACGATGACCGGCGTCCGCTCGTCGACGCTGGCGACGTTCCTTGTCGATACGCGCGCACATGTAGACGCGGCGCTGGATCGTTACCTGCCGGGCCCGCCCGACTGCCCTCCGCTGCTGTCGGAGGCGATGCGCTACAGCCTGCTGGGGGGCGGCAAGCGGCTGCGTCCCGTGATGGTCGTCGCCGCGGCCGATGCGATCGCCCGGCGGACAGGGGCTGCCGCGCTTGAACTGGCGCTGCCCACGGCCTGCGCCATCGAGTTCATTCATACCTACTCACTGATTCACGACGACCTGCCGGCGATGGATAACGATTGCCTGCGGCGCGGGCGACCGACCCTTCACACCGTCTACGGCGACGGCATTGCCATTCTCGCGGGCGACGCGCTACAGGGTGAGGCGTTCGCCTTGATGGCGCGCGAGCCGCGTACCAACGATCCCGCGGTCACCGCGCGCCAGGTCGCCGCCATTCGCGTCGTCGCCTCGGCGGCGGCGGCCACCGGCATGGTGGGCGGTCAGGTGGTCGACCTGCAGGCGGCTGGACAGGTGCCTGGCCATGCGCTGGCGCTGACACCGGCATCGCTGCGCGCCATGCACCTTCAGAAGACCGGCGCGCTGATCAGGGCGTCAGCGCTCGGCGGAGCGATCATGGCTGGCGCGGAACCGTCGCATCTGGACGCCATCGACCGCTGGGGCACCGAGGTCGGCCTGGCCTTCCAGATCGTCGACGACATCCTCGACGTGGAAGGCGACGCGGCGGCGCTCGGGAAGACGGCAGGCAAGGATGCGGCCGGCGACAAGCCGACCTACACTTCCCTCTTCGGGCTCGCGCGGGCGAAGACGATGGCCGCCGATTGCGCCACGCGCGCACATGCCATCCTCGTCGAGCACCGCCTGACCGACAGTTGGCTCGATGCGATTGCCGACTGGGTCATCGCGCGCCGGAACTGACGCCGGCTCCCACGCGTCTCATGGCTTCCCAGAAATCACGGCTCGATGTGCTGCTGGTCGAACGCGGCCTGGTCCCTTCCCGCGAACGGGCGAGGGCGGTCATCCTTGCGGGGCAGGTGCGTGTCGATGGCCAGGTCGTGTCGAAAGCCGGCGCGCCAGTGGCAGCGGCCGCGCTGGTCGAACTGACGACTCCCGACCATCCGTATGTGGGGCGCGGCGGCCTCAAACTGGCGCACGCGCTCGACACCTTCGGCATCAGCGTCCAGGGACGCCGTGGACTCGACATCGGCGCTTCGACCGGCGGCTTCACCGATGTGATGCTCCAGCGCGGCGCCATCGACGTCATCGCCCTCGACGTCGGCCACAACCAGCTTGACTGGAGACTGCGGAACGATCCACGCGTGATCGTGCGGGAGGGCGTGAACGCGCGCTCGCTCGCCGCGAACGACGTGCCCCACTCTGTCGACATCGTCACCATCGACGTCGCGTTCATCTCGCTCGGCTACATCCTGCCGGAGGTGCCGAAAGTGCTGACCGCCGGCGCTGACGTCGTGGCGCTGGTGAAGCCACAGTTCGAGGCCGGGCGCCACGAAGTTGGCAAGGGCGGCATCGTCAGCGACCCGGCAGTACACGAGGCGGTGGTGGCGCGCGTGACGGCGGAGGCAGAACGCATTGGCTTCGTGCGCTGCGGCCTGACGCCGTCGCCGATCACCGGCGCCACTGGCAACCGGGAGTTCCTGATTCACCTGCGTCTGCTCTAGGATACAGGTCTGATGTCGCAGTTGCCGTTGCCCCCGGTGTCGCGCGTGGGCATTGTCGCCAAGTCGGAGTTGCACGCGGCCACGCCCCACCTGGTGGAGCTGGGCGACTGGCTGTCGGCGCGCGGCCTGACACCGGTCTATGAAACCGCCACGGCGGCGCTGATGCCGCCGGCCGATGGGCGCATTACGCGCGACCGCGTCGCGCTGGCCACTGATGTCGACATCGTGCTCGTGCTCGGCGGCGACGGCACGCTGATCGGCATGGCTGACTGCATCGCCGACGCGGACTCCGGCATACCGATTCTCGGCGTCAACTTCGGCAGCCTCGGCTTCCTCACCGAGGTGACGCTGCCCGAACTCTATCGCTCACTCGAACACGCGCTGAACGGGCGCGCGCACGTCGAAGAGCGGATGATGCTGCGCGCCATCACCGCGAGCGGTGGCGACGTGCGCACGCGCTCGCTCGCGCTGAACGACGCGGTCGTCACGAAGACCGCTCGCTCGCGCATGCTCGATCTCTCCGTCTATGTCGGCGACGAGTTCGTGACGCGGGTGCGGGCAGACGGTCTCATCATCGCTACGCCGACCGGGTCCACCGCCTACAACCTGTCGGCTGGCGGGCCGATCGTGCAGCCGAACATGGATGCGATGATCATCACGCCGATCGCGCCGCACACGCTTACCAACCGGCCGATCGTCCTTCCGGGTTCGAGCACGGTTCGCGTGCAGCCGACGATGGATGCGCGCGATGAGATCGTCTTCACGCTCGATGGACAGTCGACGTTCCCGATTCACGCTGGCGACGAAATCACAGTGTGCCGCGCGCCGAGGCCAATGCGGCTGATCCGGCCAACCACGCGGAGCTACTTCGAAGTGCTGCGCACGAAGCTCAAGTGGGGCGAACGCTGAGCCACCCTGCCCTCAGCATCAAAGCGGCAGGCCCCTCCTAACGCCCTCGTTGCGAGGCGGCCGGGTCGAGTCGCTGACGTTCCGCCAGGCGCCGCTCACGAAAGTACTGCACCTGGAACTTCTGCACGTTCCGGTTATGTTCGTCGAGCGAGCTGGCAAAGGCGTGCGTGCCGTCGTTGCGGCTCACGAAGTACAGGTAGTCGACGTCGGCAGGGCGAGCGACGGCTTCAAGCGCATCCTTGCCGGGCGCAGCGATCGGTCCCGGCGGCAGGCCGGCGTACTTGTAGGTGTTGTACGGCGAATCGAAGGCCAGGTCGTCGCGACGGAGGTTGCCGTCGAATTTGCCGGCCCGCTGCAGGGCGTAGATCACGGTCGGGTCGCACTGCAGGCCCATCCCGATCTTCAGGCGGTTCGAGTACACCGCCGCGACCATCGACCGTTCGGACGCCGCCCCCGTTTCCTTCTCGACGATCGAGGCGAGGGTCACGAACTGGCGCAGCGAGAGGCCGCGTGCGCTCGCCGCAGCGCGAAGCTCTGGCGTGAGCACCACGCGGAAGCGGTCCACCATGGCCGCCACCAGTGTCGCGACAGCGGCGTGCCGCGACACCGCATAGGTTTCAGGAAACAGGTAGCCCTCGAGGTCGGTGGCTGCAGGATCGAGATCGGCGATGGCTGCGGCGGTGCTCGCCGCCTCGCGGAACGACGCCGCCGTGCCCAGGCCCTGCCCCTCGACGAGCGCAGCCATATCCGCGATCGTCAGCCCTTCCCGGAACGTGATGCGAACGAGATCGACCTCACCTTTCGCGATCTTGTCGACCACCTCGCGCGCCGTCATCGGCGTATCGAAGCGGTACTCACCGGCCTTCAGCCGGCGGGCATCACCACTGAGCCAGACTGCGAGGCGATACGTCAGCGAATCGCGGACGACGCCCGCGGACACCAGCGCGTCGCCGATGGCGCGCGTGCCGGAGCCGGGCCTGATTTCCACCTCCCGGGCATCCGAGTCATAGCCGCGATACGGCTGGCCGACGCGGGCATACAGTACGAAGGCGCCGACGCCTCCAGCCAGAAGGAGCACAACGAAGAGGAGAGCCAGCTTCTTCATTCCGATCAGCTCCGCTCGTTCCACATACGCATCATCTGCCGGCTTCTCCTCTAGGGAGCCTCTTCTCGCGAGCCTCTTCTATCAAGCGACCCTCGTCTATCAAGATAGTCCTGCAGGATCACGGCCGCTGCGGCCGCGTCGAGCTGGGCCTTCCGCTTCTTCCAGTCCTTCTGACGGACGGCCAGCCGGCTCTCGGCCTCGCGGCTGCTCAGGCGCTCGTCTTCAGTGACCAGCGGCAGGTCGGTACGAAGACGGAGTTCGGCGATGAAGGCTTCCACCGCGAAGGTCTGTTCGCTGCGCGTGCCGTCGAGGTGACGCGGCAACCCCACCACCACCTCGGCCAGCCCGTCATCGTCAGCACGGAGTCGGGTGATCTGTGCAGCGACGAGGTCCGGTGCATCGGTGTCGCCGACCGTGACGGTTCCGAGCGGGCGGGCCAGCATGCCCGAGGGGTCGCTGATGGCCATGCCGATGCGGCGGCGGCCGACGTCGAGGGCGAGGATACGCATGGCGATGCTATATTCTGCCGCAGACTTGATGCTTGGCCGCTTCCTCGCCATCGTCGCACTTGTGGTCGGACTGACGGGGGCGGCGAGCCACGCGCAGCAACCGGACCGTGCGCAGGCGGTTACGCAATCGCGCCGTGCGATGGACCGGCTCGATGCGCTGAGGCAGGAAGCCGACCGGCTGACGGCCGAGGCGCGCACCGTGCTCGGCGATCTGCGACGGCTCGAGCTCGAGCGGGAGATTCGCGCCACGGAACTGCAGCAGGCGCGGCAGGCCGTCCAGCAGGCGACGACCGAACTGGCGGCGATCGACGCCCAGGTGTCCACGCTGTCAGTGGCCACAGCCGCGGCCCTCCCGGATCTGCAGGCGCGTCTGGTCACCCTCTACAAACTTGGCCGCGGGCAGTACGCGCGGCTGCTGCTCTCGGCATCGGACCTGCGCCAGTTCGGTCAGGCGGTGCGGCTGGTGTCGGCGCTCGCGGAACAGGACCGGGTGCGGGTGCGGGCGTATGAGGCGCGGCTCGCCGAGTTGCAGACCGCGCGCGACGCCGCGCATGACCGTCAGGCGCACGTGCAGTTGCTGCAGACGGCCGCCGAACGCGCACAGGCCGCGTCCGCAGCGGCGCTGGCCGCACACGAGGCGATGGTGCGCGACATCGATACGCGGCGCGACGTGAACGCCCAGTATTACGGGGAACTGCTGGCCGCCCGGGAGCGGCTGCAGACATCGCTCACCGGGCTCGGTGACAGCGCACCCGTGTCAGAGCTGCCGCTGACGCCGTTCAAGGGCGACCTCGACTGGCCGATCGCCGGCACCGTGCGTCAGCGCTTCGGGACGAGCGTGGCTGGACGCCCGGCGTCGCGCGGCATCGAACTCGCCGGTGCCCAGGGCGCGGCCGTGCAGGCCGTGCACGACGGCACGGTGGCGTTCGCCGACGTGTTCAGCGGCTATGGCCAGCTGGTCATCCTCGATCACGGCAGTCAGACCTTCACGCTCTACGGGAACCTGGGCGAGATACAGGTGACGAAGGGCGAGCGGGTTGAGCGCGGCCAGCCTCTCGGCACAGTCGGGTTGGCGGACGATACCGCCGCGCTCTACTTCGAACTCCGTGTCGACGGCCGCGCAGTCGATCCCTTACAATGGCTGGCGAAAAGGTAGATATGTCCTCCCACATCCGCCGCGTCGTGCTCTGGATTTCCGCTCCGGTGATTGCGTTCGCGATTGTCGGGGGCTTCCTCGGGAAGGTGGCCGCTCGCGAGGACACCTATCCGCATCTCCGCGTCTTCTACGACGTGGTCAACCTCATTACCGATCGCTACGTCGAGAAGACCGACATCGATAAGGTGATGACTGGGGCCATGAACGGGCTGGCCGACAGCCTCGACCCGGACAGCACGTTCCTGTCGGCGGATCTCGTCAAGCAGATCGAGGCAAACGCGCCACAGCCTGCCGGCGATCTCGGCATCGACCTCACGCGGCAATACTGGCTGCGCGTGATTGCCACGCGCGACGGCTCGCCCGCAGCGAGGGCCGGCTTGCGCACAGGCGACTACGTCCGCGTCATCGGCGACATGGCCACGCGCGAGATGTCGGTCTTCGAAGGCATGCGCCGCTTGCACGGCGCGCCCGGCTCGAAGGTGTCGCTCACGGTCATTCGCGGTAACACCAACGACCCGCACGTCATCGAACTCACCCGTGAAGCGCCGCCAACAGTTGACGTCACCACGCGAATGGCCGCGCCTGGCGTCGGCTACGTGCGTGTGGCGGCGTTCAGCGCCCGCACCGCCACTCAGGCGAAGGCCGGCATCGCCGACCTGGCCCGTGGCGGCGCCACCTCGCTCATCGTCGACGCGCGCCGCACGTCGGGCGGATCGAACGACGCAGGACTCGCGCTCGCCCGCCTCTTCGTGGCCAACGGCACACTCGCCAAGCGGCAGGTGCGCGACGGCGAGCCGCAGGCCATTGCGACGACGACGGGCGACGGTTCGGTGACGATGCCGGTGAAGCTGCTCGTCGACAACGGGACGTCTGGAGCGGCCGAGATCTTCGCATCCGCCCTCGTGGGCAACAAGCGCGCTGAACTGATCGGCGAGCACACCATTGGTCGCGCCGGGGAGCAGAAGCTGGTGAAGCTGCCCGACGGTACTGGTCTCTGGCTCACGACGGCCAAGTTCCTCACCCCCGCGGGAGAACCGCTGCACGAGAAAGGGCTGACGCCGTCAGTGGCAGTCGACGTGCCCGACGTCGACTTCGGCCAGCCGGAGCCGACGCCAGATGCCATGATCGACAAGGCCCTCGCGCTACTCGCGGAGAAGAAGGCGGCGTAAGGCGGGCCTCCGCCACGTGCCGCACCTTCGTTCATTGACAGCCCAGCAGAGCTGGACGTATAACCGCTGCATACCCTGCACACCAGAGCGCCCGCCGATGACGCCGCGCGTACATCTGCTCCGCTGCGCCCCGCTGAAGGACACGAGATGAACAAAGCCGAGATCGTCGAGAAGATTGCGAAGGACACCGGGCTGACGAAGGTCACCGCGTCGGCGGCCGTGGAATCGCTTCTCGACAGCATCACGAAGGCGCTCAAGAAGGGCGACTCCGTGTCCTTCGTCGGCTTCGGCAGCTTCAAGACCAGCAGCCGCAAGGCACGAACGGCGCGCAATCCGCAGACCGGCGAGCCGGTCAAGATCCCCAAGCGCCGCGTCGCCCGCTTCGTCCCGGGCAAAGGCCTCAAAGCCGCAGTCAAATAGCGCATCATTTCGTTGACGCCCAGCTTCAACGATTGCTATACTTCACGTTCGTCTAACGTCTTGATTTCAAAGCTGTAGGCGCGTAGCTCAGGGGTTAGAGCGCCTGCTTGACACGCAGGAGGTCGGTGGTTCGATTCCACCCGTGCCTACCAACCTTCGCTACGGCTTGCCAACACCTGCAGTAGCTTCGGTTGGCAAGCCCAGTGAAGGTTGCCCGCCGTAGCTCACCGCGCTCCCCCGGAGCGAAGGTGGGCGCCAGAGTCAGAGCTGTTCCAACGTCCATGAGCCAGGTCAACGTTACGCTTCCAGACGGTTCGAGTCGCGGTGTGCCCGCGGGCACCAGCGTGCGTGACGTTGCCGAAGCGATCTCGCCACGACTGGCGAAGGCCGCCATTGCCGGCAGGGTCGACGGCAAGCTGGTCGATCTTGGCTTCGCGCTCGCCTCCGACGCCTCGGTCACCATCCTCACCCAGGACAGTCCCGACGCGCTCTACGTCTATCGTCACAGCACGGCACACCTTCTGGCCGCCGCCGTCACGAACCTCTTCCCCGAGGCACAGTGCGGAATCGGTCCGGCCACCGACGAGGGATTCTTCTACGACTTCGTCGTGCCTCGTCCCTTCGTGCCTGAAGACCTCGACGCCATCGAGAACAAGATGCGCGAACTGGCCTCGCAGGACCTGGTCTACGAGCGCCAGATGTGGCCGCGCGACGACGCCAGGGCGTTCTTTGCCGGGCGCGGCGAACCGCTGAAGGTGCAGCTGATCGACGAGAAGACCGCCGGGCAGGACGTCGTCTCCTGCTACACCATCAAGGACAAGGACACCTTCATCGACTTCTGCGTCGGGCCGCATGTGCCGAGCAGCGGGCGCCTGAAGGCGTTCAAGTTACTGAGCACGTCGAACGCCTACTGGAAGGGCGACGCCCGCAACCAGCCGATGCAGCGCGTCTACGGCACCGCCTTCTTCTCCGACAAGGAACTGAAGGCGTACCTGACCCAGATCGAGGAAGCGAAGAAGCGCGACCATCGGAAACTGGGCAAGGAACTCGGGCTGTTCACCTTCCATCAGTGGGCGCCGGGCGCCGCGTTCTGGCTCGACAAGGGCACCACGGTCTACAACACGCTCGCCAACTACATGCGCGACGTGTTGTTCCCAGCTGGCTACCTCGAAGTGAAGACGCCCATCATCTTCAACAAGGCGCTCTGGGAAACCTCGGGCCACTGGTCGCACTACCGCGAGAACATGTTTCTCGTGAAATCCTCGGACGAAGAGGACATGGCGCTCAAGGCCATGAACTGCCCCGGCCACATGCTGGTGTTCGGCAGCCAGGTTCGCAGCTACAAGGACCTGCCGCTCCGCCTGCACGAGCAGACCCCCCTGCACCGCAACGAGGCGTCCGGTGTGCTCTCGGGCCTGACGCGCGTCCGCCAGTTCTCGCAGGACGATGCGCACTGCTTCGTGATGGAGTCGCAGATTGCCTCCGAGGTCGAGCAACTGCTCCGCCTTGTGCAGCGTGTCTACGGCGACTTCGGCCTCGAGTACCGGGTGCTGCTCTCCACCCGCCCTGAGCAGTTCCTGGGTGCGGTCGAAACCTGGGATCACGCCGAAGCGGCGCTGAAGGCCGCGCTCGAATCGGCCGGACAGCCCTACACCGTCAATGAGGGCGACGGGGCGTTCTACGGCCCCAAGCTCGACTTCGAGGTCACCGACGCGATTGGCCGCCGCTGGCAGTGTGCGACGGTACAGCTCGACTACCAGCTGCCGGCCCGTTTCAATCTGACTTACGTCGGGGCGGACAACGCCGAACATCAGCCGGTGGTGATCCACCGTGCCATTTTCGGCAGTTTCGAACGGTTCATCGGAATCCTCATCGAGCACTTCGCGGGCGCGTTCCCGCTATGGCTGGCGCCGCTGCAGGTGACGGTGCTGCCGATTGCCGATCGGCACGCCGAATTCGCGCGCACCGTGCGCGACGAACTCCGGGCGGCCGGGCTGCGCGTCGATCTCGACGAGCGCCAGGAGAAGATCGGATATAAAATCCGTGAGGCCCAGCTTCAGAAGGTCCCCTACATGCTCGTCGTCGGGGACCGGGAAGTTGCTGAGGGCACGGTATCGGTGCGTACGCGCACCGGTGGAGATCAGGGCGCCGCGACGATCTCGGCGTTCATCGACACGGCTCGGACGGAAATCACCAGCCGTGGCCGGAATAGTGCGGATGCCGTGTCAGCCGGCGTTTCCGCGTAACTGGTAGGAGGCCTTATCGCTTTCGACAGATCACCCCGACGAGACGACCGTGTGCGCGTCAACGAACGCATCCGCGTTCGTGAAATTCGCGTCATCGACGACACCGGGCAGCAGTTGGGCATCATGCCTCCGCCGCAGGCGCTGGCCATTGCGAAGCAGAAGGGACTCGACCTCGTCGAGATCTCGCCGACGGCCGTGCCGCCGGTCTGCCGCATCATGGACTTCGGGAAGTACCAGTACCAGGAGCAAAAGCGCACTCGCGAGGCGCGAAAGCACCAGAAAGTCATCGAAGTCAAAGAGATCAAGTTCCGTCCGAAGGTGGACGAACATGATTACCAGTTCAAGAAGAAGCACATCGAGCGCTTCCTCGAGGACGGTGACAAGGTGAAGGCGACTATCTTCTTCCGTGGGCGCGAAATGGCGCACCCCGAGATTGGCCGTCGCATCCTCGAACGGCTGGTCGAGGAACTGGGAGAGGTTGCCATCGCGGAATCGATGCCGCGACTGGAAGGCAACCAGATGCACACGATTCTGAGCCGCAAGCCATCGGGCGGCGGCAAGGGACGACCGGTTGCGCCGAAGGCTCCAACGGCGCCGCCGCAAGCGTAAGACAGCTGTAGCCGCGGACCTCAGGTCCGCTCTGAAACGGAAGAACGACATCATGCCGAAGCTAAAGACTCATCGTGGCGCCGCCAAGCGCTTCAAGAAGACCAAGAATGGCAAGTTCCTCAGGGGCAGCGCCTTCAAGCGCCACATCCTGAGCAGCAAGAGCACGAAGCGCAAGCGCGCCCTTCGTGGTCTGACCACCGTCGCCCACGTCGACACGCCGAAGCTGGCGCGTATGCTGCCCTACGCGTAAGCCGACCACCGACGTTCATCTGAATGTCACGCTTTAGGCCAGGCCGCCTGGCGCCAGCCAAAGCGAATCGAGCGAGGGTCAGCCCCCGCTCCAAGCCAGTGAGGATTGTGCAATGCCACGCGTAAAACGAGGAACGGTTCGCCGCGCCAAGCGGAAGAAGCTGCTGAAGCTTGCCAAGGGCTACTACCAGACCAAGAGCAAGCTCTATCAGGCAGCCAAGGAATCGGTCGACACGGCGCTCAAGTACGCCTTCGTCGGCCGCCGCAACAAGAAGCGCGACTTCCGTCGCCTCTGGGTTGTCCGTATCAACGCTGCCGCCCGCGAGAACGGCATCACCTACTCGCAGCTGATCAACGGCCTGAAGCTCGCCGGTAACACGCTGGACCGCAAGATTCTTGCGGAACTCGCGGCGACCAGCCCGGCGGCCTTTGCGGTCGTCGCAGCCCAGGCGAAGGCGGCGCTGACACCGGCAACCGCGTAGCGTCGATCCACGCAGGAACGCACAAGGGCAAGAGTCGGAGGTTCCCCTCCTCTCTTGCCCTTTTTCTTTTGGTCCGTCCACGACGGACCCCGGTTGCGATTGGCGCTTTCACCATCGTTTTTTGTACCCTGTCACCCTCATGTCTCTACTAGATGCCACCTCCGTCGCCACACACCTCGCGGCGTTCGAGCAGGAACTTGCCGCGGCGCCGTCGCTCCGCGATGCCCAGGCGGTGCGCGACCGTTACCTCGGGCGCAAGAACAGCATCGTCGCCGCGTGGATGCAGCTCATCGCCAGTGCGCCGGTGGACCAGAAGAAACTCATCGGCAAATACGCCAACGAGCTGAAGCAGCAGATCGAGGCGCGCTGGACAACGTACGAAGACGGAGCCGAGGCGAATGCCCGCCCCGCCGGTGCGGTTGATGTCACGCTGCCTGGCCGGACGCCACCTCTCGGCCGGCGTCATCCACTCACCGTCGTCCGCGACCGCATGGAGTCGATCTTCACGCGCATGGGGTTCGCGATCGTCGAGGGGCCGGAGATCGAAGACGAGTGGCACTGCTTCGATGCGCTCAATATGCCGGGTGAGCATCCCGCGCGCGACATGCAGGACACGCTGTATCTGGGCACGCCGGTGCGCGGCGAGTCGGGCCAGCCTGGCGATGTCCGCACCATGCTGCGGACACACACGTCGTCAATCCAGATCCGCTACATGCAGGCACACCAGCCGCCGATTCGGATCGTCGCGCCGGGCCGGGTCTACCGGCGTGACGATCTCGACCTGACGCACACGCCGATGTTCACCCAGATGGAGGGGCTTGTCGTCGGGCAAGGTGTCTCGTTGGCCGACCTGAAGGGAACGTTGCTCGCCTTCGCGCGCGACATGTTCGCTGACGCCTCGCGCGTTCGCTTCCGCCCGAGCTTCTTCCCGTATACGGAGCCCAGCGCGGAGGTGGACATCTCCTGCTGGCAGTGCGACGGCAAGGGGTGCCCGATGTGCAAGCACACCGGCTGGGTGGAAATTGGCGGCTGCGGCATGGTGCATCCGGCCGTGTTCGAATCGGTCGGCATCGACGCGGAGCGCTACACCGGCTTCGCGTTCGGCGTCGGCATCGAGCGCGTCGCCATCCTTCGTCATCAGGTGCAGGACATCCGCATGTTCTTCGAGAACGACCTGCGGTTCCTCGAACAGTTCCCGTACTAGGCCAGAGCCGTCATGAAACTTCTCCTCTCCTGGGTGCGGGACTTCGTCGACATCGACGTGCCTGCGAAGGCGCTCGCCGACACGATGGCCCGGCGCGGCTTCGAGGTCGCGTCCATCGACGACCTCGGCAACGGCGACGCCGTGATCGACTTCGAGGTCACCGCGAACCGACCGGACTGCCTGAGCGTCATCGGCTTCGCGCGCGAGATTGCCACCACCTACAACCTGCCGTTGCGCGACCTCGCGACGCTCCCTGGCGCGCTCGCCGCGCTCGATACCGACACCTCGCCCGACGTCACCGTCACCATCGAGGACGCCGACCTGTGCCCGCGCTACGTCGCCGCAGTGGCAGACGTCACACCGGCGACGTCACCGGCCTGGATGACGTCGCGGTTGCTGGCAGCGGGGGTTCGTCCCATCAGCCCGTTCGTCGACATCACGAACTACGTGCTGATGGAGCTCGGTCAACCGATGCACGCCTTCGACCTCGACACCCTAGCCGAGCGGCACATCCGGGTGCGTCGGGCGCGGGCTGGCGAAACCATCACGACACTCGACAATGCCGAGCGCACGCTCGACGCCGAGATGCTGGTCATCGCCGATGCCGCGGCGGCGCACGCCGTGGCCGGCGTGATGGGCGGCGGCCGGTCTGAAGTGTCGGCGAGCACCACGCGCATCGCGTTCGAGAGCGCGTACTTCAAGCCCGCGTCGGTGCGGCGGACGAGCAAGCGCCTGGGGCTCAAGACCGAGGCGTCCTCACGCTTCGAGCGGGGCGCCGACGTGAACGGTCCGCTCGTCGCGCTGCGGCGCGCCGTGGCGCTGATGCAGCAGATCGGTGCGGGCACCATCCGCGGCGCTGCCGTCGATGCCTACCCGGCTCCACGCGGTCCACTCACCCTGCACCTGCGCCGTGCACGCCTGGCGCTCGTCCTCGGTCTCACGGTGCCAGACGCCGACGTGGCGCGCATCCTGACGTCGCTCGCCCTC
>JBKJMH010000119.1:0-15222 GCA_046596625.1 Vicinamibacterales bacterium | reverse complement strand
GTGCTCAGCGTCGCCTGGCCGGCGCCGTTCAGCGCGCCGCTACCGAGCGCGGTGGCGCCGTCGAAGAACGTGGCCGTCCCCGTCGCTGGCGTCGTGCCGCCAGTCACCGTCGCCGTGAAGGTGACGCTTTGCCCGAAGGTCGAGGGATTGAGGCTCGACGCGACGCCGGTTGTCGTCGACGCCGGCGGCAGCGCCGTCACCGTCTGCGTCAGCGGCCCGGAGGTCGACGTGGCGTGCGTCGCGTCGCCGCCATACACCGCCGTGATGGTGTGCGCCGCGACGGCAAGCGCGCTCGTGCTCAGCGTCGCCTGGCCGGCGCCGTTCAGCGCGCCGCTACCGAGCGCGGTGGCGCCGTCGAAGAACGTGGCCGTCCCCGTCGCTGGCGTCGCGCCGCCACTCACCGTCGCCGTGAAGGTGACGCTTTGCCCGAAGGTCGAGGGGTTTCGGCTGGATGCGAGCGAGGTAGCCGTCGACTGAAGCTCGCCGCTGCCAGCAATGGAGATGATGAGATAGCTGCCAGAACCGCCAGACCCGAGTGAGACGCGGAGGACATTGGTCGGTAGCAGGCTGACCTGTCTATCGAGCGTGGCGACCTGCTGGTTCAGGTCATTCGACTTCAGGATTTCCAACCCGTTGAGGGTGATGCTCGCTGACGAGATCCGATCACGCCCGGTCGAGTCGCCGTTGACGATGTGCAGGGTGTAGGGCGAGAGAACCGCGCCGGGCAGCACGAAGCTGTCCGAGTACACATTCTGCCTGCTGTTCGTGCGGATATATTTCTTCGGACCGAAGACGCTTGCGGCGGAACCAGTGGACGCGTTCTGCGCCGAAAGCGAGTCGCGCCAGAGGCCGGCAGCCACGAGGGCCACCAGCAGCAACAGGTACAAGCGGAAGGAACGGCGGCGAGACGATGGCTCGGATGCCCGGTGCGGTTGGCTCGGCGTGTGAAAGCCCATTGATGGTCGTGAGCGGGTTTAAGGCTGGGCTATCCTACACCTAAATTTTTCGCGCCATGTCCAGCCTGCAAACCGGCAAGCCACCGCGCCGACACACGTGGCGGTTTATCCCCAGACGTGCGCACGGTTTCCCAGATTTCCCACCCGAACAATTTACGTGCGCGTCACCATTTCCTTGTTGACCCGCACGCGGGACCGGCGGCCACAATCCTACGACTTCGACCGTAGGGCACGGTCGATGCGGGCAAGTTCCAGCAGCAGCGTCTCGAGCCCACGCTCGTAGTCGTCCGGCGCCATCGTGTTCTTGCGCGCGCGCAGTTCTTCGAGCTGGGTATTGAGCTCGGCCCGGCGACGCAGCATCGCCGTCCGCTCCGGATTGCCGGTGTCCTCGATCGGCGGGTCGGCGCGAAGGTAGGTGAGGCGGGCGAGCAGGCCGTCCGACCCTTCGTCGTCGATCAGGCGGCCGGCGCCGTCGCCGTTGTCATCGAGCACGGCGTGCTCCGTGGCGAGCTGCGAGCGCTGCTCGAACCACTCGCGCACGCGCGAGCTGATGAACGCGAACGCCTCGAAGACAGACACCCGATCGTTCTTGTCCAGGTCGCCGCCGTCGTTGCGATACGCCTCGAGCAGGAACTGCGGGAAGACGGTCTCGAACGTCTGCGCCGCCGAGTCGTTGGCGGTGATCACCACGCGGTTACGGGCCGACAGTTCCTGCAGAAACGGCGCGCTGCCGCTGGCGCCGTTGATGAACACCAGGCGCCCGGGCATCGAGCGTAACAGCTCGCCCCATTCCGCCGCGCCGAGGTCGGGTCCCACGAGGTTGAACTTCGCATCGCCGACGTCGTTGCCGCTGCCGTGCCCCACCAGCACCACCAGCACCACATCGTCTTTGGTGGCGCGCTTGCGCAGGTTTGCGACGGACGCGCGGACGTTCTCGCGGGTCGCCTTCACCGCACCGGCAAACTCCTCCTCGGCCAGCACCAGCACGTTCGCCTCGGCGTAGCCAAGCGGCCCCTGCAGCAACTGCACGAACGACGACCGCCACTCGTCGTATTTCTCGGCGTACTGGGGACCGCCCGAGGCGCCGGTAATGATCAGCGCGTAGCGCTCGCCCGCGTACGCCACGCCGCTGGCAGTCAGCATCAGGCAGCCCTGCAGCACGACGAACGCGAGGAGGCGGCGCAGCGCAGTCACAGCAGCATTATCCCAGAGGCAACTGGGCGCGGTTCCGCTTGCCGCATATTTGTAGCTGCCGACCTTCAGGTCGGCCCGGTCTCAGCGGACCTGAAGGTCCGCGGCTACGCCAGGTGGAATTCAAAACCGCACCAAAGCCGGACACGCCCGTCATCGCAGCCCCCAGGTGCGGCGCAGCACCCATTCCGCACCAAGCAGGAGCAGGACCAGCAGGAACGCCCACGGCTCGTGCCAGAGGTCGCGACGCTCGGGCTCCCGCGTCTGTGGCACCGCCGCCGATATGGCTGACAGCACACGCCCGATGTCGGACGCCTGCACGTACTGTCCACCCGATTGCCGCGCCAGCCTTCGCAGGACACCCTCGTTCAGCCGAGGGTCGGCATACTCGGGATCGGCGCCGCCCACGTACACCCATCGGTCGGCCATGCCCAGCAGCGTGGCGCCGCGGCGCGCCTCGGCGCGAATGCGGTAGAGGCCAGGTGTGGTGACGACCAGCGTCGCGGCGTGCTGTCCGGCACCGGATGGCCTCAGCACGAGCGGCGTCGGCTCGCCGCCCGGCGAGGTGAGCGTCGCCTCGACGGTCGCGTCCGTCACGCCGTTGAACGCCGCATCGCGCGCCTCGAGCTGTACCGGGATGGTGTCGCCAAGCGCAGGAGCATCGGGCACGACCAGCGTCACCGGGTCAGGCGCGTCGCCCGCCAGCCAGCGGGTGGCCTGACGCCAGAAGTGCTCGTAGCTCGCATCGTCGGCCGGGCGCAGCATGCGCCAGCGCCACGACGCCTCGCCCGAAAAGACCATCGACCGCCCGCGCCCGAAGCGTTGAATGGCAACCAGCGGCACCGCGGCGCCGTTGTCAGACTGCGACACCGCCAGCACGGTGGCTCCGGGCCGGGGCCCGCCCACCGGCGACACCGAGGCCAGCGGCGGCAGCGCCGCCCACAAGGCGCGCGACGCGTCTGGCGTGGCGCCAATGCGCATGATCGGATGCGCCGCCCCTTCGTCGGTCAGCGTCACCGCGTTCCGCACGGTCACGGACGCGCTGTCGCCCGGGCGCGATGCCGCACCGCCACGCCGGTCGTTCAGTTCGACCGGCAGCGCCTCCTCGAGCGGCGTTCCCGCCAACCCGCGTTGCAGGAATGTGCGCGACCCGAGCAGCAGCAGCCCGCCGCCGCGCGTGCCGACGAAGTCGGTGAGCAGATCCATCTGCGCACGCCCGAAGAACTCGCCTTCGAGGTTGCCGATGATGACGGTGTCGTATGCGAACAGCGCTTCGCGCGTCGTCGGAAAGCCGGTGACCAGCCCGGCGCCGCGGCCGCCGCCCGCCTGGATGAGGAACGTGTCGCGGCCACTGTCGTCCTTGCCCTTGCGGACAATCGAGTCGATCTCGAAGCTGGGATCCTGCGATAGCGCACGCACCAGAAAGCTGTGCTCGTAGCCGGGCGCGCCGCCAAGCACCAGCAGCCGCCGCTTGCGCGCCGCCGGACTCAGCAAGAGGCTCCGCGTGTTGTTCTCCGCGATCGACTCGCGCGGGTCGACGGCCACATCCGCCGTATAGACGGTGGCGTTGAGTGGATCCGGCGTCACCGAGAATGTGTCGTCGCCAGGCGTGCCGTCGGCGGACGACGCGATACGTCTCGACTCGACCAGTTGTCCGTTGGCCATCAGCCGCAAGGAATACGGTTCGCGGCCGAGGCCGTGCGACACGGTGGTGACGTGCAGGTCGACCAACGACTGATCGAGTCTCGGATCGCCAGCGGTGATCCCGACCACCTCACGATCGGGCACGCCGTCGACCGAGCCGATGCCGACCGTGAACACCGGGGCGCCGGAGCGGAGGGCTACGTCCCGACTGCCCTGCCCTGTGTCGCCACCGTCCGACAGCACGATGATGCCGCCGACACGACGGCCACGAAACCGCTCGCGAATCGTCGACACCGCCGTCACCAGTTCCGTGCGGCGCGCGTCGGCAGTGAGGTTCTCAGCGGACGACTCCGCCACGCGTTCACCCACGGCGAACAGCTCCGGGCGTCCGATCGCCGACAACGCCGGCAAGACGCTCGACGTCAGCAGCGCCTGCGCCGCGGCGAGGCGAGGCGTGCCGTCGGCATCCGCCACGCGCATGCTGCGCGACGTGTCCACCAGCACCGGCACGACGATGTCGCCCGGGTTGACGGGGGGGAGGAACAGCACCGGCCGGCAGGCGAACAGCAACACCGCCACCAGCGCCAGCGCGCGCAGCGTGATGAGCGCGCCGCGCTGCACCCGCGTGAGGGGAACGAAGGGACGCCGGTATGAAAAGATGGCGACCCCGATGAACCCGACCGCGACCAGCGCGATGAGCCACCAGGGGAGCGGCGACGCGAAATGGATCAGGGCCGTTTCCTCGTGGCGATCGCCTTGAAGTAGCTGTCCACCTGCTCCTGATATCCGGCCGGGGCGCGTTCATCGCCGCCTGACGCCAGGCGATCCTTCGACCCCTTCGCCTGCAGCTTCCTGGTGAGCGACGACTCCACCTCGTCAAGCGCAAGCGTGACCTGGCGCGTCAGCTCCTGCCACTTCGCGAAGTCCTGCTTGAAGCCTTCACTGCCCGGCGCCGACATCACCATGCCCTGCCCCTCGAACGTCGAGCCCGGGCCGCCGGTGTTGCGCGAGTTCGTGTCCTTCTGCGTCTCGGCCAGCAGTTCGCGCAGTTCACGCATCTGCTTGCTGATCGCCGTGCGCACCTCGTCGATCGGGGCCGGGTCGCCGGTGCCGCCGCCCTGGCCCTGGCCCGGACGTCCGCTCTGCGACGCCTGTCCCTGCGCCGACGGCGACGACTGCGGCGAGCCGCGCTCGCCCGATGCCTGGCGATCGAGCTCCTCGAGCTGTTTCGTCAGGTCGTCCATCCGGTTGCGCATCTCGCGCGCCCGCGCCACCTGCTCGTTCATCCGCCTCGAGTCGTTGTCCTGCGGCTGGTCAACCAAATTCAGGCGATCGGCAAGCCGATCGAGCGCCCGTGCCAGTTCCTGCTGCGCGCCGGCCTGGTTCGGCGCACCTTGCCGCGCGGTCGGCGTGCCCTGCGGCGTGCCGTTCGACGGCTGCCCCTCGGTGGCCGACGAGGCCGAGCTCGATTGGCCCGACGCACGACGCATTGACTCCGCCGACTGCTGCATGCGTTCCGAGAGGCGCTGCTGCCCGATGTCGCGAGCAGCGTCGGATGCCGCCTGCTGCATGTTCTCGGTGCCCTGCGGTCTGCCGGGTGTGCCCTGTGTCCCTGGCGTGCCCTGCCCCTGCTGACGCAGCCCCTGCTGCACACGTTGCAGCCGCTCGGACAGGCGGTCCTGCTCGCCTGCCAGCCGGCGCAGTGCGTCGGTATTCGCCTGCCCGTCGCGCGCCCGGCCCGACTCCGACGCAATCTGCCGCTGCGCGTCCGCCAGTTGCCGCGCTTCGAGCTGCAGATCGCCCAGTGCCTGACGACGGCCTTGCGGAGTGCTGGCCTGGAGCTGACGTTCGAGCTCGCGCAGTTGATCGAGCGCGCGCGCGCCGCGTGCACTGGCCTGTCCGGCATCCTGGCGCCGGAGATCGTTGGCGGCGCTGCGCATCTCCTCGGAGATGCCACGCATCTGCTCGGAACTCTGGCCGTCGGCGCCTTGCGAGCCGCCGCGGGCGTTCTGGCTGGTGCCGGGGCGGCGCTGACCGCTCTGGCCGGCCTGTCCCTGCTGGCCCGCCGACTGCCCGGGCTGGCCGCTCGGCTGGCCCGACTGGCTCTTCTGGCCCTGCTGTCCGGGCTCGCCGTTCTGTCCGGGCTGCTGCTGCCCCGCCTGCTGCTGGCCGGCCTGCTGTTGCAGTTGCGCCGCCACCTGCTCGGCGCGGTCGCGCAGGTCGTTCTGTTCGCGCGTCAGGCTCTCGAGCTCGCGCTTTCGCTCCTCCGCCGACATCTGGTTCTGGCCGCGCGCGAACTCCTGCTGCTTGCGCACGAGTTCATCCTGGCGCTGCGCCAGCTCCTTGACGCGATCGACGGCGGGAGCGTTAGCGTCTTCCGTCGGCTCGGCGCTGGTCTTGTTTTCGTAGTTCGTCTGCTGGTTCTTCGCCAGTTCCTTGTCGAACAGGCTCGACAGGTCTTCGGTCGATCGGTTCTGCCCCGAGCCCTGACCGGCCTGCTGCCGCTGGATCTGGCGTTTCCGCACGTCGGACTGCGCCTTGAGGAGCGCGTTCAGCGCCTGCATCTCGTGCGGCATGGCGTCGGTGGTCTTCAAGGCATTGAGCGAGTCGACCGCCTTGCCCATCGCCTTCGACGCGGTGGTCATCGCGTCTTCGTCTTCCGTGGCCTGCCCCACACGCGGGGCATTCGGATCGGGCGCGGGCTGCGGGCCGGCACCGGGCCGTGTGCCCGGCCGGGCCCGGCGCGGGTCGCGCATCGTGGTGGAGCGGAAGGCGCTCGACGTCTGCTCGACGCGCACCTTCAGCTCGGCTTCCGACTTCGACACAGCACGGATGTCCTGCGCCGACTTCGCCCCCTGCGCGTCGCGCGAGCGGCGATCGAGCTTCCAGGTGGCGACGACGATTTCCTTCTGCGCCGCAACGAGGTCATCGAGCTGCGGGTTGCCGCTGCCGCCACCCTGCGCCGCCTGCGTCTCGGCGAGGCTGAACTCCTCCTCGAACGGCTTCACCTCGAGGAAGAAGATGTCGCTGCGCGACTCGCTGGGGCGCTTGCCGCGTGGCAGGTCGCGGGCCCGCACGTAGTAGCTGATGAAGTCGCCAGCAGCCACGTCGATGTCTTCGAGATACATCACATGGCGGCCACTCACCGAGGTCGAGCGTGGCGGAATGCCGAGTGGCACCACCGTCTCCACGCCGCCGCGCACGGCGTAGACGAGATCCATGGCCGCCACACCGAAGTCGTCCTGCGCTTCGGCGGCAATCTCCACTTCCTCGAGCCGCGTCACACGACGGTCGCTGGCGGGACGGACCACGTGCACCTCGGGCGGACGATCGTCGAGGATCCGGATGAAGTACTCGGTGTCGCCGTCGCTCTTCATCCCGTCGGCATCGGCAAGCGCCACGCGGTACGAGCCGTTCCCGGCAATCTGCAGCGAGGCGGTCATGAGCGTCGATGACTCGGCGCTGAGCGCGACGGCGGTGTCGGGGCCGAGCACCATCCGTCCGTTCGTGACCGGTGCATCGGTGTGGATCTTCACCGTCACCCGCGTCCCCTCTGGACCGTAGATGTCGCCGCCGTCCTCCTCGACCCGCGCCGCGAGACCAAGCGCCGGCGGGTAGGCGTACTCGACGTCGATGCGCGCAACGCGCGGCGGACGCACCACCGCGACGTCGAACACCGGCGAGGCGGCGCCGCCCGCCAGCACTTTGTACTGGAACGAACTGGTGAGCGACGTCAGTGCCAGGCGGAAGTGCCCGGCACCGTCGGTAGTCATCTCGGCCGGCTCCCACTCGTCAGAGCCGACGACCGCTCGCAGAAGCTGGGCCACCACCGGGGCGGTGTTGCCCACCAGCCGCGCCTCGACGGTGAGCCCGGAGCCAGCCTGCACGCGCGTGTTACCTGGAGAGACCTCGAGCGTGATACGTGAGGGATAGAGCGTCAGTGCGACCGCATCGAGCGCCTGCCGTGCCGCATGCCGCGAGACGAACAGCATGCCGAGCAGCACGGCGCAGGCCGCAGCGGCGCGAAGAGCGCGGCGACGAATTGCGTCGGTCGGTACGATCGTCGCAGCGTCCACGTCGGCAGCGGCGCGCGCGGCGTCGCGCACCATGGCCGCCGCCAGGGCCGGGCGTTGGTCCGCATCCCTGGTTTTCGACACGTCGACGGCACTGACCAGGCGTTCATCGAGCGCCGGCGCGCGTTCCTCGATGTAGCGCGCAACGCTGCGGTCTGTCGGCACGTGACGGGCCGGCCAGGCGGCCCACACCAGCGCGATGACGCTGGCGAGGCTGGCCAGGGCCCCAACCACCGCCAGCGCCAGCGGCGCGCGCGACATCCAGAACGAGAGCGCGAACGCACACCCGACGATGACCGTGCCGGCGAGAGCGCCGCGCGTCGTCACGTCGAGCAGTACAAGACCGCGCCACCGCGCGCGCACACGGTCCAGCAGTTCCTGAATCGGGCCGAATTGCTCGCTCATGGTTGTCAGACGGCCCGCGCCGCCACCCAGCTTTCAACCGCCATCATCACCAGCATGGCCGCCAGCACATATTGCCAGAGGTGCTGCCGTTCTTCCGTCTCCTGCGCCTGAAGCCGGGCCCCCGTCTGGGCGCTGCTGCCCATGGTCACCACCGCGCTCTTGAACTCGTCGACGGTGAGACGTCCAGGGTCGGTTTCCGACGGGTCGACATTCACCGCCACCAGGCGGGACGTGCCCGAGCCGCTCGGCAGCGGCGCCACACCCGGTGTCGGCGGCACTCCGGCCGGCACGTCAGCCACCATATAGTCCGACGCCTGCTGCTGGCCGCCGGTCAGGTAGCGCACTGCCTCGTGCAGGAACGGCACGAAGGTGGCGTGCAGCGGGAAGTCGTTGCCGCGGTTGTCGAGGTCGGACGCCAGCACCAGGGCATGCCCTTCTCCTGACGCGCAGTCGACCAGGGCCGGTTCACCACTGGTGAAACGGGCCAGCAGCGGACAGTCGGCCGTGCGGAGGATGGCTACACGCTGGAACTGCACCAGCCCCAGCGCACCGCTGGTCGACCCGAACGCGCGCACGACCGGGTGCCGCACGTCCGAGGCGCCCCACGTCCGGGACACGCGTGCGCCGGGCGCCGAAGCGCCTGGGCTGACCAGCGTCAGGCGCGGCCCGGCCAGCACTTCCTGCAATACGTCGCCGTCCACTTCCGGTGCGGCCGCCACAATCAGCCCCCCGCCGCGGCGGAGGTAAGCGGTCAACAACTCGCGGCCGTGATGCTCGAGCGCACGGGTCGACGTGAGGACGATCGCGACGAAGGCGTCGAGCTTCGCCTGGTCCCACGTCGCCAGTTCACCGGCGGCCGCGCCTTCAACCGCATACGCCCGGCCATCGCCACCGGCGGCCAGCAGCGCCTGCTCCAGATAGAACGCTTCACGCGCGAGGTCGCCTGCCGTACTGATGACCAGCACGGTTGGCTTCGAGGCGCGGTCGAGCACGAGATAGCGGGCGTTATCTGCTGCAGGCCCCGTGACATCGTCCACGCTCACCGACGCCCAGCGCGCAGCCGGCACCGCGAACGACGTCGTCGCTGTGCTGCCGCCGCCGACCGGCACCGTTGTTTCCGCGACCACGCGAGTGGACGCCGAGCTGTCCGCGGCGTCGTGCACGTTCAGTCGAACCCGCACGAGCTGCGAGTCGGCTCCGGCGTTGCGAATCGTGGCCAGCACGCGGTCGGCTGTGGTTCGCACCGCGGCCACCGCGAGGTTCGCCGGTGGTGCGCCAACATCGGCGACGTCAACCGTCACAGCCTCAGGCACTGTCGTCCGGTCGCCGACATCCCAGCCGGTCTCCTGCAGGTCGGTCACCACGACGATGGCACCGGGGCGGCCGCGCATGAGATCGACCGCGGCATTCAGCGCGGCGCGATAGCGCGTGGCACCGGCGCCTGGTTGCGCCGCATCGATCGCGGCATTCGCCGAGGCGCGGTCACCCGAGGGCTGACTCGCCACCTGGGCGCCGTCCGCGAACGTGACCACGGCCACAAGGTGTCCGGCAGGCGCGTCGGCGATGGCCTTCTTCGCGACCGTGCGGGCCTTCTCGAACTGCCCTGGCGCCGACAGGCTCAACGAGGTGTCGAGCGCCACCACGGTGGTCGCCCCGGAGGTGGCGAGGGTGGACGCCAGGAACGGACGCGCGAACGCCAACGCCAGCAGCAGCAGCGCGCTGACACGCAAGGCCAGGAGCAGCAATTCACGCAGGCGTCGCCGGCTCGAGTGCTCGACCGGCGCGTGCGTCAGCAGGTGCACCGCCGAGAAGCGCACGCGGTTCTCGGGTTCGCGCTTCAGCAGGTGCAGCACGATCGGCACGGCCGCCGCCAGCGCTCCGATGAGGAAGAAGGGCGCGAGGAAGTTCATCAGAACGCGTGCTCACGCGTCGACAGGTATTGCATCAACGCGAGTTCGAGCGGGTCAGCGGTGGTGAGCAGGTGGTAGTCGATGCCCGCCCCCCCCAGTTCACGGCGGTAGCGGGCAATCAGCCCCTGCATCGCCTCGATGTAGTGCTCGCGCACCATGGCCGGCACTGCCGTCACCTCGGCCTCGCTCTCCATGTCGGTGAAGCGCGTGGCACGCTCGAACGGAAACTCGAGCTCGTGCGGATCGAGCACCTGGAACACGACGACGTCGGTGCCGCGGAAGGTGAAGTGCTTCAGGCCGCGAATGACCCGCTCGGGCTCATCGAGCAGGTCGGAGATGAGCACCACCATGCCGCGCTTGCTGATGGAGGAGACGAGCTGGTGCATCGGCTTGGCGACGTTCGTCTTCTGTCCGAGCTTCAGGCGCTCGAGCGTGAGCAGCAGCGCACGCAGGTGCCCGGTGCGCGCGCTCGCCGGAAGCATGCCGACAATCCCCTCGTCGAACGCCGTGAGGCCAACGCCGTCGCGCTGCCGGTTCATCAGGTAGGCCAGCGATGCCGCCAGGCACTGCGCGTAGTCGAACTTGGTGAGGCCGCGCGACCCGTAGCCCATCGAGCCGCTGACGTCGAGCAGGATGTGGCAGTTGAGGTTCGTTTCCTCCTCGAACTTCTTCACGTAGTGGCGGTCGCTGCGCGCGTAGACCTTCCAGTCGATCGTCGACAGGTCATCGCCCGGAATGTATTGCCGGTACTCGGCGAACTCGACGCTGAACCCCTTGAACGGACTGCGATGCAGCCCGGTCAGGAACCCTTCGACGATGGTGCGGGCGCGGAGTTCGAGCGTGCTGAGACGCGCCACGACCGCCGGGTCGAGGAACTGGCGTGTGCGCGCGCCCTGAGCCACGTCCTACATCCCGCTCTTCGGCACGGTGACCGTCTCGAGCAGACGGTCGACGATGATGTCCGGGGTGATGTTCTCGGATTCGGCGTAGAAGTTCGTCATGACGCGGTGACGGAGAATGGGCTTCGCCAACGCCTGGATGTCCTTGATCGACACGTGATAGCGGCCATGCATCAGCGCACGGGCCTTGCCGCCGCGCACGAGCGACTGTGAGGCACGCAGGCCAGCGCCCCACTTCACCCACTTGTCGACGAAGTCCGGCACGCCCGGTCGCCCCGGACGCGAGGCGTCGACGAGCCGCACGGCATAGCGCGCCACTTCCTCGGCAATGACCACCTCGCGCGCCAGTTGCTGGAACTCGAGGATCTCCGGCCCGCTCAGCACGCGCTCGGGCTTCGTCTGCCTGGCGCCGGTGGTCCTGGTCACCACCGCCACCTCGTCGTCCTCACTGAGGTAGTCGATGACCAGGTTGAACATGAACCGATCGAGCTGTGCTTCCGGCAGTGGATAGGTGCCTTCGAGTTCGATCGGGTTCTGCGTCGCCAGCACGAAGAACGGCTGGTCGAGCGGATAGGTGCGACCCGCGGCTGTGACGTGATACTCCTGCATCGCCTCGAGCAGGGCCGCCTGCGTCTTGGGCGGCGTGCGGTTGATTTCGTCCGCCAGGATGATCTGCGCGAAGATCGGCCCCTTCACGAAGCGCAGCCGGCGTCCACCGGAGTCCTCGTCGAGGATCTCGGTGCCGGTGATGTCGGACGGCATGAGGTCGGGGGTGAACTGGATGCGCTTGAAGTCGAGGTCCAGGATGTCGGAGAGCGTGCGGATAAGCAGCGTCTTGGCCAGGCCCGGCACGCCCGTGATCAGGCAGTGACCGCCCGTGAAGAGCGCCACCAGCACATGATCGATCACGTCGTCCTGCCCGACGATAACCTTTCGCAGTTCGGTGAGGATGCGCTGGCGCCCTTCCGCCACCCGCTCTACGCTGGCGGCGCCAGCCTTCGACTCGTTGTCCAACGGTTCTCCCTCTGGCCGACCTGAAGGTCGGCAGCTACACCCGACGTAGCCGCGGACCTTCAGGTCCGCTGTGATCGGTGTAGCCGCGGACCTTCAGGTCCGCTTCAATGCGTCAGCGCGTAGACGACCTCGTTGATGCCCATCCGATAGGCCAGCGACGTGTACTTCAGGTAGCCAGGATAGTCCTCGGCGTTGGACCACTCCCATCCGTCGCCCATATCCGTGTTCCAGTTGACGTAGAGCATCGGCCGGTCGTTGTCGTCGAAGATCGTGCGGAGATGGGCAACGAAGCCACCCTTCTCCCAGCTGCGCCCGGCCATGAACGATCCGAGCCCGGCGATCTGCGGATAGCCATCGAGCTTGTAGAAGCTGCTGAAGATCGGGTGGTCTTTCGGGAAGTCGACGATCGCCCGATCGGGAAACACCTTCTTCATTTCCTTCGCGAAATGTTCCCACTCGAACGGGCCGTGAAAATCGTCGAAGAACGCCGTGCCGCCACGCAGGAGGAACTCGCGCAGGATCTTGGCGTCGCTGTCGGTGAGCGCGAGGTTGCCCGGCTCCACGAAGTAGATCCACGGGTTCTGGAACAGGCGCGGATCGTCGAGCGTGAGGACGATCGGATCGAGCACGTCGATGGAGGTGGCGGTCTTGAGGCGGCGCGAGAGGTTCTGCTCGGCAGCCGGGCCATCGATCAGCCAGGGTTCGCCGTAGAACTCGAGTTGCTGGCGCGACGCCTCGGCGTCGTAGTGATACTTGATGCGGACGAAGCGCCACTGCAAGCCGGCAAAGCGGTCATCACCTGCCGTCGGCAACTGCGCATCCACCTGCGGCTGCAGCGTCGGCATGAGCGTGAGCGCAAGCACGGTTGCCAGTACCAGCAGCCGGCCCGTGCCAGCTGTCACGGCCGCGCCTCGGCCAGCTTCAGCAGCAGGTCCTGCGCACGCTCGTAGCTCGGTGCCACTTCGAGTGCCGCCAGCGTCTGGCGACGCGCGTCGGCGCGCTGGCCACTCTGGAAGTAGCTTTCCGCGAGGTCGGTGTAGGCAGACGCCTGGTCCACCGGGTTCATCGCAACCACCGCCTTGAACTCGCGAACGGCCGCGTCGGCCTTGTTCGATGACATCAGCACGCGGCCGAACTGCGTACGCGCGTCGGCGTCGAACGGGTCGATGTCGACAATCCGGCGGTAGACCGGCTCGAGCCGGGCCACGTCGGTGACGCCGGTGTCGCGTAGCAGGCGCGCCAGGCGGCGGGCCGCATCGATGTTGTTGAAGTCGACGTTCACCAACCCTTGCAGCGCCTCGATGGCTCCGGGGTTGTCGCGTCGCTGCGTCGCGATGTCGGCGAGCAGGGCGTGCGGGCTGTCGTCGCCGCCCGCGATCGGCACCAGCGTGGCCGCCTTTCGGAACGCGGCCACCGCGCCTTCGAAGTCGCCATTCTTGCGCAGTTGGACGCCGAGGGCCATCTGGGCGATGTAGCTCCCCTCGTTCTTCGCCACGTACGCCTTCAGCTCGTCGAGCGGCATGCGCGGCAGGTTGACGTCCTGCGGCGGCTCCTTCAAGGCGACGCGCATCTTGCCGTACTTCTCTTCCATGCGGCGGTCGAACGCCGCCTGCATCTGGCCAAGGTCTTCACCAACCGCGGCGCGCATGGCCGCATTCGTCTCGAGCCCCTGACCGTACGCCTTCAGCAGCTTGTGCAGCCCCTCGTCGCCGTAGGCGGCCACGATGTGCTCGACGAGCAGCGACGCCTGGAAGTAGGCAAGGCCGATGGTGCGGCCGTCGCGGAACGCCGAGTTCAGGTTCTCGAGCTTCAGCGTTTCGCCGCGGTTCAGGCGGGCCGCGAACTCGACGTCCATGCCGCGCGCCCAGTCGGGCCGCGCGATCTTCTCTTCGTATTCCGAGATGCCTTCGGTCAGCCAGCGCGGCACACGCTGGTTGGACATCTGCAGCGTGATGACGTGCGCCAGTTCGTGCCACAGCGTCGCTTCCCACTGGAACTCGCCCGGCGGCCGTGCCTTCGGCGAATCCATCGTCACCACGCGGCCGAAGCAGGCGCCAAGGGCGCCAATCATGCCTGGCAGGCCGACATTGCGAACCGCGAAGTCGTCGTGCTTCGGGAAGATCTCGATGAGCACCGGCCCCTTGGGCGTGAACTGGTAGCGCTTCGTCATCGTGGCCATCGCCTGCTTCGAGAGGGCGACCACCGAGTCCTGCATGACGCGCGCATCGGCCTTGTCCATGCGGATGACGAGATCGCCGTCGCGCACGGTGACGAAGGTGTCGAGCGTGTCCATCATCTGGAGCAGGTTGTAGGAGACGACGTCGTAGGGATGCTCCTTGAACGACTGCTCGAGCGCCGTGCGGGCGCCGGATTCGTCGCCCGTGCGCAGCAGGTGCGTGCCGAGGTCGGTGAGGGCGCGGGCGTTGTTCGGGTCGAGCGCCAGCCCCTTGCGCACCAGCACCACCGCTTCGTCGTAGCGATAGTTGAACGCCGCCAGTTCCGCGGTGACACGGTAGGCCTCGCCGTAGTTCGGCGAGATGGCGAGCGCCGCCTTGATGTGGGCGTCGTACTCCGCCGTCTTGTCGTCGACGTACGACACCGCCGCCATCAAGGCATGCGCCTCGAGGCTCGACGGATTCACCTCGAGCGCCTGCGTCAACGCCGCACGCGCCTCGTCGCGGCGCGAGTCCGAGGCGTCGATAGCGATGATCAACTGCGCGGGAACCGAGGCGGCGTTGATCTCGAGCGCCTTCTTGGCGAGGCCGACCGCCTCGGGCGGGTTCT
Source organism: Vicinamibacterales bacterium (assembly GCA_046596625.1). Lineage (GTDB taxonomy): Bacteria > Acidobacteriota > Vicinamibacteria > Vicinamibacterales > CAVVIG01 > CAVVIG01. The sequence continues at coordinate 346 of JBKJMH010000119.1, read as the reverse complement.
CGTCGGCAATCGCGCGCGCCATGCCAACAATCGCCGGCACCCAGCGGGCGTCTTCCTTCAGCGCGGCCTGGAACGACTTGAGTGCGTCGGCATTGCAGGTCTGGCAGCGCCCCTCGACGAACATCTCGCCCCACGCGGTCTGGATGGCGACGTCGCGCGGCGCGGCGGTGGCGGCGTCGCGGTAGGCGGCGTTGGCTTCGTTGAAGCGGCCGAGGGCACGAAGGGCGCGGGCGCTGCGGGCCAGGTCGGCGGCGCGGTTGGCCGTGTCGGCCCCGTCCGCGATGCGGGTGAGGATTGCCGTCCCCTCGGCGCGGCCGAGCATGTGCAGCAGAAGTCCCAGCTCGAG
>JBKJMH010000097.1:0-21849 GCA_046596625.1 Vicinamibacterales bacterium | reverse complement strand
TTCTTGACCCAACATCATTCGTTACGCGCGCGGACCACCGGCGAAGAGGCGCTGAAGGTAGAAAGCCTCGACGAAGTGCAGCGCGATGAAATAACTGCTAAAACTGACCGCGAACGGAGCGGGCCGCAGGTCGATGCCGCGAAGCATCACCGCCACGTACCCGCCGAAGAACACTATCTTGAACGCGAAGGCCGTTACCATCAGGCCTGTTAGCGCCTGCGGATTCCGCCTGAACATCCGCTCCGCCATCACCCACGATACGCAGGCCATCACGAGCGGCGCAATCATCCCGTAGAACGCCGCGATCCCCGAGGCCCGTTCCACGAACGCTGCCGCCACCAACCAGGCGGCGACGCTCAGCCCCCCCATCCACGCGACCTGTTTCATCGCTTGAAGACGGTCTTGGCCAGCTCGTAGAACCCGACGACCAAACCGAGTAACAGTCCCGCTAGCAGGAACCACGGCGAAGTACCGCGCCAGTAGTCAACTGCGTAGCCGATGCCGCCAAGCAGCAGAATCGCTCCGATGAGCGAATAACTGCCCATTGCCGCCGGGCCGGACTTGCGAACCGTTTCTTGAAACGCTTCAAGAGACTGCTCGAGTTGTGAGTTGCGATCGTCGTCAGGCACGGCTAAAGGCACGCCCTTATGTCGTGCGCAGACAGGGGAGTATACCGCAACTTGTGAAAAAGTTCACCAAGTCTGAAATCGGCGATTTTACGCATGAATTTTCCTCAAAACAGCTAGCGAAGCAGGCCCGGCGCCGACAGCCCGCCGAGCGCCCGCGCCGACCCGTCCGCCGCCTCGATCAGCAGCGCCGGATACACCCCGAACACCAGCGTGCCCACCGCCGCCGCCAATACCGCCGAGGCCAGCAGCGGCGTGAACCGGGGTTCGGAGCCCGACACCTCTCCGCGCTGATACATGAACATCACGATGCGCAAGTAGTAATAGAGCGACAGCACGCTGTTCAGCACGCCAATCACCGCTAACGCCACGTGGCCGGAGTCGATGGCCGCCGCAAACAACCGGAACTTCCCCATGAATCCGGCCGTCGGCGGCGTGCCGCCCAGCGACAGCAGGAACAACAGCATCGCAAACGCCGCCACGGGATGCCGCCCGGACAGCCCGGACACGTCCTTCAGTTCGTCGCCAATGGCGTCAGCCCGCCGCAGCAGAATCACTACGGCAAACGCACCGAGCTGCATCAGCGCATACGCCGCAAGGTAGAACAGCGCCGCCGAGACCCCACTGCTCGTGCCGGCCACCACGCCGATCAGCACGTAGCCGCCGTGCGCGATCGAGGAATACGCCAGCATGCGCTTGATGTTCGACTGCGTCAGCGCCGCGACGTTGCCGACGGTCATCGTCACGATCGCCAGCACCTCGAACAACAGTGCCCAGTCGGTCACCAGCGCCGGGAGGCCCTGGCCGAAAATCCGCAGCAGCATGGCGAACGAGGCGGCCTTCGAGCCGACAGAGAGAAACGCCGTCACCGGCGTCGGCGCTCCCTCGTAGACATCCGGCGCCCACATATGAAACGGCGCAGCCGCAATCTTGAATCCGAGGCCAGCCACAATCAGCACCACCGCCAGCAGCAGGCGCGGGTCGCGCGCCTGTCCGGCGAACACCGGCGCCATCTCCAGCAGGTGCGTCGTCCCCGACACCCCGTAGAGGATGGACATCCCGTAGAGCATGATCGCCAGGGAGAACGCCCCGAGCAGGAAGTACTTCACCGCCGCCTCGTTCGATCGCGGGTTCGGCTTGATGTAGCCGGCGAGGATATAGAACGACACGGCCATCGTCTCGAGGCCGATAAAGGCGCTGATGAGATCGATCGCCGCCGCCATCACCATCATCCCGAGCGTCGCGCCCAGAATGAGGAAGTGATACGCACCGGCACTGACACCTTCGATGGCCAGGAACCGATGTGACATCAGCACGGTCAGCAGCGCGACGACGAGGACGATGACCTTGAAGAAGGTGGCGAAGCCGTCGACGACGAGCAACCCGCCAGCAATCGACGCGTCGGCATGGAGGTCGCGGACAACGGCACCGAGCGTGACCGTCAGTACCGCCAGGGCCACTGCCGTCAACAGCGCACGGCGCGACGGCGCCAGCACATCGGTGACGAGCATCACCAGCGCCCCAATCGTGAGCACGATCTCGGGGAGCAGGTGCGCGATGTCGCTGGCCGGCAAGCCGGGCGGCATCACCGCGGCACTCCCGTGGTGGGCGACGCCACCTCACTCCCGGCTGCCAATGGCTGACCATCAGGCCCGCACGGCGCCGCCGCGAGGAACTGGTTCCCGGCCGACGCCGCCCGCAGTTCCGGGGTCACGGTGGTATCGCACGCTGCCGCGAAGTCGGCCGCGTAGGCCGGGTCGACCCGTGCCGCCACCTTGAGCACGGACAGGTTGATGCGGTTGAGGAACGGTGCCGGGTAGAGGCCAATCCACAGCGCCAGCCCAATCAGCGGCATGAACGTCACCCACTCGCGCGGGCTCAGATCGGAAAGCGACTGGTTCTTCTCGTTGGCCAATGCTCCGAACATCGTGCGCTGGTAGAGCGACAGCATGTAGGCCGCGCCGAGCACGATGCCGCTGGCCGCAATACTGGCCCACACCCAGCTCCTGGTGAACACGCCCTGCAGGATGAGGAACTCGCCGATAAAGCCGTTGAGCGTTGGCAGCCCGATCGATGACATCGTCATCACCAGGAAAACCGCCGCGAACGCCGGCATCACCCGAGACAGCCCGCCGTACTCGGCGATCTCACGCGTGTGACGCCGCTCGTAGACCACGCCGACCAGCAGGAAGAGCGCGCCGGTCGAGATGCCGTGGTTGATCTGCTGGATGACGCTGCCGGCAATGCCCACCGGGTTCAGCGCGAACATCCCCAGCATCACCATCCCCATGTGCGACACCGACGAGTAGGCCACCAGCCGCTTCCAGTCCTTCTGCGCCAGCGCCACCAGCGCGCCGTACACGATGCCGACGATGGAAAGCGCCGCGATGAAGGGGACGAAGTGCCGCGTCGCCTCTGGCAGCATCGGCAGGCTGAAACGCAAAAACCCGTAGGTGCCCATCTTGAGCAGCACCGCCGCGAGGATGACCGACCCGGCCGTGGGCGCGTCCGTATGCGCGTCCGGCAGCCAGGTGTGGAACGGGAACATCGGCACCTTGATGGCGAAGCCGAAGAAGAACGCGAGGAAGATCCACCACTGCAGGTTGAACGGGATCGACAGCGTCTGCAGTTGCACGATGTCGAACGAGTAGATGCCCGTGACGCTGTGGTAGTGGAAGTACAACGCCAGGATGCCGAGCAGCATCACCACGCTGCCGGCCAGCGTGTAGAGGAAGAACTTGATCGCCGAGTAGAGCCGGTTCGAGCTGCCCCAGATGCCGATGAGGAAGTACATCGGCACCAGCATCACTTCCCAGAAGAGGAAGAAGAGGAGGAAGTCGAGCGACATGAAGGCGCCGAGCATCCCGGTCTGCAGCACGAGCAGCGTGAAGTAGTACTCCTTGACGCGCTCGGTAATGGCCGCCCATGACGACAGGATGGCAATGAATCCCATCAGCGTCGTCAGCAGGACCAGCAGCGTGCTGATGCCGTCCACGCCGAGGAAGTACTCCGCGCCGATCGATGGGATCCAGCGCGCGCGCTCGACGAACTGGAAATCGGGAGTGTTCGGGTTGTACCAGAACCAGAGCGGTGTCGCGAGCAGGAAGCCGGCAAGCGCGACTCCGTTCGCCAGCCACTTGACGGCGTCCACGTTCCGCTTCGGCACGCACAGAACCAGCAGTGCCCCGACGAGCGGCAGGAACAGCACCAGCGAGAGATAGTGGCTCATAGTCATCGCACGAAGAGATAGAGACTCACGAAGGCGAACACGCCGAACAGCATGAGCATCGCGTAGTTCTGGACGAGGCCGGTCTGGAACCGTCGTAGCGAGTAGCTGGCCTGCTGCAGGCGATGGCCGAAGCCGTTCACCAGGCCGTCGACCACCGCCCGATCGGTGAGCCCGGACAGCCAGGCTCCAAACATCGTCACCCAGCTCGAACCGTTGACGAAGCCGTCGACGACGCGGCGGTCGAAGGTCCACAGGGCGCGGCCGCTCGCCATCGTGCCGGCGATGAACGTCGAGTTGTAGAACTCGTCGACGTAATATTTGCGGGACAGCAGTTGGTGCATGCGGGCGAAACGCGTCGCCAGGCGCTCGCTCGCTGGCGGGTCGGCCACGTACAGCTTCCACGCCAGGCCGATACCGGCTGCCGCAACCAGCACCGAGAAGAGCATCAAGGCCAGCTCCGTGCTGGCGCTCCCCTCCGCGGCGGCGCTCGCCGCGGCCAACTCGGTATGCACGCCGGCCACCGTGAAGCTCGGCTCGAGGAAGTGCCCGAGCGGGTTGCCGCCTCCGAGCGCCGCCGGAACGCCGATGAAGCCGGCCAGCACCGCGCCAGCCGCGAGCAGTTGCAGCGGCACCGTCATCGCTCGTGGCGCTTCATGCGGTTCACCCTGCCATGCGGGTCCGCGGTACTCGCCGAGGAAGGTGAGCGCCACCAATCGGCACATGTAGAAGGCGGTCATGAACGCGGTGATGACGGCGAGCACCCAGATAATCCGGTTCGCCTCGAACGCGCGGTATAGAATCTCGTCTTTGCTGAAGAACCCCGCCAGCGGCGGAATCCCCGCAATCGCCAGCGCGCCGATGGTCATCGTGGTGAAGGTGATCGGCAGGTGTCGCTTGAGCCCGCCCATGCGCCGCATGTCCTGCTCGCCCGCCATCGCGTGGATGACGGAGCCACTGCCAAGGAAGAGCAGCGCCTTGAAGAAGGCGTGCGTCATCAGGTGGAACGCGCCGGCCGAGAACGCGCCGACACCGACGGCCGTGAACATGTACCCGAGCTGCGAGACGGTCGAGTACGCCAGCACGCGCTTGATGTCGTTCTGCACCAGCCCGATCGTCGCGGCCAGCAGGGCCGTGAGCACACCGACGACCGCCACGATCTGCAGCACTATCGGTGCATGGGAGAAGAGCACGGCGTTGCGCCCGAGCATGTAGACGCCGGCCGTCACCATTGTCGCGGCATGGATGAGGGCGGACACCGGGGTTGGCCCTTCCATGGCGTCGGGCAGCCACACAAAGAGCGGGATCTGGCCGCTCTTTCCCGTGGCGCCCACAAACAGCAGCAGCGCAATGGCCGACAGCACGCCGAAGTGCCCGGTCTCGATCGGCATCGACGCCGCCGCCCGTTGCACGGCCGCAAAGTCGAGCGTGCCGAAGGTCCAGAACATCAGGAAGATGCCGAGGATAAAGCCCCAGTCGCCGATCCGGTTCGTGATGAACGCCTTCTTGCCGGCGTCGCTCGCGCTCGTCTTCTCGTACCAGTAGCCGATCAACAGGTAGGAACAGAGGCCGACGCCCTCCCACCCGACGAACATCACCAGCACGTTGCTGCCCAGCACCAGCAGCAGCATGAAGAAGCAGAACAGGTTGAGGTAGCAGAAGAACCGCGCCACGCCGCCGCGCGGCTCGTCGTGCATGTAGGCCGTCGAGTAGACGTGAATCAGGGTGCCGATGCCCGTCACCACCAGCAGCATCATGGCCGAGAGCGGATCGAGCCGGAAGCCCCATGGCACCTGCAGCGCTGCGCGCGCGCCGTGGCTGGTGGTCGACGCGATCGACGGAATCCACTGCGCCACCACCACGTCGACGCTGCGCGCCTCGGGCGGCAATCCGATCAACTGCCAGAACGCGACGAGAGACAATGCCAGCGCTGCGCCCATCGCCGTGCAGGCCACGAGGCCGGCCGTGCGCTTCGAGAACAGGCGGATGCCGACGAGCCCGTTGACGAGGGCTCCGAGTCCCGGCAGCAGTGGAATGGCCCAGATGTACTGCATCACCACTTCATGAGATTCATCTCGTCGATGTTCACCGTTTCCTTGTTTCGGTAGAACGCGAGGAGGATTCCGAGCCCGACGGCGGCCTCGGCCGCCGCCACCGCAATCACGAAGATGGCGAACACCTGCCCGACCAGGTTGTGCACCTGTGCCGAGTAGGCCACGAGGTTGATGTTCACCGCGTTCAGCATCAGCTCGATCGACATGAACACGATGATGATGTTCCGCCGCGTCATCACGCCGGCGAGGCCGATCGTGAACAGGGCCAGCGAGAGCACCAGGTAATGCGTCGGGGTGATCACCGGGTCACGACTCCTTCCGCGCGAGCACGATGGCACCGATCATCGCCACCAGCAGCAGCATCGACGCCACCTCGAACGGCACCAGGTAGCTCGTGTAGAGCAGCCAGCCGACCTGCTCGGTGTTCCCGGTGACCGGCAGTGTTTGCGCTGCCGACGCCGGTGCCGGCGGCGACAGCCGCGACCAGGTGGCAATCGCCACCGCTTCCACCAGCACCGCGCCCGCCAGGGCCAGGCCAAGCGCCGTGTGACGGCCGCGTGCGCTGAACGTCTCGGGCGGACGCTTGACGTTCACCAGCATCACCACGAACAGGTAGAGCACGACGATGCCGCCGGCGTAGACGAGCACCTGGATGGCGGCCACGAACTCCGCGCCGAGCGTGACGTACAGGGCTGCGACGCAGAGGAAGTCGAGCACGAGGAACACGACGCTGTGCACCGGGTTCTTCGCTGTCACGACGAGGACGCCGAAGCCGAGGATGCACGCCGCGAGCAGGTAGAACGCGATTGCTGCCGCCATTACGCCATCGCCACCTTGACGATGCCCGTCAGCACGAGGTTGGCAATCGCCAGCGGAATCAGCACCTTCCACCCGAGACGCATCAACTGGTCATAGCGGTAGCGCGGCAGCGTCGCCCGCACCCAGATGAAAATGTAGAGAAAGACGAACGACTTCAGGAGGAACCAGCACCAGCCGGGCACGATGCCGAGGAACGACAGGAACTCGACGTTCGGGAACGGCCGCAGCCATCCACCCAGAAACAGCGTCGTCGCGACGGACGACACGACGATCATGTTGGCGTACTCGGCCAGAAAGAACAGGGCGAAGCGCATGCCGCTGTACTCGGTGTGGAATCCGCCGGTCAGTTCCTGCTCCGCCTCCGGCAGGTCGAACGGCGCACGGTTCGTCTCGGCGAGGCCGCCGATGAAGAAGATGACGAATGCCACAGGCTGGACGAACGCGAACCACACCCGCTGCGACGCCTGCGACGTCACGATGCCCACCATGCTGAGGGTGCCGGACATGAGCACCACGCTCACGAGCGTGAGGGTCACGGCGATCTCGTAGCTGATGAGCTGAGCCGACGCCCGCAGGCTGGCCAGCAACGGCCACTTGCTGTTCGAGGCATAGCCCGCGAGGATGATGCCGTAGACCCCCACCGAGGTCACCGACACCACGTAGAGCAAGCCGACGTTGATGTCGGTGATGTAGAGCGACACCGTTTGGCCGAACAGCTGTACGTCGCCGCCGAACGGGATGACCGCATAGATGATGAGCGCGGGCACCATCGACAGGATGGGCGCGAGCGTGAAGACCCACTTGTCGGCGCGCGCCGGCGTGATGTCTTCCTTCAGCATCAGCTTCACGGCGTCGGCAATCGGCTGCAGTACGCCGTACGGACCCACCCGCATCGGGCCAAGTCGCGACTGCGCCCACGCGATGACCTTCCGCTCGAGCAGCACCATGTAGGTGACGCCGAGCAGCGTGGCATTCAGCACCACGATGATCTTCAGCAGCGGAACGAGCACCGTCTCCCCCATCAGCGGTCCACCTCGCCGAGAACCACATCCAGCGAGCCGATCAGCGCCACCACGTCCGCAATCAGGTGCCCCTTCACCAGGCGCGGCAGCGCCTGCAGGTTGCAGAACGACGGCGGCCGGACCCGGAGGCGGTACGGACTCGTCGACTTGCCGTCACTGACGATGAAGAAGCCGAGTTCGCCCTTCGGCGACTCGACAGCGTGATAGACCTCGCCGGCCGGCGGCTTGATCAGGCGCGGCACCTTGCCGAGGATGGGACCTTCCGGGATGCCCTGGATGCCCTGGCGAATGATCCGGATGGACTGCCTGAACTCCTGCATGCGGACGACGTAGCGGTCGAACGTGTCGCCAGCGACACCGAGCGGCACGTCGAACTCCATCTCGTCGTAGGCTGCATAGGGTTCGTCCTTCCGCACATCACGTCGAACGCCGGAGCCGCGCAGCGGCGGACCGCTCAGGCCCAGTTCCAGCGCCTCGGCGCCGCTCAGCACGCCGACGCCCCTGGTGCGCGCGAGCCAGATGCGGTTGCCGGTCAGGAGCGTCTCGTACTCTTCGAGCTTCCCCTCCAGGATGCGGCAGAACTCGAGCACCTTCCGGTCCCAGGCCGGCGGCAGGTCCTGTGGCAGTCCGCCGATGCGCATCGAGTTGTAGGTGAGCCGCGCGCCGCAGTACTCCTCGAACAGGTCGAGGATCAGCTCGCGCTCGCGGAAGGCGTAGAGAAACACGGTCATCGCTCCCGTGTCCATGGCGTGGGTGCCGAGCCACAGCAGGTGGCTGGCGATGCGCTGCAGTTCGCAGAGGATGGTCCGCAGGTACTTCGCGCGGCGCGGCACCTCGATCGCCATCAGCTTCTCGACCGTCTCGCAGTAGGCGACATTGCTCGTCGCCGCCGACACGTAGTCGAGGCGATCGGTCAGCAGGATGATCTGGGTCCAGCTCCGGCTCTCACTCAACTTCTCGACGCCACGGTGCAGGTAGCCAATCACCACGTCGGCATCGACCACCTTCTCGCCGTCGAGGCGCAGCACCACCCGCAGCACACCGTGGGTGCTCGGGTGCTGCGGCCCCATGTTGATCACCAGTTCGTCGGTGTCGAACATCGACCCGTGCTGGGGCGTCGGACTACTCAATGTCGGCCTCTTGACGCGCCTGTCGCAGCTTCAACCAGTCGAGCGGGTTCTCGAGCAGCAGTTCGCCCGGCCCTTCGAGTGGGTAGTCCTTCCGTTGCGGGTGCCCCTGCCATTCATCCGGCATGAGGATGCGCCGCAGGTCCGGATGGCCGCTGAACCGGATGCCGAACATGTCGAACACTTCCCGTTCGAGCCAGTTTGCGGCCGGCCACACCGGCGTGACCGAATCGATCGGGTCGCCGTCGGCGACGCGGGCCTTCACCCGCAACCGCTGCCCATGCGTCGTCGAGAACAGGCAATAGACCAGGTCGAAGCGCGCCGGACGAGGAGGCCAGTCGACCGCAGTGACGTCTGAACAGATGTCGAAGGCGGCGTCGGAAGCAGTACGCAGGTGGCGGGCCACGTCGAGGATGGAGGCGCGGTCGACAATGACCGTCCAGTCGCCGACACAGTAGCTGAGCGCCAGCACCGACGCGGGAATGGCAGCCTGCAACCCCGCAATGGCGGCCGGCAGCGGCAGGTCAGCCGGAGGCGGCGGGTCGGGAGGACCTGCCGGGGGGGCCACCTTCACGACGTGTTCACCTGGCGGCGGCATCTAGACCCACTCCAACGCGCCCTTCTGCCAGGCGTAGTAGTAGCCGACGACCAGGATCCCGATGAACACCAGCATCTCGATCAGGCCGAAGAGCAGGAGTTTGTCGAAGATGACTGCCCACGGGAACATGAACACCGTCTCGACATCGAAGATGACGAACAGCATGGCCACCAGGTAGTAGCGAATGCTGTAGCGGCCGCGGGCATCGGTCGTCGGCTCGATGCCGCACTCGTAGGGCTGGAGCTTGACCTTATTGTATTTACGCGGATGCAGCAGGCCCGTGAAGATGAGCGTGAAGACCGCGAACCCGGTCGCGACTACGAGGAACAGAAGAATGGGGATGTAGGCTGAAACCATGTTGTGGATCTCACGCCGATCCCTTGAAGAGCTGCTCGGTTTATAGCACGCCGAACTATACTGGCGCCATGAGATCACGACGGTGGTCGGCACCCGCGGCGCTGGTGGCGAGTCTCGCTTTCCTGGCCCCGGTCTTCCTGGCGGCACAGGCCCAGCAGCGGGCCGTCTACGCGAGCGCCGTCGGTCAGAACGGCGCTCCGGTCCCAGACCTCGGCGCCTCCGACTTCGTCGTCCGCGAAGACAAGGTCGCCCGTGAAATCCTGAACGTCGTGCCGGCGGCCGACCCGATGCAGATCGCCCTGCTCGTGGATAACAGCCAGGCGGCCGACCCCTACGTGCGTGACATCCGCGAGGGGCTCTCGGCTTTCATCGCCGGCATCGGCGCGGACCCGACCGGCGCGAAGCACCAGATCGCGGTCATTACCATCGGCGAACGGCCGACGATCAATACCGACTACACCACCGATTTCGAGCGGGCGACAAAGGGCGCGCAGCGCATCTTCGCCATGCCCAACAGCGGCGCCTATCTCCTCGACGGCATCATCGAAACCTCGCAAGGCATCAGGAAGCGTGGGTCCACCCGTCCGGTCATCGTCGCCGTCGTGACCTCGGGCGTCGACCTCAGCGACCGTCCCTACCAGGCGGCCCTCGAGCCGCTGCTGGCGTCCGGTGCCGCCTTCCACGTCCTGATCGTCGGCCGTCCCATCACCGGCGATCAGGATCGGATGATGACGCTCGACCTCGGCACGCGCGACACCGGCGGTCGCTACGACACCGTGCTGGCCGCGAGCGGGCTCACCTCCCGCCTGAAGCAGCTGGCCGAGGAACTGACCCACCAATACAAGATCACCTATGCGCGCCCGACCACGCTGATTCCGCCGGACAAGGTGACGGTCGCGGCCGCGAAGCCCGGCCTGACTGTCCGCGGGATCGCGCAACTCCCTGCGGACGGCGGACGCCGCTGATGCCGATGCTTCGAGTGCGTGCGACGCTGGCGGCGCTGGCGCTGACCGCCGCGCTGCCGCTCGTATTGCTCGGCGCGCAGCAGACAGCACCGGATCCGGCCGCACCTGCCCAGCAGCCGTCGTTCCGCGCCGGCGTGGATATCGTCTCGTTGAACGTGACGGTGACCAACCCACAGCAGAAGTACGTCACCGACCTGACCCAGGACGACTTCCAGGTCTTCGAGGACGGCGTCAAGCAGGACGTCACCCTCTTCAACCGCACCAACCTCCCCATCGCGCTGGCGCTGCTCGTCGACACGAGCGCAAGCATGGAGAACCGTCTGCCCATCGCACAGGAGGCGGCCGTCGGGTTCGCACGCCGGCTGCGCGAGCAGGACCTGGCGGAGATCATCGACTTCGACAGTCGCGTGGTCGTGCTGCAGAACTTCACCAACAAGGCCGCCGAGATCGAGTCGGCCATACGGCGGACCTCGGCCGGCGGCTCCACCTCGATGTACAACGCGATCTACATCGCCTTGAAGGACCTGAAAAAGGCGGTCGCCACCAACACTGACGACATCCGGCGTCAGGCGATCGTGGTGTTGTCCGACGGCGAAGACACCTCGAGCCTGCTGCCGTTCGAGGAAGTGCTCGATCTGGCCAAGCGCTCGGAGACGGCGATTTACGCCATCGGCCTTCGGGCCCCTGAAAGCAGCACGTCAGCCAGCCGCGGCTTCAAGGAAGCGGAGTTCGTGCTGCGACAGCTCTCGCAGGAAACCGGCGGACGCTCGTTCTTCCCGGGGCAGATGGCCGACCTGAACAGCATCTACACCCAGATTGCCGACGAACTTTCCAGCCAGTACACGGTTGGCTACACCTCGAAGAACCCGAAACGCGACGGCGCGTGGCGCCGCGTGGTGGTTCGCCCGTCCCGGCAAGGCACGCAGGCGCGGACCAAACTCGGCTACTTCGCACCGACGCGGTAGACATCATGAACGCGATTCCACTCGTTCTCTATGCGGCCGCCCTGGTCGCCTACATGCTGCACTTCGCGCGGCGGCAGCCCGACGTGGGTCGCGCCGCCACGACCTTCCTCGTGGCCGGTGCGCTCGCCCACACCTTCGTCGTCGGCATGCAGACGATGGAGGTGCGGCATGTGCCGGTGACGAACGCCTCGTCGGCCATCTCCACGTTCGTGCTCCTGCTGGTGCTCGCGTACCTCTTCACCGAGATGACGACCGAGGAGCGGGCCATGGGCGCCTTCATCCTGCCGCTGGTCGTGGCGCTGCAGCTCATTCCGGCACTGCACCCGCTTCCTGAAGAGCGCGCCGAGGTGCTGCAGGGGCCGCTGTTCGGCATCCACGTCTCATCGCTGCTCTTCGCCTATGCGAGCTTCGCGCTGGCCTGCGTCATCGGCATCATCTATGTCCTGCAGTTCAAGGAGCTGAAGGCGAAGCACTTCGGATTCTTGTACTCACGCCTGCCGGCGCTCGACGTGCTCGATACGATGAACCAGCGCGCAACCTTTGTCGGCTGGGTCTGCCTGACCATCGGCCTTGTCGTCGGGTTCATCTGGGCCGCGCAAGCCCCGGGCTACGACCCGCGCGTCCAGGCGATGTCGCTGCAGGACCCGAAGATCTTCGTCGCCGTGCTGTGCTGGCTCGTGTACTCGTTCGAGGTCTTTGCGGCGCGCCGCATCGGCTGGGGCGGCCGCCGTGCCGCGTACCTCTCGGCCGTGGGCTTTGCGATTGTGCTGCTGAACTTCCTGCCGATCAGCTACTTCCTCACCAAGAGTCACGACTTCTGAGACGTCGACCGTGCACCTGCTCCTGGTTGGTATCAGTCATCGCACGGCCCCGGTAGAACTCCGGGAACGCATCGATTTCCAGACCCGTGGACTCGAGAACGCCCTCGCCACGCTCGGCGAGCGCCACGCCGCGACCGAGGCCGTCATCGTCTCCACCTGCAACCGGGCAGAACTCTACACAGCGTGCGAAGACGTGAACGCCGGCCGCGCCGCCCTGGCGGCCTTCATCAGCGACTATCACGGGGTCGAACGCTCGGCGGTCCTGCCCCACATCTACGACGTCACCGACCTCGAGGCCGCACGACACCTGTTCCGCGTCGCGGCGGGGCTCGACTCGCTGGTCGTCGGCGAGCCGCAGATCCTCGGCCAGGTGAAGGACGCGCACACCGCCGCGGCGGCCGCGCACACCGCCGGCACGTTCCTGAACCGGCTGTTCCACTCGTCGTTTGCCGTCGGCAAGCGGGTGCGCACGGAAACCGGCCTCGGCTCGGGCGCGGTGTCGATCAGTTTCGCGGCCGTGTCGCTCTCCAGGAAGATCTTCGGCGACCTCAAGGGGCGTAACGTCCTGGTCATCGGCGCCGGTGAAATGGGCAAGCTCACTGCGCTCCATATGAAGTCGCAGGGCGTCAACCAGGTGACGATCGTCAGCCGCACCATCGCGCATGCCGCACGCACGGCCGAGGCGATCGGCGGCGCGTCGGCCGCGCCCTGGGAAGAGCTCGACACGCTGCTCGGCGCCGCGGACATCGTCATCACGGCGACAGGCGCAGCCACGGCCATCCTCACCAGGGCACACCTCGAGGCCGTCATGCGGCCGCGCCGCAATCGACCGCTGTTCATCATCGACATCGCCATGCCGCGCGACGTGGACGCGACCGCCGGCGAGATCGAACAGGTGTTCCTCTACAACATCGACGACCTCCAGGCGACCGTGCGCGAGAATCTGGCGCGGCGCGCCAGCGAGGTGACACGGGCCGAGAGCATCGTCAACGAAGAGGTCGAGAAGTTCGGCCAGTGGCTGCGGTCGCGCGCGGCCATCCCGACCATCGTGGCGTTGCGTCAGCGCTTCGAGAGCATCCGCAAGGCCGAACTCGAACGGCTGACGGCCGCGCTGCCACCCGAGGCGCGCGGGCGCGTGGACGACATCACGCGCCTCATCGTCGAGAAGCTGCTGCTGACGCCAACCGAGCAGCTCAAGTCCGTAAGCGATCCGGAGACCGTCGGCACCTACTCGGAAGCGCTGACCACGCTGTTCAACCTCGAACAGAAAGCGCCCGACGCCTCGGCACCGCGCGAGGTGCCGGACGACCGCCGTGAGCGGCGCGACCGCCGCGTCGAGCCGTTCATCCGACCCGGCTCGCGCTGAGCCCCAGGAACCCGCACCCGCATGACACCTGCTCTCCTTCGACTCGGCACGCGCGGCAGCCAGCTGGCGCTCTACCAGGCCAACGCCGTCGCCAGGCTGCTCACCGAGGCCGGCGGACCGCCGTGCGAACTGGTCATCATCAAGACCTCCGGCGACATGCTGCAGGAGCGACCGCTGTCCGAGGTCGGCGGCAAGCGGCTGTTCGTCAAGGAAATCGAAGACGCGCTGGTGCGGGGCGAGATCGACCTCGCCGTGCACAGCAGTAAGGACATGCCCGCACTCCTGCCCGACGGGCTCGAGATTGCCGGCGTGCTCGAGCGCGAGGATCCGCGCGACGCCATGTTGCTGCCTGCGTCGCGGGGGGTGACGGCACACAGCCTCGAGGAACTGGCGGCGGCACTCGGCGCCGCGCCGACGATCGGCACGTCGAGCGTTCGGCGCGTGGCGCTGCTCACCCGCCTGTTCCCCACGGCGACGTTCATGCCGGTGCGCGGCAACCTCGATACCCGCCTGCGGAAGCTCGATACAGGCGAGTACGACGCGATCGTGCTTGCCGCCGCCGGGCTCCGCCGGCTCGGGTTCAACTCGCGCATCTCGTTCACGCTGCCGGTGAGCGCCTGCATGCCGGCGCCTGGCCAGGGCATCATCGCCATCGAAATTCGCAGCGGCGACGAGCGGGTGGCGCAGGCGGTGGCGCGCATCACCGACCGCGTGGCGGCCGAGGCCCTCGAGGCTGAACGGGGCGTGGTCGACGCTCTGGGCGGCGGTTGCCAGACCCCTATCGGTGCGCTGGCTACTCCGCTGCGCGACGAGCAGCTCGAACTCGTCGCAGCGGTCGTTGCCCTCGACGGTAGCCGGCTGCTCCACACCACCGTGCGTGGTCCGCGAGCCGAGGCGCGCGCACTTGGCGTGCGCGCCGCGCACGACCTCATGGCGCAGGGCGCCGGCGACATTCTCGAGGAGGCGCGGCGGGTTCAGGCGCAGAACGAGCGCAAGACGCAATAGAATCGCTGCATCGTGAATGAATCCATCGTCTATCTGATTGGTGCCGGTCCGGGCAACCCGGAGCTCATTACGGTTCGCGGCCTGCAGTGCCTGGCTGACGCCGACGTGGTCCTCTACGACCATCTCGTGCACCCGCGCCTGTTGCGCGCCGCGAAGCCGGGCGCGGAGAAGATCGACGTCGGCATGCCGGCACCCAGCCCGCTCGATCAGGAAGCGATCTGCTACCTCATGGCCGACAAGGCCGTGGAAGGCAAAGTCGTGGTGCGCCTCAAGTGGGGCGATCCCTTCATCTGGGATTCGGGCGGTTCCGAGGCGCTGTTCCTGCACGAACGCCAGATCCCCTTCGAGGTGGTCCCCGGCATTCCGGCGGCAATGGGCGCGGCCGCCTATTCGGGTATTCCGCTCACCTATCCGGGCGGTGGCGACACGCTGACATTCGTGCGCGGCAACGAAGGGTCGGCCAACACCCTGCCCGACGTCGACTGGGCCAGCCTCGCGACACTCGACGGCACGATCGTCTGCTACGCCGGTCCCGATCAGCTGCCGGAGATGCTGTCGGCGCTGCTCGAGGCCGGTCGCCCCGAAGACGACACCGCGGCGCTGATCTACGACGGCACGCTGCCGACACAGCACACCACGCGTGGCACCCTCGCCGAGATCGCCTACCGGGTGAACACCAGCACGGAACGACGTCCGGCCATCCTGGTGATTGGGCGCGTGGCGGCGCTGCGCGAACACCTGCGCTGGTTCGATGCCCGCCCACTCTTCGGCAAGCGCGTGCTCGTCACCCGGCCGCGCGAGCAAGCCGCCGACTTCGTCGCCCAGTTGCAGGCGCTTGGCGCCGACCCGATCGAGGCGCCGATGATCCGCATCGTGCCGCCAACCGATTTCGGTCCGCTCGATGAAGCGTGCTCGAGCCTCGACCAGTTCGACTGGGCGGTGTTCACCAGCGGCAACGCCGTCGACGCGTTCATGGGACGGCTGCTCGGCTCGGACGCCGACGTGCGCGCGCTCGGCCATGTCCGCCTGTGCGCCATCGGCGCGGGCACCGCGGAGCGGTTCACGCGGTTCGGCATCAAGGTCGACCTGCTGCCGGCCGAGTCACGCGCCGAAAGCGTGGTGCAGGCGCTGCTCGAGGTGGGCGACGTCGCCGGTCTCCGCTTCCTGCTGCCTCGCGCCGACATCGGCCGCGAGGTTATCGGCGAGGAACTCCGCAAGCGCGGCGCCGCGGTCGAGGAAGTCATTGCCTACCGCACGGTCGCGGTCGATCCGGAACGCGAAGGGGAACCCGACGTCTACCGCATGCTGCTCGACCGGAAGATTGACGTGGTGACCTTCACCAGCCCCTCGTCGGTGCGCAGCTTCGCCGAACTGTACGGTGCGGACACCGCCGCCGATCTGCTGCATGCGACCGCCGTTGCCGCCATCGGCCCGGTGACCGCCGAAGCCGCCTCACAGCTCGGCATCTCCTGCAGCATCGTACCCACCCAATACACGATTCCGGCGCTCTGCGCCGCCATCGTCCAGCACTTCGAGGGCGTCGCCGTGCCCGACGAGCAGGCACGCTAGCACTCTCGTCGCCGGAGGAACGCATGGCCACAGGGCACAGCCACCCGACGCTGACACTGACGCGCCGCCTCAGGCGGCTGCGCACATCCGAGGCCATGCGCGCGCTGGTTCGCGAAACGCGCCTCTCACCTGACATGTTCGTGCTGCCGCTCTTCGTGTGCGAAGGCGAGGGTGTGCGCCGCGAGGTCGGGTCGATGCCCGGCGTGTTCAACCTCTCGGTCGACGAAGCGGTGAAGGAAGCGGCGGCGGCCAAGGCCGACGGCGTCTCGAGCGTGCTGCTGTTCGGCATACCCGAGCGCAAGGACGATGTGGGGTCGGGTGCGTACGATCCGGAGGCGCCGGTGCAGGCCGCAACTCGCGCGATCAAGCGCGACGTGCCCGGCATGCTGGTGATCACGGACGTCTGTCTGTGCGAGTACACCGACCACGGCCATTGCGGCCTGCTCATCGAGGGAGCCATCGCCAACGACCCGACGGTGGGACAACTTGTGCGTGCCGCCCTGTCGCATGCCGCGGCGGGCGCGGACATCGTCGCACCATCGGACATGATGGACGGCCGTGTCGGTGCGATTCGTGAGGCGCTCGACGAGGCCGGGTTTGTCGACGTCGCGATCATGTCGTACGCCGCGAAGTACTGCTCGGCGTTCTACGGTCCGTTCCGCGATGCCGCCGGCTCGACGCCGCAGTTCGGCGACCGCCGTTCCCATCAGATGGACCCCGCCAACGTCGAGGAGGCGCTCCGCGAAGTGGCCCTCGACATCGAGGAAGGCGCCGACATCGTCATGGTGAAGCCGGCCCTGACCTACCTCGATGTCATCGCGAAGGTGAAGGACACGTTCGGCTATCCGACGGCGGCCTATCACGTGAGTGGCGAGTACGCGATGCTGAAGGCCGCGGCTCGCAACGGCTGGCTCGATGAGCCGCGCGCGATGATGGAAACGCTCACCGCTATCCGCCGCGCTGGCGCCGAAATCATCATCACCTACTATGCCCGCGAAGCCGCGCGCGCCCTCGCCTAGCCGCCGTACGTAGCCGCGGACCTGAAGGTCCGCAACGTGTAGCCGCGGACCTTCAGGTCCGCAAACTATCAGCGCCCAACGCCCCATGAAAACCACCAAATCAGCCCGTCTCTTCAAGCGTGCGCTCGGGATTCTGCCCGGCGGCGTCGACAGCCCCGTCCGCGCCTTCAAGGCGGTGGGCGCCTCGCCGTTGTTCATCAGCCGGGCCTACGGTGCACGACTCGAGGACGTCGACGGCAACGTCTTCATCGACTACGTCATGTCGTGGGGACCGCTCATTCACGGCCACGCACCGAAGGGGCTCGTCAAGGCGCTGGCGGCCGCCACGAAGCTCGGCACCAGCTACGGTGCTCCCAGCCCGCTCGAAGTCGAACTGGCGACGCGCGTGCGCAAGCTGATGCCGTCGCTCGAACGTGTGCGCTTTGTCAGCTCGGGTACCGAGGCGGCGATGAGCGCGGTGCGCGTGGCGCGCGCGGCGACGGGCCGCGACAAGATCATCAAGTTCGAAGGGTGCTACCACGGGCACGCCGATGCGTTCCTGGTCCGGGCCGGGTCGGGCGCGCTCACGCTCGGCACACCGACCAGCCCCGGCGTCACCAAGGCCGCAGCCGCCGACACGCTCATTGCCACCTACAACGATCTGGCGTCGGTCGAACGCGTCTTCAAGGCGAACAAGGGCAAGGTGGCCGCACTGTGCGTCGAGCCCATCGCTGGCAACATGGGCGTGGTGCCGCCGGCGACAGGCTTTCTCCAGGGGCTGCGCGCGCTCTGCGACACGCACGGCGCCATGCTGCTGTTCGACGAAGTGATCTCGGGCTTCCGCGCAGCCGCGGGTGGCGCGCAGCAGATCTACGGCGTGACGCCCGACCTCACCTGCCTCGGCAAGATCATCGGTGGCGGACTCCCGGTGGGTGCGTACGGCGGACGCGCCGACGTCATGGAGCTGGTATCGCCCGCCGGTCCGGTCTATCAGGCCGGGACGCTCTCGGGTAATCCGCTGGCGATGACCGCCGGCATCTGGTGCCTCGACCAGCTCTCATCGAAGCTGTACACGGATCTGGCAGCGCTCGGCTCGCGCCTGACCGCCGGCTTCGCCGAGGCGGCGCGTGAGGCGGGGATCGACCTGCAAGTGAACGCGTTCGGCTCGGTCGTCACGCCGTTCTTCACGAACCGGCAAGTGCGCGACTACGCGTCGGCCACGACGGCCAACACCGAACTCTACGCGCGCTTCTTCAGGGGGATGCTCGCACGCGGCATCTATCCGCCGCCCTCGCAGTTCGAGGCATGGTTCCTGTCCGCAGCGCACACGCGCAAGGACGTGGACAAGACCATCGCGGCCGCTCGGGCGGTGATGAGGGAACTGGCGCAGTAGGGAGGGTAGGGTCGGGAAGGTCGGGAGGGGCAGAAGGCCGGGCCGTCCCGACGCTCCCGACCTTCCCGACCCTCCTGGCCTACCTCAGATTCAGTCCCGAGTCGAGCCGCACGCGGAGGATGGAACCGGCCGGCAGGTCGACGTCCTTGCCTTCGGTGGCCGCGATGGTGCCGCCGCCGCCGATGAGGATGCCGGCGATAGCCCCCTTCACGCCGCCGAGAATGCCGCCGATGATGGCGCCGACGCCGGCGCCCGCGCCGACGCGTCCAGCCTCACCCTTGATGCCCTCGCTCTCGATGGTTTGTGTCACCGTGGCTTGGATCGGGAAGGGACGACGGCCGATCGTGACCTGGTCGAAAGCCAGCGTCAGGCGCCCCGTCCGTTCCGCCCGGCTCGTCTTCGAGACCGAGCTGACCACGCCGCGCATCACCGCTCCCGCCGGCACGATGACGGTGTCACCCTCGAGCAGGTCGACGAGCGTCGTCGCCTCGAAGCGATCTTCTACCAGGTTGGTCGACGAACTGAGCGACTGGCTCAGCCTGACGTCGAACTCGGTGCCAGCCGGGACGTCGAGCGCCGACGTGCGAGAGTCGCGTGTCGAGTTGTCCCGATTCGAGCTGTCCCGATTCGAGCTGTCCCGATTCGAGTTGCCGCGCGTCGAGCTGCCGCCGCCCGCCCGTGTGCCTTCGCCGCGAGCGCGGCCGCGGAGTTCGTCGATCTTGTCGCGAAGCTCGAAGTACTCGGTGCGGGCCACCGGCTCTCGCTTCCGCAACTTCACGCGCACGTAGGCGGTTTCGTCGCGCAGGTCGTTCAGCTCGGTCTCGAGCCGCGAGGCGAACGCGGAGTCGCGCACGCGCGCGCCGGAGACGTCGCGTGTGGCGTCGGACAGCGCGTCCTGGAGACGCTGGATGTCAGTGGCGGTGATCGTCTGGCTCTGGGCGCGGGCAGTGCCGAGCCCAAGCATCAGCGTCAGAGCGACGAGCGGAGCGAATCTGAAGAACTTCAATGTTGCCCTCCTAAGTGGACGTCAGGCGAAACGTAACGCAAGTATGGTTCCGTCGGCAATGAGGCGGTCAGCGCCAGGGCATCAGCCGTTCTATCCAGCTGATGCGTGTCAGATCGTTGTAGATGACGGTGACCATCAGGCTCATCAGCACGACAAAGCCGCCCAGCAGCAACTTCTCCTTCATGCGCACGCTGAAGTCGCGGCGTGCCACGCCTTCCATGGCCATGATGAAGATGTGGCCGCCGTCGAGCACGGGAATGGGCAGGAGGTTGAGCAGGCCGAGGTTCAGGCTGATCTGCGCCATGAGGCTGAAGAGTGCAATCCAGCCAAGCTGCGCCGACTCGCCAGAGAGCTGCGCAATGGCAACAGGGCCCATCAGCTGCTTCGGCGATGTCTCGCGCGTAATCAAGCCCCACACCGTCTGGAAGATCAGACCTGAGTACTGCACGTTCTTCTGGACGGCCAGCTTCGACGCCCCCACAAGACCCGGTTTGATGCTGCTGGTCTCGTCAGCGATCGCAATGCCGAGCAGCCCGGTGCTGCCCGTGCGCTTCGGCGTGGCGGTGATCGTCATCGGCTGGCCGTTGCGAAGGATGGCGATGGTGATGGCCTCTTCGGGCCGCTTCGAGATGGCGTCCTTCAGGTGACTGGAGAAGGTGATGGTCTCGCCGTTCACCGACACCACCACATCGTTCGGCTTCAGCCCGGCCTTCTCGGCCGGCTCACCCGCGCTGACGGCGCGGATATGGGGATGCACATCGGGGAGGACGCCGATGTCGCCAATTTCGAAGCGGCTGCCCTCGGGCGTCCGTGGCGTGACGTTCACCGAGGCGGCGCTGCCGTCGCGCACGTAGGTGAGCTGCACCTCGCGATCGGGTTTGGTGCCGACCGCGATGTAGAAGTCTTCCCACGTCGGCACCGGCCTGCCGGCAACCTCGGTGATGCGGTCGCCCGGGCGGAGCCCGGCGCCAGACGCGATGGAGTCCGACGTGACGGCGCCAAGGACGACGGGCCGCGTTTCGTAGGCGAGGCGTTCAGCGCCCTGATAGAGCACCACGGCGGTGAGGATGACCGCGAGGCCCAGGTTCATCAGCGGCCCCATGATGAGCACCTGGAAGCGCTCCCACTTGCTTCGGGACATGAACTCTTCGGGACCGCCCGTGGAGGGCTCGTCCGGACTCTCGCCCGCCATCTTCACGTAGCCGCCGAGCGGCAACGCACCGATGCTGTATTCGGTGTCGCCGCGGCGGATGCTCAGCACCGTCGGGTTGAAGCCCAGCTGGAACTTCAGCACCTTGATGCCGATGCGCTTGGCCGCCAGGAAGTGCCCGAGCTCGTGCACGAACACCAGAACGCCGAGCACGAACGCGAACGACAGGAACGTAGTCAGTGTGCCAACCACCGAAACCTCAGTCTTTCAATTGTAGCCCGCAGGCCATCTCACGGGCATAGTCGCGCGCCCACGCGTCGACCGCGCGGACCTGCGCGAGGGTGCGTGCCTCCGAGGCCCCCTGTGCATCCATCGTCTTCTCGATGACCTGCGCAATGGCCGGGAACGACAGGCGACCGTCAAGGAAACGAGCGACGGCGATCTCGTTCGCCGCGTTGAGCACGACAGCCTGGCCCGGCGCGCCGCGCAGTGCGCGGTAGGCCAGCGCCAGGCACGGGAACACCCCGGTGTCGGGTACGTCGAAGTCGAGCTGGCGCGGGCGCGTCAGGTCGAGCGGTGGCACCGGCGCGGGCCACCGATCGGGATACGAGAACGCATACTGGATGGGCAGGCGCATGTCGGTGACGCCGAGCTGCGCGATCAGCGACCCATCCACCAGCTCCACCATCGAGTGCACCACCGACTGCGGGTGCACGACCACATCGATCTGGTCCGGTTGGACGTCGAAGAGCCAGCGGGCCTCGATCACCTCCAGCCCCTTG
>JBKJMH010000001.1:0-4571 GCA_046596625.1 Vicinamibacterales bacterium | reverse complement strand
ATCGATCGCCGAGCAGCAGGTGCGTGCCATCGGCGAACCTGGTTCAGGCGCCGCACTCGCGCCAGGCGTCTCCGCGATCACCATCCGCGGCGAGACACTGGCGGTCACTCCCCCTGGCAGCCTGCTCTTCTACCCCGACGCGAGTCGAGCACGGGCGACGATGTCCGAGGCATTCGTGGCTGGAGAACATCTCGAGTTCTCGGCCACCGACTTCGTGGCAGCCGCGCGCGAATACGCGCGGATCGCACGAAGCCCCGACCTGAACGCTCGCGCCGGCGCACTTGCGCGGCTGGCTAGAGTCCAGCGGAAGCAACAGGACGCCGCGGCCGCGCTCGGCACCTATGACGAGCTTGCGCGGCTCGAGAGCGCGAGCGTCGACGGCATGCCGGCTCCGCTTCTCGCGCGAGTCGGACGGGCGAGCGTCTTCGAGTCGATGGGCCGCGCCGCCGAGTTGCGCGCAGAAGCGGACATCCTTCGACGCGACCTGCGCGACGGACGTTGGCGTCTCATCAAGGCCGAGTACGAGTTCTACACCACGCAGGCGAACGCCTGGCTTGGCACGTCGACGCCGACCGACGCGGACGCCAGGGCTCGTACCGAGGCAGCGCGATGGTTATGGGACAACCGCAGCTCGCTGGCCACAATCCCGCGGCGCGTCGTCGTGCTGCCGGCGGGTCCGGCGCTGGCGGCGTGGCAGTCGACCGCCGCTGGCGTCGATGGGATCGTGGCCGGGCCGACGTATCTCGCGGGTCTGTGCGCAGAGGCGGTGCCCGCGACTCTCCGCTGCGCCCTCACCGATGTGGAAGGTCGCCCCCTCACTGGCGGTCCGCCGCCGACCCGCCTGGTGGCAGTGCGCGTCGCATCCGCGTCAGGACTGCCGTGGACGCTTCATGTCTCCGCCCCCGACGGTGTTGCTGCGACGCCGTCGCCGCGCCGGCCGCTGTTGATCGGAACGTTCGTAATCGTCGCGCTCGTCCTTGCGGCAGGGTGGTACTTCATCCTCCGCGCCATGTCGCGCGAGATGGGAGTGGCCCGCTTGCAGTCGGATTTCGTCGCCGCCGTGTCCCACGAATTCCGCAGCCCGCTGACGTCGCTGTCGCACATCGCCGAGATGCTCGCGCAGGACCGCTTTCCCTCCGACGAGATGCGCCGGAAGTCGTTCGACATACTCGTCCGGGACGCTGACCGGCTGCGCCGGCTCGTCGAGGGTCTTCTCGATTTCGGACGGTTCGAAGCCGGCGCCGCGATGCTGCGGCTCGAACCGGTTGATCTCACAGCGCTGGTCCGGACGACAGTGGCGGATTTCCAGGAGCGGGTTGCCGCTGATGGTTATTCCGTCGAGTGCGCGGGCCTCGCGGACGCGGCCTACGCGCACGCCGATCGCGAGGCGCTGACGAGGGCCCTGTGGAATCTGCTCGACAACGCGGTCAAGTACTCGCCTGAATGCCGAATTGTGTGGGTCGAGATGACGAGGGCGCCGAACGAGGTGCGCATCACGGTGCGCGACCAGGGTCTCGGCATTCCGCTCCACGAGCAGCGCGAGATTTTCGACCGCTTTGTGCGCGGCGCCGACTCGAAGGCGCGGCGCATCACGGGCACGGGCATCGGCCTCGCGATGGTGCGCGACATCGTAGGCGCGCACGGCGGCGAGATTCAACTCTGGAGCGAGCCGGGCCGTGGCAGCCGGTTCACGATGGTGCTCCACACGTCAGGAGGCGCGGCATGAGCCGGCTGCTGGTAGTCGAGGACGAACCAGGGATCGCGTTTGCCCTCGACGCCGACCTTCAGAGCGAAGGCTACGAGGTGACGCTCGCGACGACGGGAGATGAAGCGTTGCGGGCGTCGCGCGCCGAGACCTTCGATCTGGTGCTGCTCGACGTGATGCTCCCCGGCAAGGACGGCTTCGAGGTCTGCCGCGAACTGCGGCGTTCCGGGTTCAAGGCGCCGATCCTGATGCTGACCGCCAAGGCCCAGGAAGCCGAGAAGGTGATGGGGCTGGAGCTTGGCGCCGACGACTACATCACGAAACCCTTCAGTCCGCGCGAGCTGCGGGCTCGCATCAGGGCGGCGTTGCGCCGTTCGGCGGGCGAGGCGCCAGAGGTCTTCCGGTTCGGCGACGCGGAGGTGGACTTCGCGCGATGTGAGGTCCGGCGCGCCGGCGTGGCCATCGAACTGAGCGCCCTCGAATTCAAGCTGCTCACTGCATTCGTCAGGAGGCGCGGCCGGGTGCTCACCCGCGAACAGTTGCTCGACGCTGCCTGGGGACGCGACGTCTCGCTCAACGATCGCGTTGTCGACAACCACATCGTCAGCCTGCGACGGAAGATCGAGCCTGAACCGGGGCGGCCACGCTTCCTGGTGAACATCCGCGGCCTGGGGTATCGCTTCGATGCATAGACCGTGCACGAGCATGACGATGGAGCGGACAGGAGCTGTACGAGCGGTCTCTAGAGTGGCGCTCAGAAGGAGAGAACACCCATGAGATTCAGACTCGTCAGCTTTGCGCTTGTCCTCGTCGCGGCCGTGGCGTTGCCGTCGGCCGAGCAGAACGACGCGGCACGCACGATGATGGAAGCGGCCCGGAAGAAGGAAGTCGTCGACGGCGACCTCAGGGCGGCGATCGCGCAGTACCAGACGATTGTCGAACGCTACAAAAGCGACCGGGCGGTTGCCGCCGACGCACTTGTTCGAATGGCGGAGTGCTATCAGAAGCTGGGCGACGCGCAGGGGCGCAAGGTCTACGAGCAGATCGTCCGTGAGTATGCCGACCAGACAGATGCGGTGGTCCTGGCACAGGCTCGGCTGGACGGCGCGGCGCGCACGGTCCAACCGAAGGGCATCACCCTGCGAAGAGTGTGGGATGGCCACGCGTCGGGCCTGACCGCGGCGGTCCTGACGACCGTCTCTCAGGATGGCCGCCGCGTGGCCTATCAGCCGTTCGCAACCGGCACCGTCAACCTGCACGACCTGACGACCGGGACCGACCGTCCGGTGACCATTGCCGACCGCTGCGGCGGCGCTCCAGCCATATCGAGAGACGGGACCCTGGTGGCCTACGAGCGCTACTGCGGCGCGTACGGCAACGAGCTTCGCGTGGTGAACGTGCAGGGCAGCGGCATGCCCACGTCCCGGCTCTTGTACGAGAACCCCGACGTGCCGGGAATCACGCCGATGGACGTGTCGCCGGACAAGACGTCCATTGTCGTCATGCTGAGGCGGAAGGACCTGACGAGACAAATCGCTTTGGTGGCGACTGACAGTGGCGCCTTGCGCGTGCTGAAGTCCGTCGACTGGCGAGGCCCCTCGCGGGTCTTTTTCTCACCCGACGGCCGCGACCTGGCGTTCGACCTGCCCGCAACCGACACGGGCCACCAGCGCGACGTGTTCGTCCTGGCTGTGGACGGGAGCCGCGAGCTCGCCGCAGTCGTGCATCCGAGCAACGACATCGTGATGGGCTGGTCGCCGGATGGGACACACCTGTTGTTCGCGAGCGATCGTCGCAGCGGCGCCATGGGCCTGTGGGCCCTGGCGATTGCGGATCGAAAGGCGCAGGGGACGCCGGTACTCATCACGGAGAGTATCAACAGCTCGTGGTCGATGGGCGTCACGAGCACCGGCGCGCTCCATATGGGACGCGGCAGTGACGATCGCGACATTTCAGTGGTGCCAATCGACCTCACGACCGGAAAACAGACCGGTCCGATGGTCAGGCCCATCCAGAGCTTTTTCGGGACCAACCTGGAACCCGCCTGGTCGCCCGACGGGAAGTTCCTCGCCTATGTCTCGTGGCGGAGCAACAACCGAATCAACACCGACCCGCGCATGCTGGCCATTCGATCCGTCGACACGGGCGCCACCCGGGAACTGCTCCCGAACCTGGTGTACTTCGACCAGATGAGTTGGGCGCCCGACAGCCGGTCCTTGGTAACCGGCGGGTCCGACTTGAAGGGACGCGGCGGAATCTTTCGCATCGACGCGCAGACCGGAGCGGTGACTCTCATCGTTCCGATACTCGAAGGCGCCGCGAATGCCTATCCGCAGTGGTCACCTGATGGACAGCGCATCTACTATCGGCGCCCACTGACGGATAACGTCACGAGCCGTGACGTCGCCTTCATCGAACGGAATCTGGCCTCAGGTGAGGAACGCGAAGTCGCCCGTGGCGACCTCGGTGCGATCAGCCTCTCCCCGGATGGGCGGTTGATCGTCGCGCAACGGGCCGATGCCAGCACGAACTCCTCAGCGGTCGTGCTCATTCCGGTGGGCGGAGGCGAGACGCGCGAACTCAGTCCGGCCAGCCAGAATCAGGGATTACTCAGGGCCAGCGGCATCCCGTGGACGCCGGACGGTCGCAGCGTCATCGTGCGAAAGATCCTGAGTGGGGACATCCGAGAGTCAACGAGTGAACTCTGGCTCGTGCCGATCGCGGGCGCGCCGCCGCGCAAGCTGGACATCGACCCCAGTCAATGGCGCACAGGGAATCAGGGCCAGATCAGCCTCAGTCCCGATGGCCGGCAGCTGGCCGTCCTTACTGGTGATGTGAACTCCGAGGTGTGGGTGCTCGAGAATTT
>JBKJMH010000341.1:0-11129 GCA_046596625.1 Vicinamibacterales bacterium | reverse complement strand
CTTCGTTGGCGTGCCGGTGAAGCTTGGCGCCCGCGGCGTGGAGCAGATCATCGAGATCACGCTGACGGCCGAGGAAGACGCCGCGCTGAAGAAGTCGGCTGGTGCCGTGAAGGAACTCACGGACGTCATCGGCGTCTAGGTTCGTGTAGGAGGACGCGCGACGGCAGGGCAGCACACGGCACAGTCGCCATGTCCGCCCTGCCTTTGCGCGGTCCACGCCCACTCGGTCCCCGCCGTCCTGACATGGGCCGCATCCCGCGCCTGCTGCCGAGTCTGGTCCTCGCTGCCCTCCTCGTCCCGTCCACACAGGACCTGCTGTTCAACGGTTTCCCGTTCAGCACGCCCCTCGAATACGCAGCCTTCATCGTTCTGCTGCCGCTGCTCGCCAGCAGGGCCATCGCTCGCACCGCCGTCCGCGGCTTGCGGCGCACCGGACCTCGGGCCGCTGTGGTGGCGGCCATGGCCGTGGCAAGCATCGGGCTCAAGGGTTCGCTGCTGGCGTCCGGCGATCCGGCCGGATTCGCTGCGTGCTATCGCTACATCGGTGACGAGACCCGCCCCTCCGGCTGCGAGCGATCGTTCGAGAACCCGCTCGGCGGCGGGCGCGTCACCCGCATCGACCGCGAGATCGCCTTCACGCCGGATAACTGGAATCTCTCGTTCATCAACTCGAATCGGTTCAACTTCGGATCGTGGATGGAGAACCGGCCGTTGCGCCACCGCCTGCCGATCGGTGCGTCGTGGAGCGCGCGCGTCGACAATCCGGCGCGGCACACGCTCGTCGTCGACTACGTTGGCGAGGGGACGGTCACACTCGGCCGAGCGTCGGTGGTGATGCCGGCGTCCTATGGCCAGCCGGCCCGGGTCATCCTCGCCGCGCCCGAGGGCGAGCAGCGGTTGCTGGTCGACTTCTCGTTCAACGACCACTCACGCACCGACGGCCCGCGCATGACGACGCCGTACGCCACCCTGCACGTGTTCCTCGAAGCCCATGACGGTCGACGCATCCCGTTCGCGTTCGTACCTGCCGGTGTGAGCGGGTTTCGCACGGTCCTGGGCTGGCTATCCGACGCATTGCTTCTTGCGCTCGTCCTCGCTGCGGCCGCGCTGCACGTCGGGCTGCTGTGGCCAGACCGCGTGTGGGCGCTCGCGACGGCCCTCGGCGTTGCCGGGTCGCTGTGGTGCGCGACGGCTCTCGACGTGCCGCCCTCGGCGACGGCACCACTGGTTCCCGTGCTGGTGCTCTGGGCGCTGCTCGCGCGGCCGCACCTCCGCCGCCTGGTACTGGCCTGGTTGGCCTGTCTGGCCGCCGGCCTCGCGGCGTTTGGTCCGGCCATCGGCCCGCTCGCGCGCGTCAGCTTGCGTTCACCTGGCGACGATTGGCTCACCTACGAGTCGCTGGCTCGCGCGGTGTTCGAGGACGGACTGCGCGGTGGGGAACCGGTGTTTTACTATCAGCCGCTGTTCCGCTACGTGCGGGCCACCGAGCGCCTGCTGTTCGGCGACGGCGACCTGCTGATCGTGGCCACCGGGTTCGCGCTGCTCGCCGTCGCGGTCATGCTCGTGCCACGTGGCTGCGCACGTGGGCGCCCGCGCACCGAGCGGCTGGTCTGTGCCGTAGCCGGTACCAGCATGCTGGGGGTGGTCCTCTCACCGTTTGGTGCGTCGTTCCTCCTGCTCGGCGCCTCGGAGTCGCCGACGTGGGTCCTGCTGCCAGCCGCCGCCGCGCTGCTGCTGGCGGCACGGGCGCGGCCGTCAACCCGCGTGCTGGGAGCGGCGCTGCTCGCGGCCAGCGTGCTGGCGCGAACCAACCAGCTTCCTGGTGCGCTGGCCATCCTTGCGGCGGGTGTGCTCGTGGCGCACGACCGGCGTGTGCGCGCAGGCATGCTGCTGGTCGCCGTCCTGCTCCTGCTGCTGCCACTGGCGCACAACGTCTACTACGGCGGCCGGGCCGTGCTGTTCACGTCGAGCAGCGACATCACGGCGAACCGGGTCGTGCCGCTCGACCGGCTGGTCGATGCGCCGCACGACGCCGCGGTGCGCGCTACCCTCGTCCGGCAACTGCGCCACGTCGTCGTGGCGTTCCCGCTGACGCCGCCGCTCATCGGCGCCAGGTATGAGTGGACCGTCTGGTGGACGTGCATCCGCGTCGTGCAACTGCTCTGGATGGGCGTCGCGGTCGTGACCATCGCCCGGTGGCGCGCGAGCGCGGCGGGCCTCCTGGTAGCCGCGGCGCCGCTGCTGTACCTGGCCGTCCACGTCGTGTATCAGGTCGAGCCCTACTATCCGCGGCACGTCATCGTGGGCCATCTCGCGTGTGGGATTACGGCGTCGTACCTCGCGACGCGCCCGGAACGGGCGCGCACTCCCGACGTCGATGCGTGAGGGGTTCCCGATCCTCCCGACAACTGTGTCGGCTCCAGCCGCTGCCGAGACGAACACCCGCGAAGACTCGGCGTCCGACAGCTACAATGAGGCGATACGAGGAGCCATGCCCAGACCTATCGCACGTCGTCAGTTCCTGAAAGCCGCCGGCGCAGTCGTGGCACTTGGTGCCTTCGACGCCTGCCGCATCGCGCCGAAGTCGATCGCGACGCCCCATGCGCCGGGCCTGCAGCTGCCGCCGCTGCGCGTCGGCATGGACCGCATCACACGCATCACGGTGTGCACGCGTCCATTCCGTCCGCTCGGGCCGCGGCTCGAGACTGAAAAGATCGGCGACAAGACCGTGGTGCACAACTACGGGCATGGCGGCAGCGGATGGTCGTTGTCCTGGGGCTCCGGGACACTGGCCACCGGCCTGGTGCTGGCGACCGGTGAGCGCGAGGTTGCGGTGATCGGCGCCGGCGCCATCGGCATGACCACCGCCCTGCAGCTGCAGCGGGCTGGTCTGCGCGTCACGATCTACGCGAAGGACCTCGCACCCAACATCCGCTCGTCGTGGGCAACCGGCAGCTACACGCCCGACTCGCGCATCGCGCTCGAAGAGCACGTCACGCCGGAGTTCAAGCACACCTGGGAACAGATGGCGCGAGAGACCTATTCGACCTTCCAGAGTTTCCTCGGCACGGCCGGCACGCCCGTCGAGTTCATCGACAGCTACAGCGTCAGCGACACCCAGGCGCCGCGCCGCCGCGATGAGTCGGGGCGTCCCGCCTTCGCCGAACTGCAGCGCGAACTGACGCCAGACCTGCTGTCGCCGAGGCGGGAATTTGCGCCGGGCAGCCATCCTTTCGGTGAGCGGTTCGTGCGCCGCAGCACCCAGCTGATGTTCAACCTCGCGTCGTACCAGCGCGTCCTCATGCAGGACTTCGAGGCGAACGGCGGACGCGTCGAGATCACCGAGTTCCACACCCCCAACGACTTCCAGCGGATCCGCGAGCGGACGATCGTCAACGCCACGGGCTACGGCGCGCGGGCGCTGATGAGCGACGACTCCCTCGTGCCGGTGCGCGGACAGCTGACGCGGCTGATTCCGCAGGCGGACGTCACCTACGGCGTCGGCTACAAGGACGTGTCGTTCCTGCCGCGCCGCGACGGCTTCGTGGTCCAGGTCGTCGGTGACAGCGACTACTACGGCTACGGCATCGATGCGGCGGTTCCGGACCGCGCCGAAGCTGAGTACGGCGTGACGACGATAGCGTCGCTGTTCCCGTCGGTGGTCTAGGGCGCCCGCTGCTGTGTCCATGCGGCGCGTGCTCGTTCCGGTCGTCCTCGTTGCTGCTGTCCTCGTTGCTGCCGTCCTCGTCGGCCGTGCCGAACAGACGCCACCACTCGATCCAGCCGCCGTCCCGGTCGAGCAGGAGCCGCGTCATCGGCTGGCCTTCGTCAACGAGTTCGTGCGCATCATCGACGCGACGCTGCCGCCACTCTACGTCTCGCAGAATCACACCCACACGCTGGACGCCGTCTCCGTCACAATCCTGTCTGGCCTTGGCGGCGCTCAGGCGCAGGCACGTGTGGGCTTCGCCGGCTTCTCGCGCGGCGGCTACTCGCACGTCATCACGAATCCCAACACGCTACCGATGCGCTTCATCGCCGTCGAACTGCGCGCACCCGATGGCGGCGGCGCAGGCGAGGAGATAGCGCAGGCGAATCACGCCACCGTGCTCAGCAACCCGCGCGTGCGCGTGTCGCGCGTGAAACTGGACGCGGGGCAGCGCATCGCCGAGCACACGCATCAAGCGGGCTTTGTCAGCGTCGTGGTGCGTGGTGCCGATGGTGCTGGGAACTGGAAGTGGCACGGAGCGTCCGAGGCCGCCGAACCACTCGCGGCCGGCGCGCAAGCGCTCGAGAACGTTGAAGTGGAACCCCGATAGCGGAGCATCGTGCGAGGACGGCCTCGACGGAGGCCGCGGCCGAAGCCGCGACCTCCACCAGGCACGCGTTGCGGGTTACTGCTGTTGCTGCGTGTTGGTCTGCGGCTTGACGCCGTTGGTGACGCCTTCGCCGTACTTGGCGACGCGCTCGGCGTACTCGGCATCACTCAGGTAGACGACGTTCATCCAGGCGTGCGCCATCTCGTCGACAGTGCGGTCACCGTAGCCGACCCACTGCTCGGGATCGGGGTTCGAGCGGTTAGCCACGGTGTTGTCGTACCAGGCGCTCACCTTGATGATGGTGCCCTTCGGGAATACCGGCGCCGCATCGTCCGTGTAGATGTAGTTGGTCATCCAGTTGAAGTTGAAGTCCTTCACGTAGCTGATGGTCTGGGTGCGCCCGTCCGGGAACAGCGCTTCGACCTGCATCGCCTTGCCGCGCAGGTGGAAGTGCGGCTGGAAGTTCGTGATGATGGTGTTCTCCTTCAGCACGTTGAAACCTTCCGTGTAGGCCACCGAGTTCGGCGGAATGTCGAGCGCTTCCGTGCCGTTCTTCAGGCCGGTGAAGCCCACCAGGTAGCTGCGCTTCTTCGGCTCCTCACCCTTCTTGTAGAGCCACAGGCCGATCTCCGACCCGCCCGTGATCGCTTCGCCCACGGCGTGGATGTGCTGATCCCAGGAGATCTTCTCGCCCGGCATGATCATCTTGCCGGTGCCTTCCAGGTAGCGGTCGTAGCCCTTGCCGATCGCCCACTCCATCAACTGCGGCCGGCGGTTGACGAGGTCCGCAGCACTTGGCGCTGCCGACCCCGAGAACGTCACGCCGCGGGCCACCTGCACGCCCTGGTTCACGGCGGCGACGTTGTCCGGATTGAGGACGTGGTACGCAATCGAGTGATGCAGGATCTTGCGGGCGTTGAGATTGCTTGGACGAATTTCGACCATCTTCACCCAGCGGGGCTCGGTGACCGGAATGTCGCTGACCGGACGCCACCACTGGTCCTGTGAGACCGCAGGCATCGTGTATTCAGGAGACCTCACGACGAGGTCGGGCGCGCCGTAGCCGTCGCGCTCACCCTGCCAGAACAGCGTCGTGGCCACCGGCCTGGACTTGAAGTCGGCCGGGTTGCCCTCGAGGGCGCCGCCGTCAACCCACGCCACGACCGTCGCGACCTGCTCGTCGGTCAGCGCCATGTCGTTCTTGAACTTCTGCACGCCGACGCTGCGGTCGATGTGCCACGGCGGCATCTGGCGTGATTCGACGCGCTGCTTGATCGAGCGGGCCCACGGGCGCGCGTCCTGGTAGGTGACCAGCGACATCGGGCCGATCGAGCCCGGCTCGTGGCACGACTGGCACTTGGCCTGGAGGATGGGGGAGACGTCCCTGGCGAACGTCACCTGTTTCTGCTGCGCGAACGCCGCGCCGGGAATGGCCAGCACCGCGCCGAGCACGAGGGTGCCGGCTCCGACGTGAACCTTTGAACCTGCCATCATTCGCTCCTTTCGGGGACCGAGCACACTGACCGACGGGCGGACCCGCACCTTCGGCGCACATGCGCGCGACCGCAGGCCTCGGCCAGCACAAGCGGCAGCATGTTAACGGGAAACCGAACCCAATCGATCAAATGAAAACTGAGCCTATCTGGATCTGGATAGGACGGCCCCTCTGGCCTTACTTGGGCTGCTCGAGATTGACCGTCTTCACCGGTCCCATGCCGGTGATGCGTACCACCGCGTCCTCTTCGTGGGCGCCGTCATAGTGATGACCGAAAGCCGGGTGATACACGAAGCTGCCGGCCTTCATCGCCGTCATCTTCTCCGGAGCATAGGTGTCCGACTCCGGACCGAGGTGCACATACCACGTGCCCTTCACCACGGTGACGAGGCGGTCCTGGTCGTGGAAGTGAGGGCGGCTGCCGGTGCCGGCCTTGAACGTGAGCTGCACCACATAGAGGCCGGGCTTGGTTGGGTCTCCGAACAGCACGACCTGGCTCCCGCGACCTTCCGGCTTCATGTCCTCGAGCTGGGTCGCCTTGAATTCACTCAACGGGATACTGCGCGTCTGGCTCGACGCCGTGGTGCCGGCCAGCAGGGCGACAACGGCGCTGCACAGCAGCCACCGGCCAATCAGGAAACGTCCGCTCATGTCAGTCTCTCCGTTCGCAGGGAAGGGCCGAACGCCGTATGTCGCGCCGGTGCGAACCATGCGCACGCGGGGGCAACGAACGTCGTCGGCGCGCGATTATACCGACAGGGCAGGGTGTTGGCGAGTCCGGGAGTGCGTTCCGGAGTGCGACCCCGCCCGAGGACCGGGCGGGGCACGAGGCGGCGATGGGGTCGTTCAGTTCGAGGCGGCGGCGGGCGATTCCTCGCTCACGAAGATCTCGGCGATGATGCCGACATAGGCTTCGAACCAGTGACCACCGTGGATGCTGCCGTCCTGGTAGGCCACGGAACCGTGCGCGTGGACGTTGAGACGCCCCTGCGCATCGCGTTCGATGGTGCCGACGAGCGAGACGACCTCGGCCTCCTGGTTCAGCTCGATCCTCTTCATGGCGTTGCCGCGATCGGTGTCCGCCCAGCTGAAGAGACCCTTCGACAGCGCGCCGATGCCAGTGAAGTGCGCATTGTGGATGTTGTTCTTCTCCGCGAACTGCGTCAGTGCCGTCATCACTTCGTCGCCCTTCGACAGGTTGATGCGGTAGGTGCGGCCGCCGGTGCCGAGGTCGGTGACCTTCATGCCGGGTGCTGACGACTGGCCGACGCGCGTTCCACGGGCGATGTAGCCTTCCGGCAGCGGCGCCGGCGCCGCTGCCTGCGGAGCGGCAACCGCGACCTGCGGCGTCGCCGCCAGGGCAGGCGGAATCGGCAGCGTCACGTTGCCGGTGGCCGCCCATTCGGCGCCGCGCGCGAAGGTCGTGGTGAAGGCCAGCGTTTGGACCTGATCGACGTCGTGGCCGAGCGCCGTCGTGAAGACTCGTCCCTTGCCGTAGTCGCTGACCCACAGCATCGGCTCGTTCGCACCCGCACCTTCGAGCGGTTGCGGCGCGCGCGCGTCCGTGCGGCTGGCCGCGTAGAGCGCGTGGTCGTCATAGGCGGTGGCCAACACCTTGTAGGGGCCGGCCGGCTGCCACTTCAGGTTCGCGTAGAGCTCGTCTTTCTGCTGGTCGAAGTGCAGCTTCAGCCCCTTGGTGATCGGGTGCTGCTGGTCGGTCACGTCGACGGTGAAGTCGTGCGGCGCCGAGTGATGGCCGAAGTTCGGACGCCAGTTCGCACCAGCGATCTTCTCGAATTCCGTCCACCCTTCGAACGACTGCATCGTGAAGTGATAGACGACGAGCCCCTTGCCGGCGGTGACGAAGTCGAGCAGCGCCTGGTCGGCGCGAGCGCCCCAGCGCATCTCCGGGCGGTTGCCGCCTGAGTAGTTCAGCACCACGAGGTCGTACGGCGCGAGCGTCTCCGGGCCGCCGCCGCGGAACTCCTCGGTGACACGCACTTCGAACTTCCCGGTGTCTTCCAGCGCCTTGCGCAGCAGGGGAGTCGTCCCCTTCCAGTTGTGGGCCACCTGCTGACCGGAGATGATCAGCACCTGAAGCTTCTTTGGCGCAGACGGTGCGGCCTGTGGTGCCTGGGCGAAGGCGGTGCCGGGGGCAATCGAGGTCAACAGCGCGAGGAGGGCCAGTGCGCGTCTCATGGTTTCACCTTTCCGGGAACGGGAAGCGATTACCGGGCAGCGGCCGGCGTGCTGACCGGCTTGCCCTTCTCGATGACATAGGTAGCAACCACCCTGGCCGTGCCGCCAGCGGCGGGGTGGCCATTGTGGACGACGCCGGCCGGCACGAAGAAAGGCTGGCCGGTCTGCAGGGTTTTGGCGGGCTGTCCGTCGACTTCGAGGATGAAGGGGCCGGTCTCGACGAACGAGATCTCTTCGCCGGGATGGGTGTGGCGCCCGGTTTCGCTCCCAGCCGGGAACTCCACCGCCGCCATCACGGCCTCGCGCCCGGGGGCCGTGAGGTCCACCTGCTGGAGGATGGTGCGCTTGAAGGCTGGGGCCTGCGCCCCGACCAGGCCGAGTGCCGTCACCACCAGAACCGCCGTGATGCCGGCGCCGACCGTTGTTCGCTTCGTCATCGATGTCTCCTCATGTGCGCACCTGAAGGCACGCGGCTACGACGGGAATGTGCGACGGCCGACCTTCAGGTCGGCCGTCGCTACTTCGCGGCCAGCACGGCCTTGACGTATTCGCGCGTCATGCGCGCGATGTTCGAGATTGAAATTTCCTTCGGGCAGACCGCCTCGCACTCACCCTCGTTCGAGCAGCTCCCGAAGCCTTCGGCGTCGGCCTGTTCGATCATGCCAAGCACGCGCCGCTGACGTTCCACCTGACCCTGCGGCAGCAGGGCCAGCTGCGAGATCTTGGCGCTCATGAACAGGTGCGCCGAGGCGTTCTTGCAAGCGGCGACGCAGGCGCCGCATCCGATGCACTGCGCCGAATCCATCGCCACTTCGGCGACGTCCTTCGGAATCGGAATCGCGTTGCCGTCCGGAGCGCCGCCGCAGTTCACCGAGACGTAGCCGCCGGCCGCGATGATGCGGTCGAACGCGCTCCGGTCGACGATCAGATCCTTGATGACCGGGAACGCCCGCGCCCGCCACGGTTCGATGGTGATGGTGTCGCCGTCCTTGAAGCGCCGCATGTGGAGCTGGCACGCGGTGGTGCCGCGGTCCGGTCCGTGCGGGATACCGTCGATCACCAGGCTGCAGGTGCCGCAGATACCCTCGCGGCAGTCCGAGTCGAAGGCGATCGATTCCTCGCCCTTGATGGTGAGCCCTTCGTTGACGACGTCCAGCATCTCGAGGAACGACATGTCGGTCGAGAC
Source organism: Vicinamibacterales bacterium (assembly GCA_046596625.1). Lineage (GTDB taxonomy): Bacteria > Acidobacteriota > Vicinamibacteria > Vicinamibacterales > CAVVIG01 > CAVVIG01. The sequence goes on along the minus strand of JBKJMH010000341.1, from coordinate 1,930 downwards.
ACTGTCGGCGACGTAGTCCACAAGACGGCCGGCCGAAGTCGGCCCCGCCTGACGCCAGATTTTCAGATTGAGTCTCACGGATTCAGTCCCTTTCAGGCTCTGGGCTCCCGGCTTCGGGCTCCCCGCCAGTCGGCCTTTGGCTATGTAGCCCCTGAGCCTGGGGCGTCTGCTGCTGGAGCCGACGCCGCCTGAAGCCCGGAGCCTGAAGCCGGCAGCCGATTACTTGTAGCTCCGCTGCGACGGATGCACCTCGTCGAACACCAGGTCTTCCTTGTGGAGTGTCGGACGCTTGCCGACGCCCTGGAACTCCCAGGCTGCCACGTACGAGTAGTGCTCATCGTCGCGAAGCGCCTCGCCTTCGGGTGTCTGGCTCTCTTCGCGGAAGTGTCCGCCGCACGATTCCTTGCGTTCGAGCGCATCGAGCGCAAGGAGTTCAGCGAACTCGAGGTAGTCGGCGACGCGGCCGGCGTACTCGAGGCTCTGGTTGAGGTTGTCCGGTGAGCCGGGCACGGAGACGTTGTGCCAGAACTCTTCGCGGAGCTTCGGGATCTTGGCCAGGGCGCGCGTGAGGCTCGCCTCGGTGCGTGCCATGCCGACGTCGTCCCACATGATGCGTCCGAGTTCGCGGTGAATCTCGCGGATGCCGCGACCGCCCTTCACCGCCAGCAGGGCGTTGATGCGCCGCTGGACGTTGTCGGCGGCTTCGTTGAACGCGTCGTGGTCGGTGGTGACCTTGGGCAGCGCCGTGCTCGCCAGGTAATGACCGATGGTGTAGGGAATCACGAAGTAGCCATCGGCCAGTCCCTGCATCAGTGCGCTGGCGCCGAGGCGGTTCGCGCCGTGGTCCGAGAAGTTCGCCTCGCCGAGGACGTGCAGCCCGGGGATCGTGCTCATCAGGTTGTAGTCGACCCAGAGTCCGCCCATCGTGTAGTGGATCGCCGGGTAGATCCGCATCGGCTTCTCGTACGGATTGTCGTCGGTGATCTTTTCGTACATCTGGAAGAGGTTGCCGTACTTCTCCTTGATGACGTCGGGGCCGACGCGCGCAATGGCGTCCTTGAAGTCGAGGTACACCGCCAGGCCGCTCTCGCCGACGCCACGCCCGTCGTCGCAGGCTTCCTTCGCGTTGCGCGAGGCGACATCGCGGGGGACAAGGTTGCCGAAGCTCGGATACTTCCGTTCCAGGTAGTAGTCGCGATCCTCTTCCGGAATCTGTTCCGGCGAACGCGTGTCGCCCTGCTTCTTCGGCACCCAGACGCGGCCGTCGTTGCGCAGGCTCTCGCTCATCAGCGTGAGCTTGCTCTGATGGTCGCCCGACACCGGGATGCAGGTCGGGTGGATCTGCGTGAAGCACGGATTCGCGAAGAGCGCGCCGCGCTTGTGCGCGCGCCACGCCGCCGTGACGTTCGAGTTCACCGCGTTGGTGGAGAGGTAGTACACGGTGCCGTAGCCACCAGTAGCGAGGCAGACGGCATCGGCCGCGTACTTCTCGATTTCGCCGGTCACCAGGTTGCGGACGATGATGCCGCGCGCCTTGCCGTCGACGAGGACGACATCGAGCATCTCGCGGCGCGCGAACATGCGCACCGACTTCTCGTGCACCTGCCGCATCAGCGACTGGTAGGCGCCGAGCAGCAACTGCTGACCGGTCTGGCCGCGCGCGTAGAACGTGCGCGACACCTGCGCGCCGCCGAACGAGCGGTTGTCGAGCAGCCCGCCGTACTCGCGCGCGAACGGCACGCCCTGCGCGACGCACTGGTCGATGATGTTGACGCTGACCTGCGCCAGCCGGTGCACGTTGGCTTCACGCGACCGGTAGTCGCCGCCCTTGACCGTGTCGTAGAACAGGCGGTAGACGCTGTCGCCGTCGTTCTGGTAGTTCTTGGCGGCGTTGATGCCGCCCTGCGCCGCGATGCTGTGCGCGCGTCGC
>JBKJMH010000193.1:0-8808 GCA_046596625.1 Vicinamibacterales bacterium | reverse complement strand
TGGTTCGGCCCACATCCGACGCACATCGAGTCGCCGTATCCGGTGTTTCTCCAGGCGTTCAATACCATCGTGGCGCCCATGAAGGCCGCCGGCGTCTCCGTGGTCAACTGCTCGCGGCAGACGATGCTCCGCGCGTTTCCACAGGCGGATCTGCGGGAGGTGCTGGTATGACACCAGTCTCCTATTACAGCCCGGACGAGTTCACGTCGCCCAGGTTCGCGTATGCCTTCGCGAAGGGATGCAACGGGTCGATCACCGACGAGACCGAACTCTTCCCCGGACCTGTGGCGTTGTTCGGCTCGCCCGCGCGGTGGCCGGTACTGCGTCAGGCCCAAGCGGAAGGGCGGGACTGGTATTACGCCGATCACGGCTACTTCGGGCGCCACAAGTACTACCGGATCACCAAGAACGGCTATCAACACGACGGCCGTGGAGTATCCACCGGAGAACGGCTGAAAGCCTTCCCCAATATGGCCGCCATCCAGCCGTGGCGTAAAGGCGGGCGGTATATCGTCCTGTGCCCGAACTCGGCGGCGTACTTCGCCTTGTACGGGATGGACGTCGAGCAGTGGCTTCGCGACGTCAAGACAGAGATCCGGAAGCACACCGACCGTCCGATCACGACACGATGGAAGGTACAGCGTCACGATCGCCCCATTCAGAACGACCTTGATCTGGCGTGGGCCGTGGTGGTGTTCTCCAGTGCCTCTGCGCTTGAGGCGCTCGCCTATGGTGTGCCCGTGTTTACCCTGGCGCCCTTCGCCGCGTCGGCGCGGATGGGACTGTCAGACCTGTCGAAGATCGAGACGCCCGCCTGTCCTGACGACCGGCGGGAGTTCCTGTCTGCGCTGGCGGATCATCAGTGGACGATTCCGGAGATTCTCACTGGCGACGCGTGGCGGGCGCTACAGGACACCGAGGGGCGCCGTGCAGCCTAACGCGCCACTGCGGGTCTTCATCGGCTACGACTCGAAAGAGCCGGTGGCCTATCACGTCCTCGCCTCGTCGATCTTGCGTCGAGCCACCGTGCCCGTGTCGCTGATACCACTGACGCGGCAGAGCGTCTCTGGTATCTACACCCGCCCGCGCGGGCCGACGGAAGCGACCGAGTTCAGTATGACGCGCTTCCTCGTGCCGTATCTCTCAGGCTATCAGGGACGGTCGGTGTTCATGGATTGCGACATGGTCATGCGGGTCGACGTCTCTGAACTGGTCGAGGCGATCGCGCAGCAGGCGGACAAGGCGCTGCTGTGCTGCCAGCACGACTACGTGCCGAAGCACCTGGTGAAGTTCGACGGCCACGAGCAAACGAAGTACCCGCGCAAGAACTGGTCTTCGTTCATGGTGTTCGACAACGCGCAGTGCCAGGCGCTGACGCCGGATTACGTGAACACCTCGAGCGGGCTGGAACTGCATCGGTTGCACTGGATCGCGGACGAGCAAATCGGGGCTCTTCCGCTCGACTTCAATTGGCTGGTCGGGGAATACGAGAAGAACGCTGAAGCGAAGGTGCTGCATTACACGAACGGCACGCCCTGCTTTCCGGCCTATGCCGATTGCGACCACGCCGATCTGTGGTGGCAGGAACACGCGGCAATGACCGCGCCGATGGTACACGCATGGGTGTAGGGGATGAAATCGTCGCCGCCGGACAGGCGCAGCGTCTGTTCGATCAGACCGGCTATCGCGTCGTGATTACGGGGGCTGACGATCAGCCACGCTGGCATGACATCTGGGCCGGCAATCCCGCGATTGTGGACCCGCGGAACGTGTGGACACCCGTGGACACGGTCGTGCTGAAAAGCGGGCCGAATTGCCGACCCTACATCGTGTATCCGTTCTCTGCGGAAAGCGGCTGGACGTTCGATACGACGTTCGCGTGCCGTGACTATCTAGCGCGGGTCTATCTGACCCCACAGGAACGGTCGGTCGGGGAGCGGGCGTTGTCGGAGTTCGGACCGTATGTGCTCATTGAGCCGTACAGCAAGCACGCGAACTTTCGATGGTCGCACGACCGCTGGGTGTCTCTCGTGACGGCCTGTCCTGAACTGACGTTCGTCCAGCACACCCACGCCCACAGTGAACTCGTCGAAGGCGCGCATCCGGTCCCGGCGACATTCCGTGAGGCGTGCGGACTCGCGGCGTCGGCCGACGTGTACGTGCGGTCGGAAAGCGGCATGTGCCACGCAGCGGCATCGTTCGGAACGCGGCAAGTCACCCTGTTTGGCGGGTGCATGGACGCGACGGTCATGGGTGGGTATCCGCACCAGACGTGTCTTGTCGATGACGGCCCCGGCTCTCCGTGCGGCACCTACCAGCCCTGCGCGCACTGCCGGACGGCTATGGATCGGATCACCGTGACGGACGTCAAGCGCGCGCTGCGGGCGCATGTGCGCGCGATGAAGGTGGCAGCCTGATGGCACTCGTGACACTGGCGCAAGCGAAGGCCCATCTCCGTATCGCCTCAACCGATCAGGACGCCGACATCGTCCTGAAGGCCGCGGCAGCGAGTGCGGCGGTCCTGCGCTATATCGCCGGCCGTCGTATCGACGTGTCGACGCTCACCAGCAGCGGCACGACGGCGACGGTTGTGACGCCTGTGGCGCACAGCCTCGGGACCGGTGACGTGGTCGTGGTGTGGGGCACCGACCAGGCCGCCTACAACGGCACGTTCACGGTAACGGTCACGGACGCGAACACCTTTACCTTTCCTGTGTATGGGTCTCCGGCGTCTCCAGCGACTGGGTATGTCGGGGTGAAGGCGTCGCAAGCGTGGACGGCGCAGACGGTCCCAGCGGACGTGCAGCACGCGGTGCTGCTGCTGCTCGGCCATCTCTACGAACACCGCGGCGACGATGTGTCTGACGCGGCCGTATGGGAAGCGATTGGCCGCTTGCTGTCGTCGTACCGAATGCCGGGTCTCGCATGATGACTGCTGGTGAGTTGCGGCACTCGATCACGCTGGAGAACCCCAGCACGCCGGTTGCGGACAGCGACGGCGGCTTCACACAGACGTGGACCGCGCTCGTGCCGTCACCCGTGCCGGCCTCGATTGCTCCCGCGACGGCGCGAGACCTCGAGCGGGTGACATCAGGGACGGTACTGTCCACGGCCAGCCATATCGTCACGATGCGCTATCACCCGAGCCTCACCACGCAGACACGGATCACATTCGGCGCGCGTCGGTTCAACGTCGTCGGGGTGATGAACCCCGAGGAGCGGAACATCTGGACGGTGGCGACGGCGGTGGAGGTGGTGTTATGAGCGCGAGCGTGCAGTGGACGGGGCTGGACGAACTCAAGGCCGCGCTCCGCAACCTGCCGGAAGAACTCGCCGGCGAAGGTGGCGACATTGCGGAATCGGAAGCCAATGGGGCCGCGGCGGACATCCGGCAGGGTTACGCCAGCCATAGCCGTTCTGGGGCACTGGCGAAGGGCGTGCGGGTCACACACGTCGAGAAAGGCAAATTCAGCGCCGGCGCCATCGTGAAGAGTGCGGCGAAGCACGCCTCGATCTTCGAGAACGGGACGCAGGCGCGGCATACCGACATCGGCGCGAATCGCGGGTCGATGCCTCCGGGCCATGTCTTCGTGCCTGCGGTGGTCAAGCGTCGGCGGCGGATGCACGAACGTCTGCGGGACATGCTGGTGCGGCACGGCGCCATTGTGAGCGGCGATGGCGGATAGCTCGCTTATCGACAATGCCCTGGTCGCGAAGCTCGGGGCAGATACGACGCTCTTAGCCATCTGCACGAATGGCGTGTATTGGGACGAAGCGCCGCCCGGGTCGACGAAGTTCGTGATCGTTAGTCTCGTCGACGAGATCGACGAGCCCGTGTTCGGGGGCCGGGCCTACGAAGACGCGCTCTATCTAGTGAAAGCCGTCTCGCTCTCCACGGCTGGAGCAAATATGCAGGCCGCGGCGGCGCGAATCGAGACGTTACTCAACGACCAGACGCTGACGGTGTCTGGCTATACACACATGGTGATGCACCGCGAATCGCGCGTGCGGCTCACCGAAGTGGACGAGGTCGACGCGAGCATCCGGTGGTTCCATCGCGGCGGGCACTATCGAGTGCAGCAGGCAATCCCGTAAGACGGGCGGTCGTGGGCGTTTAACACGGTGACAAGGAGACAGTGAAATGGCAATCAAAACTGGAAGATATGGCCGTGTGCGCTACGCGCCCGCGGGAACGATTTCGCCAGCGGGCTACATCACGCTCGCTAGCATCAACACCTGGAAGCTGAGCCTCAAGACCGACTATGAAGACGTGTCGTGCTTCGGTGACGGCAACAAGGTCTATGTGCCCGGCCTTCGGGACATCAGCGGGTCGTTCGGTGGGTTCCTGAACGTCGCGGACCTGACGATCATCGCGGCGACCAGCGCGACCTCGCCGGGGTCTCTAGAGTTGACCCACAACACGTCGGACACCATCGGCAGCCCTCTGGCTGCGCCGACGTTCTCCGGGCTGGCCTACATGGATGCCGACATCGACTGCGGCGTGAACGGCGCGCCCAAACTGACCTCCAGCTTCGTCGCTGCGGGTACGTGGACGCTGCCCGCGTAACACCTGATGTTCAAGAGCATCACGTTACATGGTCAATCGGCGTCGCTGCTGTGGGGCTACCACACAGCAGCGACGCTCACCGCGTGGAAGATCAACCGTCCAGAGAACTCGACGGCCTGGACGCTGACCGCCACGGTCAGCAAGGCCGATGCGTTTCAGGCACGGCAGCGTCCGCTGTTGTTTACCGCGCCGCGTGAAGACGGCCGTTGGTGCTGGGAAGTGCGCGAACTGCACATGAGCGAGCGGCAGTTGACGGCCACGCTCGGTGACCCGTTGCAGTAAGTCGTGGAGACGAGTCCCGTGGGAACCGCTAGGAATCGAACACCAGGAGTCAGTCATGCCGCGTTGCCCGATTGTGAAGCCCGACGTTGTGCGGGTGTCCCTCAGTGAAGGGGACTTCCTCGATCTGAAGAAGCGCCTGAACACGGGCGAATACCGCACGATGGTGACGGCGCAGTATCAAACCACCTCTGACAAGCTCGCGATCAACCTTGAACAAATGGGGCTGTCGAAGGTGATGGCCTACGTCGTCGGGTGGTCCTTTGTCAACTTCGACGGCCAGCCGCTCGCGTTCTCGGAAGGGGCCATCCGCAGCATGGACCCGGATGTCTTCCGTGAAGTGCTCGAAGCGGTCGACGCCCACGAAGACGCGCAGGACGCCGCGCGGGTGACGGAAAAAAACGCGAAGGATGGCGCGAGCGCATCGTCAGCGATCTCGCCATCTGTCGACGCATGAACTGGACCTATGACGATCTCCTCGGCTTGCCCGTCGACGTGTATGACGTGCTCGTCGAGGAGTTGAACACGGAAGCCAAAGACTGAACCGATGGCCGTTACCGCCAAGTTTGTCGCCGATTTCACCTCGTTCAATGCCGCGGTCCAGAAGGCCGAGGTCGAGCTGAAGTCGTTTGCGTCTGGAGCCTCGAAGGTCGAGGCCGGTCTCAAGCGGATGGGCAATGCCTTCTCGGGGCAGCGGATCATTCAGGACGCGACGTTGATGGCATCAGCCATCGAGCGGGCCGGCGGCGCGTCGAAGCTCACCGCGTCGGAACTGCAACGGGTCGGAGCGACGGCGCAGGAAGCGATCGCGAAGATGAAGGCGTTGGGCGTCGAAGTGCCGGCCAACATCCAGAAACTCGCCGACGCGACCAAGGGCGCCACGGGTGCCTTCGGAGGGCTGGGAGCCAAACTCACATCGATCAACGGGCTACTCGGTGGTCTCGGCATTAGCCTGAGCATTGGCGCAGTAGTCTCCGCTGGGAAAGCGGTCCTCAGCTACGCCGATTCCCTCACGAAGCTGGCCGATAAAACGGGCATCAGTACCGCCGCATTGCAGCGGTTGCAGGCGGTCGCTGGCGCCTCCGGGAACTCGATCGAGGACGTCGCTAACGCGGTGACGCAGTTCCAGCGGCGCTTGGGGTCAGGCGATACCGGCGCAACGAAGGCCATCGAATCGCTCGGCCTGTCGCTGGAGCGCATCAAACAGCTGTCCCCCGATGAGCAGTTCTTCGCGTTGGCGAAGGCGCTGCAAGGCGTGAAAGACCCCGCGGAGCAAGTCGCAAAGGCGATGGAGTTGTTCGGCCGCAGCGGCGCGGAAGTCCTCCCCACGATCAAAGCCGACATCGACAAGCTGAAAGACTCCACCTTCCAGATGAGCGAAACGTCTGTACAGGCATTGGATGACTTCGGCGACAAGATGAGCGCCTTCGGCACGAGCGCCTTGAACGTGCTCGGCGAAGTCGCAGGGGCCGCACTAACGCTCACTGAGCGGGTGCTCGCGCTTGGCGGGGCGCTCCCGAAGGCGGCGAGCAACGCCGGCCAGTTGATCCCAGGCTCTACAGTCATCACTCTGGAGCGAGCGTCCACAGCGGCGGCAGCGTTTACCGGAGAGGTCACCTTCATGGGGAAGGTGGTCAAGGCCAGCACGGTTGGCCTGGTGCAGGGTTTTGCAGCCGGTTCGGATGCAGTCGATGACATCCATCAGGCGTTCAAATCGTTCAGGGAGCAGGAAGTACAGAAGCTGAACGCGGAACTGAAAACATTTAACGCCAATACGCGCGACGTCATACAGACGGCGCAGGGATTCCGTGTAGTGGTCGATTCCGTCGACGGTTCCATCGTCGAGGCGATCAAGTTCTACCGCGAGGCCGGTGTGGGGCTCGACCGGCTCGCCACGATGTACGGACTCACGCGGGTGCAGGTCGACGCCCTAACCGCCGCGGAGAAGAACGAAGCGGCCGTTCTGCAATTCAGGGCACGCGTATCTGCCGAAGCGACGAAGGGCGGCGACGCGCTACTGGCTCAACTCCGCGCCCAGAATAACGAGTTGGCGGCCTCGCCGATCCGAAAGTTCACAATCGATCTGTCGCATCTCGGCAAGGGTCTGCAGAACGCCGTGCAGCATGCCAGGTCGCTCACTGATTCGCTGACGTCGCTCGCGCATCTCGACCTGAAGGCGGTCTTTGGGGACGTGGGCGGGTTCTTTAAGAACGGTCTCGGTGACATCGGCAAGGGCATCCTGCAAGGCTTCGGGCAGGGCATCCTCAGCGGGATCACGAGCCTCATCTCGAAGGGGCTGGGCCTACTCGCCAAAGGGATCGGACAACTCTTCGGGAACACCGCTGAGAAGCAGGTCAACCCGATTCGTCAGGCCTTCGTAGACGCGGCGGGTGGGCTTGCGGAACTGAACCAGAAGGCGAAGGAAGCGGGCGTCACGCTGAAGGCGCTGCTCGACGCGAAGAACCCTGAAGCCTACAAGAAGGCCATCGACGACCTGAACGCCGCGTTGCAGTTCCAAGACAACGCGATGGCGAAGCTCGACGAGACCGTGAAGAAGTACGGCTTCTCGCTCTCGGAACTCGGGCCAGCCTTGCAGCGGCAAAACCTCGACCGGATGGCTGGCGATCTGTTCCAGGACTTCAAGGTCTTGACTGGCGCCGGGATCAACGTCGACACGGTGCTCGGCAAGATGGGCGACTCCATCAATAGTTTCATTCACGACGCGCTACGCACAGGCACCGAGATCCCCGCCGCTCTCTCGCCTGTCCTGCAGCGGATGGTCGAACTCGGACAACTCACCGACGAGAACGGCAACATCATCACCGACCTGGAAGCGTCCGGTGTCCACTTCGCGGAGACCATGACGCAGGGCTTCCAGAAGATCGTCGACGCCGTCACGAAATTGACGGATGCGATCTCGCGCGGACTCGGGCTGGCCATCGCGAACATTCCAGACCCTGAAGTGACCGGGCGCGTGCGGTGGAACGTCGACCAGATCCCCGGCGCGAACGACTACACCAACGACTTCCCGGCGTACCCCGCACCGATCCCGATGGCCTCTGGTGGATTCGGCACCGTGACAAAACCGACGCTCTTCATGGCTGGCGAGGCCGGCCGAGAGCAGTACGCGTTCTCAGGGGCTGGCAAGACGTTCGGGTCTGGCGCGGCGCCAACGACAGACGCGCCCTCGCGCACGCAGGTCATTGTGCAAATCGGCGATAGACAACTCGGCGACTTCGTGCTCGAAGACATCATGGCGGGCGGGAAAAGCTACGGCAAGTTCCGCACGCTCGTGAAGGCGGTGTCCTGATGCCGTCTCTGTACCTTCCTCCGGACGCCTTTTGGCAGCGCGGCGGCACGGTGTCGACAAGCGCCGGCACGACCGACAGCGATTACACCGACGACTGGCTGGTCGATGACCGTGCGAACCGTCCGGCGAGAGCCACGAACGGCACGGTAACGTGGTCGATTGCGGCGACCTCTGGGTCGGTCTCCGGCATCGTCGTCGCGAACCACAACATCGACGCGGCACGTACCATCACGATCGGGGGCGGCATCACTGCGACCGGAGCCGGGCCTGCGGCGCGCCCCAACTCCATCCCGTTTAACGCTTACATCCCCATTATCCCAACGGCGACGGGTGTCACGGGTTTCACGGTCGGAGTGGCGAGTAATGCGGCGTCGGTGACGATTGGCGAGGTCGTGGCGGGCGTCTTCAGGTCGTTCCCTGGCCGCGGTCTTCTGATCAACGACATCGGCGGCATGGCGATGCGCCGAGGTGCTGGTGCCGGTTCACTCTCGGTGCCGCCGTACGACTCTGGCGAGGCGCAGCGGTCCTGGCGCTCGCGCGTCGTGGCGACCGTCTCCGAGCTGAACGACATGATGGCGTGGTTTGAGGCGCAGCGGAATGAGTCGCGATTCTCGGTGTTCGTGCCGGACTCCACGGTCAACGATGCGTGGCT
>JBKJMH010000250.1:0-5340 GCA_046596625.1 Vicinamibacterales bacterium | reverse complement strand
ACGAGGAACCGGACCGCGTCCGAGCCGTCGATGATGCGGTGATCGTAGGTGAGCGCGATGTACATCATCGGGCGAATCACCACTTGCCCACCGACCGCAACCGGGCGGTCCTTTATGGCGTGGAGTCCGAGGATGCCCACCTGCGGCGGATTCAGGATTGGCGTGCTGAGCAGGGAGCCGAACACGCCACCGTTGGTGATAGTGAAGGTGCCGCCCTTGAGGTCGGCCAGCGACAGCGTGCCTTCTTCAGCCGCCTTGGCGTAGAACCGCACCTGCTGCTCGACTTCGGAGAACGACATCGTGTCGGCATCGCGCAGCACCGGCACGACCAGCCCCTCGGCGGCGCCAACGGCCACGCCGATGTCGTAGTAGTGCTTGAGCACCATCTCGTCGCCCTGCAACTCCGAGTTCACACGCGGAATCGCCTTGAGCGCGCCGATGGCCGCCTTCACGAAGAAGGACGACAGGCCGAGGTTGACGCCGTTCTTGTCCTTGAAGGCGACCTTGCGGCGTTCGCGCAGCGCCATCACCGCCGACATGTCGACTTCGTTGAAGGTACTGAGCATCGCCGCAGTGCTCTGCGCCTCGATGAGGCGGCGCGCGATGGTGGCACGACGCTTCGACATGCGCACCCGCTCCTCGGAGCGGTCGCCAGAGGCGGTACGCGGCGCGGGCGGACGCACGGCGGGAGCGGCGGGCGCTGGCGCCGGAGCCGCCGCCTTCGCGGGGGCACTGCCTTTTGCGGCCTGCTCGACGTCGCTCTTCATGACGCGACCGGCCACGCCGGTGCCCTTCAGGCTGGCGAGGTTCACGTCATTCTGCTCGGCCGCCTTCTTGGCCGTCGGCGTCGCGCGGGTCTTGTCCGTCTCGGGCGCCCGGGCGCCCGCAGCCGCGGCGGCAGGCACGTCGGCGGGCTTCGCTGCAGCAGGAGCCGCCGCAGCGGCGCCAGAGTCGTCGACGAGTCCAAGCACTTCGCCGATCTTCACGTCAGCGCCGGCCTGGTGATCGATGCGGCTCAGCACGCCGGCTACCGGTGCCGGCACTTCCAGGTTGACCTTGTCGGTTTCGAGTTCGACCAGCGGGTCGCCCAGCGCCACGACGTCGCCGACGTTCTTCATCCAGCGAGCGACGCGGGCTTCGACGATCGACTCACCGACTTCGGGTACTACGATGTGTGCAGGCATACAATCCTTCGGAATCGAGCACTCAGAAGTCCGACGTCAGAACTGAAGTACGCGTTCCGATCCTGAGTTCTGAATTCTTCGTTCTGAATGCTTCCGTCTTTATCCAGCAACCTTCTCGGCAGCCGGCTTCGCGCCGCGCGCCCGGCCGAGGGCCTTCTGGGCGGTCGGCGCGAGGGCCGCGTCGACCAGAATCTGCTGATGGTGCGAGTGACGAGACGAGGACCCTTCCGCCGGGCTCGCACTGCGCGGACGGGCAATCAGCCGCACGGTACGCCCCGCGGCCGCAGCCTCGATATTCGAGCGCATGAAGTCCCAGTAGCCCATGTTCTCGGGCTCTTCCTGGACCCACACGATCTCATCGGCGTTGGTGTAGTCGCTGAGCATCGTGCGGAGGTCGTCGACGTTCAGCGGATAGAGCTGCTCGAGACGACAGATGGCGACGTGGGTGGCAGCGTCGCGCTTCTCGCTGGACAGCAGATCGACCGCCATCTTGCCGGTGCAGAGCAGCACGCGACGCACCTCGGAGGCACGGCCCCGGGCCGACGCGTCATCGAGCATGCGATAGAAGCGGCCGTCGGCCAGTTCCTGCGGGGTGGACGCCATGAACGGATGGCGCAGCAGGCTCTTCGGCGTGAGGACCACCAGCGGCAGCGGGTCGACCAGCAGCAGCCCCGCCTGGCGGCGCAGCAGATGGAAGACCTGCGCGGCGCTGGTGCAGTTGGCGATGCGAACGTTGGTGTCCGCGGCCAGCTGCAGGAAACGCTCGGGGCGCGCGCTCGAGTGCTCCGGCCCCGCGCCTTCGTGCGCGTGCGGCAGCAACAGCACCAGCGACGGACGCTGTCCCCACTTGCTCCGCGCCGAAAGCAGGAACTCGTCGAGGACGATCTGGGCGCCGTTGATGAAGTCGCCATACTGCGCTTCCCAGATGACGAGCCGCGACGGTTCCTGGACGTTGTAGCCGAACTCGAAGCCAATCGTTGCCAGTTCGGTGAGGGGCGAGTTGTGGATCTCGAACGCAGCGCGTGCCTGCGGAATGCCGTGGAGCGGCGCGTACGTCTCGCCGGTGGCCGGGTCGTGCAGCACGGCGTGCCGATGACTGAACGTGCCGCGCTCCACGTCTTCACCGGTGAGGCGGATGCTGACCCCGTCGCTCAGGATGGAGGCAAACGCCAGTTCCTCGGCGGCGGCCCAATCGACGGACCGGTCCTCAGGCTGCGCGAAGATCTGGGCGCGCTTCTCGCGGCCGCGGACCAGCTTCTTGTGGACGTTGAACCCGTCTGGCAGCGCCAGCAGTGACGTGTTGAGCTCGCCGAGCCGCTCGAGCGACACGCCGGTCTTCACCTTCGCGGCGGCGCCGGACGGCGGCACGGGCGGAATCGGCTCGACGAAGTCGACCTCGGGCTCGAGGCCATCAAGCGCGGCCTGCAGGGCGCGCAGGTACTTCGTGTTCATGTCGGCGGCCTGCGCCGCCGTGATGGTCCCGCGCGCCACCAGGACCGTGGCGAAGATCTCGCGCACGGAGGGGTGCACGGCAATCTTCTGGTACATCAGCGGCTGCGTGAAGGCCGGTTCATCGCCTTCGTTGTGGCCGTGACGCCGGTAGCCGATGAGGTCGATGAGGAAGTCGCGCTTGAACGTGTTGCGGTAGGCGATGGCGAGACGGGCGGCTTCGATACAGGCTTCAGGGTCGTCGGCGTTGACGTGGACGATCGGCACCTTGAAACCGCGCGCCAGACCGCTCGCGTACGACGTGCTGAACGACTCGCGCGACGACGCCGTGAACCCGAGCTGGTTGTTCACGATGATGTGAATCGTGCCGCCGGTGTTGTAGCCGGCCAGGCGGGCGAGGTTCAGCGTTTCAGCCACGATGCCCTGCCCCGGGAAGGCGGCGTCACCGTGAATCAGGACCGGAATCGACATGGTCGGATCGAAGGTGGGCGCTCCGGCCGCGTCCACGTTGGTGCCGGCGGCTCGGGCCATGCCCAGCACCACCGGGTCCACCGCCTCGAGATGGCTCGGGTTGGGCGGCATCGAGATGACCATGTGCATTTCACGGCCGTTCTCGATGGCTCGATGGGCGCCGGCGTGGTACTTCACGTCGCCGGTCCAGGTCATGTCCTCCTGGAAGTGATCCTTGATGAGGGGATCCTTGAATTCGGCGAGGATCTGGGCGTACGGCTTGTTGAGGACGTGCGCCATGATGTTCAGCCGCCCGCGATGGGCCATGCCGATGAACATCGAGCTGGCGCCGGCGTCGGCCGCATGGCCGATGATCTCGTCGAGGATCGGCACCGTCATGTCGAGCCCCTCGATGGAGAAGCGGGTCTTGGCCTGGAAGGCGCGGTGCAGGAATCGCTCGAACGATTCGACCTGGGAGAGCCGGTCAAGGAGCGCCACCGGATCGATCGGGTCGAGTGGGGCGCGGAACTGCCCGTTCTCGACCGCCGCCCGCAGCCACTGCCGCTCTTCGGGCACGAACACATGAGAGTAGTCGTGGCCGGAGGTCGCGCAGTAGACCGCGCGGAACCTGTGCACGACATCAAGCATGGTGGCCGCGCCGTTGGACAGCGGTGAGGCGATGAGGGTTGGCGGCAGCGCGCGGAGGTCGTCGTCGGTCACGCCGTGCGTGTCCGCGTTGAGGGTGGGATCGCCCACAGGCGTCGACCCGAGGGGGTCGAGCTGGGCACCGAGGTGTCCGTAGCGTCGGATGGACTGCGCCAGGGTCACGGCGCCGACGGCCTTCTGCAACGCCGACTCGCCAGGCGCCACGGGAGCCGCATCGGCCGTGTCAGCCGGCGGTGTCCACGTCGCAAACAGGGCACGGGTTTCGGCATCGACCGCGTTCGGGTCTTTCAGGTACCGCTCGTGCAACTCGAGCACATAGGCACGGTTGACTCCGGAAACCCCCTGCCAGTTCGTCATACCCCTGCAATCCTACCTTCCGTACTTCACATCGAGGCGCGCGTGCAGCCGCTCGGATGCGGGGCCGCGCGGTTGGTCGTGAGAGTGCTCGTGCTCTGATGTTATTTGATGTATCGGACGAAATATTCCGGACAGTACCGACCGAAGAGTGTACCACGCAGCAGTGCCCGCCCATGCCCCGGCAGTGCTGCTCATTTATCGCATCTTTGATATTGGATATTGCGCCTCTCCTGGCAGAGGGGGAATAATCAGCGACCAAGGGGGGATTTCCCCTTGGTAATCGATGGGAAACGCCGATAATCCGCGACGTGGCGGTCTTTCGGCGCCACCCACGAGATGCCGCTGAAGTCATCCGCCCGGGCCGAACGGTGCGGTCTGGTCAACGGGTCGTTCGCAACAGGAATACGAAAGAGGAGCCTAAATGATGCATGGTTCGAAGCTCCACCTGGGAATCGCCGTCGGCGCATTCCTCGCACTGCCGGGCGCGGCGTTCGCGCAGCAGGGCAAGCAGGTGACATTCAACAAGGACGTGTCGCCCATCCTTCAGTCCCGGTGCCAGTCGTGTCATGAACCCGGCTCGATCGGCCCCATGTCCCTGGTCACCTACCAGGATGCGCGCCCGTGGGCCCGCTCGATCAAGCAGCGCGTCGAATCGCGCCAGATGCCGCCGTGGCACATCGACCGCAGCGTCGGCGTGCAGAAGTTCAAGAACGACATGGCGCTGACCGACGAGCAGGTCGCGACGGTCGTGGCGTGGGTTGACGGCGGCGCGCTCGAGGGCGCCCCGGCCGACTTCAAGGCAAAGCCGGTGGCTACCACGCTGTTCTGGCAGGGTGAGCGCGACGGTTACGGTGCTCCCGACCTCATCGTCAAGTCGCCCGAATACACGATGCCTGCGGTCTCGCAGGACCAGTGGTGGCGTCCGGTCAGCGACATTCCGGTCACCGAACCCCGCTGGGTCCGGATGGTCGAAATTCGGCCGACCAACCTCAACGCGCGCAAGATCCTGCATCACTCGATCGCGTACCACATCCTGAGCCCGGAGAATGCTGCTGCCGTGAACCAGGGCATCGGCGGTCGTCCGGTCTCGGTGTCGGGCTCGGCCTCGCAGGCTGCGGCCGACCTCGTGAACCGCCGTCCCCAGCTCATGGAATGGGCCATCGGCAAGGGCTACGACCGGTACCTCGACGGCACCGGCAAGCTGATCATGCCGGGTGAGAAGATCTCCTGGGAC